>DASRIR010000050.1:0-20193 GCA_035649875.1 Burkholderiales bacterium | reverse complement strand
CGCGTCCAGCACGCCCGACTGCAGCGCCTGGTACACCTCGCCGAAGTTCATCGGCGTCGGGATGGCGCCGAACGCCCGCCACACCTTGACCTCGATCGGGTTGTTCTGCACGCGGATCTTCACGCCCTTGAGGTCGTCCGGCCCGGCGACTGAGCCCTTGCGGCTGTAGATGTTGCGTACGCCGGCGGCGTAGAAACCGATGCGCTTGATGCCGATGTTCTTGCCGGCGATAATCTCGTCGATGCGCTTGGCGAACGCCGCGTCGTTCACCACGCGCTCGAAGTGCGCGAGGTCCTTGAATAGATACGCCACGCTGAACAGGCCAAGCTCCGGGATGAACGCGGCGGCGTTGGGCGCATTGGCGCAGATCACGTCGATCGAGCCCAGGCGCAGGCCTTCGACCATCGCCACCTCGGAGCCGAGCTGCGCCGCCGGAAATATGTCGGCCTTGATGCGCCCCTTGCTGCGCTCTTCGAGCAGCTTCTTGAACATCTTGTGGCCTTCGTCGTACATGCTGCCGACGGGCTGGTCGTGGCCCATGCGCAGCGTGATCTGCTGAGCGTTGACGGCAGCGCCGAACGCAGCCGCGACCAGAAATGCAGCGATCCGGATCATGGTGCTCCCTCCTCTGGTTAGGTCCCCGGAATCAATCTATCACGGGCTGGAAGGGCCCGCATCAGCAGCCACGCAATGATGGCGATGTTGAGCAAATTCCAGGCAAAGCCGTTGAGGAACGCCGCGCGATAGGAGCCGGTGAGGTCGAAGATCACGCCCGACATCCAGCCACCGAGGGCCATGCCGAGCATCGTAGACATCAGCACAATACCCACGCGCACGCCGGCCTCGCGCGGCGCGAAGTACTCGCGCACCACGATCGCGTATTGCGGTACCAGGCCGCCCTGGAAGATCCCGAACAGCGCCGACACCACGTAGAGCGAAATCAGGGTATCGAAGGGCAGGAAGAGGGCGATCGCCACCGCCTGCAGCGACGAGGCGAGCAGCAGCGTGTGCAGCCCGCCGAGCCGATCGCTGATGAAACCGAAGGCGAGCCGGCTGACGACGCCGAAGCCGAACATGAGCGAGAGCATCTGCGCGCCGCGCGCCGCGCCGTAGCCGAGGTCGCTGCAATAGGCGACGATGTGGACCTGCGGCATCGACATCGCCACGCAGCAGGACACGCCGGCAATCACGAGCAATGCCATCAGCGCGTTCGGCGACAGCCCCAGCGGTCGTTCGTTTTTCGAGAAGGATTTGATCTCCGAAGAAGCCTCGAGCGCGGGCGGCCTGCGTCGCAGCGCGAGCGCCAGGACGACCATCGCTACGGTGCAGAAGCATCCGAGGCCGACATACGTCGCGCGCCAGCCCACCGTATCGAAGGCGTACTGGAGGATCGGCGGCCAGACCGTGCCGGCGACATAGTTGCCGCTTGCGCAGATGGCGACGGCGATGCCGCGCCGCCGGTTGAACCAGAGCGAGGTGTCGGCGACGAGCGGCGCGAACGTGGCCGAGCAGCCGAGCAGACCGATCAGCACGCCGTGCGCGAGGCTGAACTGCAGCAGGCTCGGCGCGGTGCCGGCGAGCACGAAGCCGCCGCCAAGGCCGAGCGCGCCGATCATCACCGGCACCACGACGCCGAAGCGATCGGCCAGGCGGCCCATCAGGATGCCGCCGACGCCGAAGCCGATCATCGTGAGCGTATAGGGCAGGGACGCGTCGCCGCGCGTGGCTGAGAAATCCGCCTGCACCAGTGGGAGCGCCACCCCCATGCTGTACATGCCGGCGCCGCCGATCGTCATGATGGCGAGCGCCGCGAGCACGCGCAGCCAGGCGTAAGTGGATTCCGGTTCGCTTCGCGGTGCGGACATCATGGAAGTTCATAGTATCGTCGCGCTTTCCATCCGAGGAGACATGTTTCATGGCCGCGAAGCAGCCACCGTCCACCATCGCGCAGGTGCGCGACGTCTTTACCAAGCTCGGCGAGATCAGCGACAAAGTCGTGTTCGGCGACGTGTGGGAGCGCAAGCAGCTCTCCAAGCGCGATCGCAGTTTGATCACGATTGCGGCGCTAACTGCGCTCTACCGCCCCGACCAGCTGCGCGGCCACCTGCACCGCGCGCTCGACAACGGCGTCACCCGGGAAGAAATCATCGAGGTGATCACGCACCTTTCCTTCTATGCCGGATGGCCGAACGGCGGCACCGCCGCGCTAATCGCGAAGGAGGTATTCAAGGAGCGCGGCGTATGAAGATCGGCTTCATCGGCCTTGGCGCGATGGGCCGGCCGATGGCCGCCAACCTGCAGCGCGCCGGCCATGCGGTTCAGGCGTTTGACGTGCGCGCGGTCGAAGGCTTCTCGATGAAGTCGTCCGTCGAGGATGCCGCGCGCGGCTGCGAGGTCCTTTTCACCTCGCTTCCGGGACCGAAGGAAGTGCAGGCGGTCGCGAAGGCCGTGGCGCCGGCGCTGCCGGCGAACGCGGCCTGGTTCGACTTGAGCACCAACTCGCCCCAGGTCGTGCGGCGGCTGCATGCGGAGCTGGCCGGAAACAAGATCAGCTTCCTCGACGCGCCGGTGAGCGGCGGGCCGAAGGGCGCGCAGAGCGGGAAGCTCGCGATCTGGGTCGGCGGCGATGCCGATGTGTTCAAGAAATATGAATCCCTGCTTCGCCAGGTAGGGGATCAGCCGTATTACGTCGGACCGATCGGCGCGGGCACGGTGGCGAAGCTCGCGCACAACGCGGCGAGCTTTACGATCCAGGCGGCGCTCGCCGAGGTGTTCACGCTCGGGGTCAAGGCGGGCGTAGAGCCGCTGGCGCTGTACCGGGCGCTGCGCCAGGGCGCGACCGGTCGCAAGCGCACCTTCGATCGCCTGCCGGAGCATTTCTTGCCCGGGGTCTACGATCCGCCGGCCTTTACCGTGCGCCTGGCGCACAAGGACATGTCCTTGGCGCTCGAGCTCGCCGGAGAATGCGGGGTGCCGATGCGCGTGGGCCAGATCGCGCTAGAGGAGCTCGACCAGGCCATGAACCGCGGCTGGGGCGAGCGCGATTGCCGTGTCGCGATGACGCTACAGGAGGAGCGCGCGGCGGTGAGCGTGCGGGTAGCGCGCGAACGCCTGGAGAATTTACCGGACTAAGAGAAGGATATGGGCCGCGGACGGCTGGTGATCGCGCTCGTCATCGCGCTGATGGCGATCGTCACCTATTTCGGCAGCACGAGCGACAACCCGCTCACGGGCGAGAAGCAGCGCGTCGCGATGACGCCCGAGCAGGAGATCGCGCTCGGCTACAAGAGCGCGCCGCAGATGGCCGCGCAGATGGGCGGCCTGTCGCAGAACGAGAAAGCGAGGGCGCTGGTCCATCAGGTCGGCGAGAAGCTGGTGGCCGGGAGCTTCGCCGCCAAGAGCCCGTACAAGTTCAGCTTCCACGTGCTCGCCGACCCGCGCACGGTCAACGCCTTCGCGCTGCCGGGCGGGCCGATCTTCATCACCGAGGGCCTGCTGCGGCTGCTGAAGAGCGAGGCCGAGCTCGCCGGGGTGCTCGGCCACGAGATCGCGCACGTCATCGCGCGCCACTCGTCGGAGCGCCTCGCCAAGCAGCAACTCACGCAGGGCCTGCTCGGCGCGCTGGTGGTCGGCAGCGGCGACTACACCACCGCGCAGATCGGGCAGGTCGTGGGCAGCATGATCAACATGAGCTACGGCCGCGAGGACGAGCTCGAGTCCGACCGCTACGGTGTGCGGATCATGTTGGAGGCGGGCTACGACCCGCGCGCCATGATCCGCGTCATGGAGGTGCTCGCCAAGGCGTCGGGCGGCGGCTCGCGACAACCCGAGTTCATGTCCACGCATCCGGCGCCGGAGAACCGCGCCCAGCGCATCAAGGAGGAAATCGCCAAACTCGGTGTTAAACTGGAGTCTGGCAACTTTGAAAGGAGGTGATCCAGTGAGCGATTCCCAAGGCAGGACCGGCGGGCAACACTCCGGATCAACCAGCAACGGCATCGGGAGCGACGCCAGCTAGTCAGCCGGCTCTCGCCTTAACCGGAACGCCCCGCGAGCGCGAGCTCCCGGGGCGTTTCATTTCAGGGGAGGATTTCGCAGGCGTACCGGACGGCCGCGTCGGTCGCCATCGCCGGCTCGCCGAGCGCGATCACGCCGCACCTGCCGAGCGGCAGCTCCTTCGCCTGCACCCGGACCTCCGGCTGGCCGGTGACGGTCACGTAGGTGCCGTTGGTGCTCTGGTCACGCAGCACGAAGCCGGCGTCGCGCCGCACGATCACACAGTGGCGCCGGGACACGGCGATTCCTTCGACGCAAAGATCGCAGCCCGGGTCGCGGCCGATCAGCGCCGAGTCGCCTTCGCGGCGGCGCACGACGGCGGTGCCGCGGCAGCTCAGGCGCAGCACGGCGCGGGGCTGCAAGGCGGTCTTGCGGGCCGCCACGATCTGGTTCACCGCGTTGCGCCATTCCAGGTTGCCGAGTAAAAGCTCGCATTTTTGGCCCCGGGCGGGCCGCACCAGCTCCTGGACGGCGGGCGCGAGGCTCGAGGCAGTGTCGTGTGAGGTGAGGATCTGGCCGTCCTTGGCTTCCTCGGCGATCTTGAGCGCGAGATTGACCGTATCGCCGAAGATGTCGTCGTTGCGCTGTGCGACCGGGCCGGCGTGGAAGCCGATGCGCACGTCGAGCTTCGGCTGGTCCGGCGTCAGCGTCTGTGCATACGCGTGCATGCGCGCCGCGGCGGCCGCGGCCGCATCGGGCGTCGAGAAGAGGGCGAGCACACCCTGGGTGTGCGTGTGCAGTACGCGGCCGCCGCTCAGCTCGGCGGCCTGGCCGAGCACCTGTAGGTAGCGCGCCACGGAGCCCTGAAGGGCGTCGTCGGTGGCCGCCGGATCCCGCGGCGGGCTTCCCACTTCGGCGAAGAGAACGGTGGTCGGCCGAGCCGAGGTCGGCCGCGCCAGATTTTCTAGCTCGGAACCGCCCATGTTGCCTCCCGCCGGGGTCCGGTCTTATTATGCATATGCAAAACGGTATGCACAATGCAAAGAGTTGTCAAATCACGCGAGCTGCTTGAGGCGCGCCGGGCCCTCGCCGCGCTCGCCGAGCGCGCGCCCACCGTGCAGGTGGCGGCCGACACGCGCATTCACCAGAGCCAAGTCTCGCGCCTGTTCCGCGGCAAATTCAAGCGCGTCTCGCCCAACGTTCGGACGCTGCTCGCGTATGCAGCAGGGGAGAAACCGCCGGCCCGTGTCAGCGCGCCGGCGCAGAGCGCCAAGGAAGCGGTCGTTCGCGCGGCGCTACGAACCTGGGACCAGACCCCTCAAGGGGCAAAGACGCTGGTACGCCTGCTGAAGTCCGTGCAAGCGATGCGCGCCAGACGCAAGTGACAACGGGACTCTGCTAGGCTCGGGATGATGGTTCTGCTCATCAAGACCACGCTGCTACAGCGGGCCGCCAAACTCTTGGGAAAAGACAAGCTCGCCGTTCTGATGAACGTGCCGGAGGAGCTGCTCGACGCGTGGATGAGCGGCGCGGTCGACATGCCCGACAGCAGACTGCCGCGGTTGTCGGCGATCCTGACCAAGGCAGCTGACAAGACGCGGGGCGGCGTCTAGGGGGCACTTCCTTTGCTCTGCGTGCCAAGCTACGGGGCCTTTGCCTTGCTTGCGTCTTGGAGGATGCGGTCACGCACGAAGTTGACGTGCGAGCGCAGCACATAGAGCTGCCCTGCGGCGGAGGCGGGCAGCTTGGCGGTGACGACGCGCCGTTCGATCTCGTCGAGCCGCTTGAGCAGATCGGCACGCTCCTGCGCCGTAGTTTCGCTGAACGCCAGGCGCTCGAGCGACATGAGCTCCCCATAGCGCTGGTAGATGCGCATGTTGATGCGCAACTGGTATAGCCACGGCACGAGCTTCAGTCCCGGGATCAGTACCACCGCGAGCGGCACCAGGAGGAGCACGATACGGTCGACCAGGCTCGCAAGCCAGAACGGCAGATGCCTGTAGACGAAGCTCTTGCCGGACTTGTAGTAGCGAACGGCATCGTCGCTTAGCCGGTATTCGTGCTCGAGCGGGGCGGGGAATTCACCTGCCTTCTGCAGGAGCGTCGCCCGGCCGTGCACTTCTTGGGCTGCCTGTATAAGCATGTCGGAGAGCGCCGGGTGCAAGCCCCGGCGGGCAATGAGCTCGACCGTCGGCGCCACCAACGTCAGCGTCTGGGACGGCGTGTTCGTCCCCAGATCTAGCGAGCCCGGCGGCAGCTGGAGCTTCGTGAGGTAGCGGAAGCGACCCACGTATCCGTCCCCCTGGACGAAATCGAAGAGGCGTACGCCTGGCGTGTGCAAGAGCTCGCGGATCGTCGCGGTCGTGGCCGAGTCGCCCATCACGAACGCCGCGTCAGTCGCGCCCTTTACCAAGGCGTCCTGTGCGGCCTTGCCTTCCAGGTCGAGGAGCTTCGATTTGCCGCCCGCTTCGATCCCGTTCGCCTTGAGCAGCGTTTCTGCGAGCACGCGCGCGCCGCTTCCCTGGCGCCCGATGGAAATGCGCTTGCCGTCGAGCTGGGAGAGAAGCCTGATGGGCTGCGGCGTACGATAAAAGACGAGGACCGGCACGTAAAAAACGCTGCCGAGCGACATCAGCTCGTCGACGTCGCCGAGATTTGCGATCCCACCCTGGACGAAACCCACGTCGACCTTGGACTCGGGATCGCTCAGCTTCTTGAGGTTGTCGAGCGAGCCCTGCGACGGGACGATCTTTAGCGTCACGCCTTGGCGTGCGAGGATCTTTGCGTAGCGGTCCGCATGGCGCGAAAACATGCTGCCGTCCGCGCCGCTCGTCATCACGATCGTGTCGGGCGGCGCAGGCTGCACGAAGTGCAGCGTGACCCACACGATTGCGATCAGCAGCGCCAGAAACAGCCCGTATGTCAGCGCGGCGTCGCGCCACGAGATGTGGGTTATCTTGAACCGGGGAATGAACGGCTTGCGCACCTGGCTGACTGTGCCTCGAAAAGGCTCGGACTTGAAGTGGCTCCCCGACCAGGGCTCAAACCTGGGACCTGCGGATACCAGGTCTGCGAGCTCGCGGGAGGCGCGATTTGGCGTCGGCGGGCGCGATTGTACGCCACTACGCACCACAACTCATGGATGGGCGAGGGCAACGGAGGACGGGTTTGCAGCTACGTAGGCGTCACGTTCCGTCTCCGCCCACGGAACATGAACAATGTCAGTACCCCTAACGTCTTTTTCTAGCTTCGCCGAGCAGCTTCGTGGACACGAACGGTGCGAAGATCACCGCCTTTGAAAGGAAGTGGGCATGGCTAAGCTTGTGTTCGGAATGAACCAGTCTCTGGACGGGTACGTCGACCATATGGCGTTTGCGCCAAGCCCCACGCTCTTCCGCCACTTCATCGAGGAGGCTCAGGGGCAGGCAGGTAGTGTGTACGGTCGCCAAATGTATGAGGTCATGCGTTACTGGGACGACGATCATCCTGAGTGGGATGCAGCGGAACGCGCCTTCGCGGCGGCGTGGCGGAGCCAGCCGAAATGGGTCGTCTCGCGCTCGTTGAAGTCGGTCGGCCCCAACGCCACGCTTGTTGCGGATGATCTCGCGGGCGCGATCCGTGAGCTGAAGGCCGAGCGCGCCGGGGAGATCGAAGTTGCTGGCCCGAACTTGGCGCGAAGCCTCTCCGAACTTGGCCTGATCGATGAGTATGGAGTATCGAATCTACCTGCACCCCGTCGTGCTTGGCCACGGCAAGCCATATTTCGCCGGGCCCCGGCCGCCGCTCCGCCTTATGACCCATGATCGGATTGGCGAGGATGTGATTAGGTTGACCTACGTTCCTGCTTAATCTCGTCGACTCGTCGGATGGGAATCGCCGCTGAAGGCTGGTCTTGAGCGCAGACCGGAGGGGATTCCGACGATAGTGTCCGGGGAAACGGTGTTACCGGCGCGCAGAGATTGTCGGTCGTTCGGCGATCTCGCGCAGCGCCTTCTCTACCTCAAGGTTCATCAGACAATTCGAACATGTAGAGTGCTGCCGGACTATCGTTGATCATAAGATAGAGCAACGGCTCTCCACGCGTACCGCGACGAACCGCGGAACCCTCGAAGCGCCCATCTACCAGAGGGGGTCGGAGGGTCGCGAGTTCTTTCGGCCGCATCGTTCTGCCAATTGCAATGTCCTTCGCCGAAATCCGGCTCAACCGCGTATCGGTAATCTTTACGCTGTTCGGCAGGACTTCCAGCAGCAACAGGTCGCCATTTGGAAATGCTGACAATGAAACCGGTAGCCCACGAGCCTTTCGGAGCCAAACCGGACCCGCCCCATTCTTCGTTAGGAGCCAACCGCGCGTTCGCGTGGAAACCCTCATGTTCTGAGGATCATCAGCGGTGTACTCGGGGAGTACGATTGTCGCGCCATTCTGTAAATGCGCGACCGATGAAAAACCCGCGCCACGCGGGATGCCGACGAGGGCTTCCTTGGGCAGCTCGATAGGCTCGGCGGCTGAGGTGAAGTCCCTGTAGGCGAGCACGCGATCATGGGTTTCAAAGCCCACGAGGAAGCGCGATCCGTCAAAGTCGAGCGCTTCGGCATCCTTGTCATCCGGATGAGCAAATGGCTGTCCCTTATCGTCAAGTAGCGGGCCGGCCGCTTGCACGGCGAGAGAAGCAAGATTTCCGTCGCCGTCATAGGAGAGAGTACCTTGCGCCCAGTCCCCGCCGTCGACAGCCGCAAATCGACTTCCGTCAGGCGAAACCCACAAGCCGGACCAGCCGAAGAACCTCCCGTCGGTGCGGGTTACGGTAACTGCCCCCTTGAAGCGCAGCGGTCCTAGCTGCTTTTCAATTTCTGCCGTGAGAGGTGGCTTGAGGGACGAAGTTTGAAACCGGGGCGGATCCGGCGTTTCCGCCGCACGACTCGTTGGCACTGCTAGGAGCAAGAATGCGGTGGCGACGCCAAGAATGTTCGGTGACATGACCCTTGTCCTCCCCGAGGTACAACCAAGTCGCCCGCACGCGAGAAACGGCCACTACTACGCGCGAGCCGGGCGCGGATTAGCGGTTACCAAAGCAATATTAGGAGTGCCACCCCAACCATCGCTACGATCGCTAAGCACCGAAGCACGCCGGGGACTAGTTTGTCGTCATCGTGCAGCACGGCGAGAAGGCTGCCGAAAAAGCCGCGACGGTGACTAGAGCCGTTCGGCCCTAGGTCCATCTTCCGTTCTCCATGTCGTGTCGCTTCATCGGTGGCGCCGCGCGCGTAGTGCCGCACCGCGCCGCGCGCGTAGCGGCGATGCGGAGGTGTCGGTCAACAACGCGCTGTTAGGCTTCATTTGCGGCTCTTGTTTGATTGCGTGACCGGATGAAACGGCAATGGCGGCAATTTCCCGCTCTGATCGGTCAGTAGATACGTTCTATCGTCTGCCTTCCGGACACGCGCACAAACCGAGTTGTAGCCATAGACTTCGCCAAGCCAGTTAAAGTCCCAGCAGATCATGTCACCTTGAAGCTTCCACTTACCGATGTCGCAGCCGTGAAAGCCCACATCTACATCCCTAGTCGGTCCATCGCGCGCTCCCCTGTCTGTTGGCGCCTAACGGCTAAGCCAACCGCCCCGGCAAGCCACTGATGCACGGACGAGAAGTGACGTGCCCGGCGGGTCCGGTAGAGCGTGGGTTGGGCGTCAATCTCCCCGGCATATCGAGTGTCCGAAATCGCGAACTGCGGCCATTCGGACCGGTCATTCGATCACCCGGTCGGCGCGCAGGAGGACGGATTGCCGGATTGTGATACCGAGGGTTTTGGCGGTCTTGAGGTTGGCGACAAGTTCGAACTTGGTCGGCTGCTCGATGGGCAAGTCGCCAGGCTTCGCGCCCTTGAGAATCCTGTCGACGTAGCTCGCGACCCGGCGGTAAACGTCGGTCGTGTCCGCCCAATACGACATGAGGCCTCCTGCCTCCGCATAGTCCGGCAACCCACCCATCATAGGCAGTCGATGTTGTATCGCGAGGTCCGCCAGCTTTCGTCGATTAAAAAACGTCATCGGGTCCACCAAGACCAGGACCGCCTGGGCCGATGCCGTTGTCATCGCGTGGAACACGCCGCCGAAGGCTTCGGGACCGCGCGCCTCCAGAACTTGAAGCCGAAGCCCACGTGATCCACTGCCGGCCTGGAGCGCCTTGACGGTCGCCGGGTGCCAGGGATTGTCGGGATTCCACAAGAGCGCGACCCGCGACACTCGCGGCACGGCCTCCTTGAGGAGCTCGAGCTGCTTGATGCTTAGGTCGGCACTCAGGGTCGTCACGCCCGTGATGTTCCCGCCCGGTCTCGCGAGGCTCGCAACGAGGCCCAATTGAACTGGATCAGGAGTATGCATCATGACGATGGGGATCGTGGCGGTCGCTCGCTTGGCGCTGACGACCGCATTTGGATTGGAAGCGACGATCACGTCGACCTTCAGGCGCACTAGATCCAGCGCGAGGGCATCGAACAACTCAGATCTTCCCTCGGGATTCCGAATCTCGAGAACAACATCGCGGCCTTCGACGTATCCCAAGTCGTTCAGGCTTTGCTGAAGTGTCTTTAAGCGACCTGCCGCGAGCACGCCGATCCGATACGGTTTCGTCGCCGTCTGCGCTCGCGCAACGATTGGCGCGACCAACAATACCCCTGCGGCGAGCAGATATTGCCTGCGACTGACGTGGTTCATGCTCCCAACTTTGGTCGATAGCGTACTTCGCACAGTCTTGACGCCCAACCAAGTATTAGTTGACAAAGTGTCAGGCTAAAAGATTAGTTGACAATGTAACTCAGCGAGCGGGGGTGCATATCAGGACCCGGTCAGCTAGTGCTCGGCGTGCCTTGGGAGGACGAATCCGCTGCGCGGCGCAGCGCGCGGCCAGTGTATCCAAATCGGACAAAGAGCAGCATGTTGACCTGCGGCCTGCTAGGGTTTCGTAGGATGCTGAGCCTTGAGCAGAAAGCCGTTATCCGCCTAGTCGGCGGTCCCGCCGACGGGTTTGTACCCTCCGTGCCAGGATCGAAGATTCCGCCATTCGTCTGCGTAGGGCAGACCGCCGCTCGCTACGACCGCGAGCCGGGCGATGGCGAGTTCATTCTCTACCGATTCGTGGAGAGCGCTGGAAGTCACTAGTCGAGCCCAGCGGTCTGCGGATCTCGAACGAGCCTTCAACGCGCTCGGCGTCTTTTTAAGCGCTTCGCGTCCTCGACGGTAAGCCTGCAGGGGAAAATGCGCCGCTTTCCGAAGTCGTCGGTGTATCGCCATTGCCAGAGGTGTATCTCATTTTCCACGCTGATGAACGTACAAAACCGAGGCTCACTCAATGACCTCGTCGGCACGGGCGGCCAGGCCCGCTGGTACGTTGAGGCCCAGGGCCCTCGCGGTTTTCAGGTTGATGATCGTTTCGTATTTGACCGGTGCCTGCACCGGAAGGTCGGCAGGCTTGTCGCCGCGAAGAATACGATCGACATAGTAGGCAACTCGACGATGCACGTCGAACAGGTCCACGCCGTAGGACATGAGCCCACCGTCCGCGACAAAGTAACGGAACGCGTACACGGCCGGCAAGCGGTGCTGGGCCGCGAGGTCGATGATCAGATTGCGATGGGCGGCGGTCGTAGTGTCGGGCGGCAATATGAGGCCACCATTCCTCACGCGCGCGAATGACTCGATGGCGCGCTGGATGTCGGTGGCGGTCGCGATCCGGCTGGGGACAAGCTCGATCGCGAGTGATGAAGCGGCGGCGGCGGCCGTCCGCAGGAAGTAGTCATAGGGGGTTGTCTTGGGATTGGCCAGGAATGCGGCGCGCGTGAGGCGTGGCGCAATCTCCTTGAGCATGGCGAGCCACTTGCCAGTGATGCCTTCCTCATACTGCCGGAGACCCGTGAGATTGCCGCCGGGCTTCGCCAGGCTCGAGATGAAGCCGGATCCGATTGGATCGGAGACGGCGCCAAACACGATCGGGATCGTCCGGGTTTCTCGCTGCGTGGCGGCGGTCATTGCCGTGGTCCCTGCGTAAATCACATCGGGTTGCATGGCAACGAGCTCCTTCGCAAATAGCTGCGCCCGTTCCGCACTGCCACTGGCAAACCGGTAGTCGAAGCGGACATTGCGACCCTCCGACCATCCAAGTCTCTGGAGCTCTTGCCGGAACGCCGCGAGGCGTAACCTGTTTTGCGGATCGTCCTCGGCGCCGCCTACCAGCACGCCGACCCTTCGCATCCGGTCTGCCGGCTGCGCGCGCCCGGTGAGCGGCCATGCCGCGACGCTACCGACCAGGGTGATGAACGCTCGTCGCCTCATACCCCTCAAACAATTGCTCGAATTTTTGCGTGGTATGGGCGTGACGCCACTTCCCGCGGTGGAAGCTCGTCTTCAAATACTTTCCCAGCAACCTGCAGCACAAATAGACATCCTTTCCCGGGTTGAATGCGAGCGTCCACGACGTCGCTTTTCGGTCACCATCTCGGATGCCAAATTTCGGGCGCGCCCGACTGCTTGCAAGGCTCTACTTGCAACGTACCTGCAACGATCTTCGGGAGTGCGTGGAAGCGCGAGCGGCGTTCTTGTCTAAGTCATTGATTAGGTGGCTCCCCGAGTAGGGCTCGAACCTACGACCTGCGGATTAACAGTCCGTCGCTCTACCGACTGAGCTATCGGGGATCCGGGAGAAGCCGGGATTTTACCGAATTACCTTGGCGATGGCATCGGCCACGTAGTCCACGTTCTTCATAGTGAGCGCGGCTACGCAGATCCGGCCGGTGTCGATGGTGTAGATCGAGTTTTCTTCGCGCAGGCGACGCACCTGCTCCTTTGTGAGGCCGGAGTAGGAGAACATGCCGCGCTGCTTCAGCACGAAGCTGAAGTCCGAGCCCGGCACACGCTTGTGGATGCCGTCGACCAGCGCTTTGCGCATGGTCTTGATGCGCTCGCGCATCTCGCCGACCTCCCGCTCCCACAGGGCTCGCAGCTGGGGGTTGCCGAAGATCGTGGCGACCACCTGACAGCCATGCGTTGGGGGATTGGAGTAGTTGGTGCGCACCACGCGCTTCACGTGGGACAGCACTCGCTTGGCTTCGTCGGGGCTGGCGGTGACCACGCTCAGCGCACCGACGCGCTCGCCGTAGAGCGATACGGACTTGGAGAACGAGCTCGACAGAAAAACCGGGCTCATCATCTTCGCGAAGAGGCGCGCGGCGTAGGCGTCGGCCTCGATGCTCTCGGCGAAGCCCTGGTAGGCGAGGTCCAGGAAGGGGATCAGACCGCGGGATTGGACGATCTCGAGCGTCTTATCCCACTGCTCGCGGTCGAGGTCGACCCCGGTGGGGTTATGGCAGCAGCTGTGGAGCACCACGATGTCGCCAGCAGGGATCGTGTTGAGCGAGGCCTGCATGCCGGCAAAGTCGAGGCCTTTGGTCTCGGGATCGTAGTAGCGGTACGACTTGACCGTGAACCCGGCGGCCTCGAAAAGCTGGCGATGGTTTTCCCAGCTTGGCTCGCTGATCCACGCCTGGGCGTTCGGGCTCAGCTGCTTCAGGAAGTCCGCGCCGATCTTGAGGCCGCCGGTGCCGCCGAGCGCCTGGACGGTGACGATGTTCTTTTCTTCCTTGCCGAAAACCAGCGCCTGCACGGCCCGATCGTAGGCGGCCAGGCCGTCGATCGGCAGGTAGCCGCGCGGCGGCGCGGCCTTCAGCCGCTCGCTTTCGGCGTGGCGCACGCACTCGAGCAGCGGGATTTTCCCGTTGTCGTCGGTGTAGACGCCTACGCCGAGGTTGACTTTCCTCGGATTCTGATCGGCGACGAAGGCTTCGGTGACGCCGAGGATCGGGTCGGCCGGCGCCATCGGCATCGAGGCGAGCGGGGAGGGCGAATGCGGTGCGTTCATTGGATAAAATTGAGGGTTTGGCAAACGCATTTTACTCGTGGCATTCAGGCTAGAAGAGCTTTTTCCGCCCTCCGGCGACCAGCCGGAGGCGATCGCGAAGCTGGTCGAGGGGATCGAAGACGGTCTCGCGTTCCAGACGCTCCTCGGCGTGACCGGCTCGGGCAAGACCTACACCATGGCGAACGCGATCGTGCGCCTGGGCCGGCCGGCGCTCGTCCTCGCCCCGAACAAGACCCTGGCAGCACAGTTGTACGCGGAATTTCGCGAGTTTTTCCCGGACAACGCCGTCGAGTACTTCGTTTCCTACTACGACTACTACCAGCCGGAGGCCTACGTCCCGGCGCGCGACCTCTATATCGAGAAGGACTCGTCGATCAACGAGCACATCGAGCAGATGCGGCTTTCGGCGACCAAGTCGCTCCTCGAGCGGCGCGACGTGGTGATCGTGGCCACGGTGTCGGCGATCTACGGCATCGGCGACCCGTCGGAGTACCACGGCATGATCCTGCACCTGCGCCAGGGCGAGAAGATGGGGCAGCGCGACGTCCTGGCGCGGCTGGTGGCGATGCAGTACGAGCGCAACGAGCTCGATTTCCGCCGCGGAACTTTCCGCGTGCGCGGCGACGTGATCGACGTGTTCCCGGCCGAGCATGCCGAGAACGCGATTCGAATCTCCCTGTTCGACGATGTGGTCGAAAAGCTGGAAGTGTTCGATCCGCTGACCGGCCGGGTGCATCACCCGATGGCGCGCTTCACCGTGTACCCCTCCAGCCACTACGTCACCCCGCGCGAGACCACGCTGCGCGCGATCGAGGCGATCAAGGCCGAGCTGCGGGAGCGCATCGACTTCTTCCAGAAGGCCGGCCGCCTGGTGGAGGCGCAGCGCATCGAGCAGCGCACGCGCTTCGACCTCGAGATGCTCGCCGAACTCGGCTTCTGCAAGGGGATCGAGAACTACTCGCGCCATCTCTCGGGCCGCCAGGCCGGCGAGCCGCCGCCCACCCTCATCGACTACCTGCCGCCGGACGCGCTGATGATCATCGACGAGAGCCACGTCACGATCCCGCAACTCGGCGGGATGTACCGCGGCGACCGCTCGCGCAAGGAAAACCTGGTCGAGTACGGCTTTCGCCTGCCCTCGGCGCTCGACAACCGGCCGCTGCGCTTCGACGAGTTCGAGAAGGTGGTGCGCCAGACCATCTTCGTCTCGGCCACGCCGGCCGATTACGAGCGCGAAAAGTCCGGCCAGGTGGTGGAGCAGGTGGTGCGGCCGACCGGGCTGATCGACCCGCAGGTCATCGTGCGGCCGGCGTCTACGCAGGTCGACGATCTGCTGTCCGAAATAAGGGAAAAGACAGCGAAAAACGAGCGCGTGCTGGTAACCACGCTGACCAAGCGCATGGCGGAGGAGCTGACCGAGTACCTGGCCGAGCACGGCGTCAAGGTGCGCTACCTGCACTCGGAGGTGGAGACCGTCGAGCGGGTGGAAATCATCCGCGACCTGCGGCTGGGCGAATTCGACGTGCTGGTCGGCATCAACCTGCTGCGCGAGGGCCTGGACCTGCCCGAGGTCTCGCTGGTGGCGATCCTGGACGCGGACAAGGAAGGCTTCCTGCGCTCGGAGCGCTCGCTGATCCAGACCATCGGCCGCGCCGCCCGCCACATCAACGGCACCGCGATCCTGTACGCCGACCAGGTCACCGAGTCGATCCGGCGGGCCCTGGCGGAGACCGACCGGCGGCGAAGCAAGCAGGTCCTGTACAACCAGAAGCATTCGATTACGCCGAAGGGCATCATCAAGCGCATCAAGGACCTGATCGACGGCGTCTACGACGCCACGCAGATGCAGGCGGCGCAGGAAGAGGCGAAGTACGAAGCGATGAGCGAGAAGCAGATCGCGCGCGAGATCAAGGCGCTCGAGAAGCGCATGCTCGAGCACGCGAAGAACCTCGAGTTCGAGCAGGCCGCGGCCGCGCGCGACCGGCTGGCCGAGCTGAAAAAACGCATCTTCGGCATCGAGCTGCAGGAGGAGTAGCGATTCGGCGACGGCGTCGAAAATTGTTGCGTCAAGCGCACAAATAATGACGACCCCGACCCCGAATTCTTCGAGCATTTTGACCTTCGCAGGCGACGCCGGGGACGGCAAAGTCTCGCGATGCTCTGGAAACTGCGCCTGCTGTGGTACCGGCTCGACAAGGCCGCGCTGACCTTTGGGCTCTTTTGCAGCCTGGTGGTCGGCGCGCTGGTGTTCGCGTTCACGGGGGCGACGTCGTATCGCGAGGCGAAGCAGGCGGCGGTCCGCGACTTCCATGCCAAGAGCCTCGACTGCCTTGCGCGTAACGTCTACTACGAAGCGCGCGGCGAGCCGACCGCAGGCCAGTATGCGGTCGCGGAGGTCACGATGAATCGCAAGGCCTCGCCGCGCTACCCGAAGACGGTCTGCGAGGTGGTGTACCAGAAAGAGGCGTTCTCATGGACCGAGCTGCGCGTGCTCGAGCCGCCAGCCGGCGACGCGTGGGTGCGCGCGGTGATGGTCGCCGAGGACGTCTACTACCAGCGCCGCCCGCGCATGTTGCACCCCACCGTGATCCACTTCCATGCGACGTACGTCCAGCCGGACTGGTCCGCGGAGCGGCAGCGCGTCGCGCGCATCGGCAAGCACATCTTCTACCGGTAGAAGCGCACGCCTGGCTTGAGCTCCTCGTAGACGAGGTAGCGCGTCTCCTTCATTCCCAGCGCCCGGTAGGTCGACTGGGCGCGGTCGTTCTCCCTCTCCACGTAAAGCCGGAAGCCGCAGACTTTCGCGTCCTGCGACGCAAGCTCCTGCACGTAGTGGTAGAGACGCTTGTAGATTCCCTGGCGACGGAAGTCCGGGTGCACGTAGACGCTCTGAATCCACCAGAAGTCGCCGTTTCGCCAGTCGCTCCATTCCCGGGTCACGAGCAGTGAGCCGACCACCCGGCCGCCTTCCTTCGCCACCACGTAGAAGCCGGAAGCCGGGTTGTCGAGGAGCGCTTGCACGCCGGCGCCGATCACCTCCGGCAGCAGCTCCTTGCGCTCGGTCTCCAGCGCCATCGCGGAGTTGAACGCGATCAGGGCCTGCGCATCTTCGCGGGTCGCGAGGCGGATGCGCATCGCGCTAGTGCTAATACTTCGCGCTACCCGGCGTGCGCGGGAACGGAATCGCATCGCGCACGTTCGAGAGCCCTGTCGCGTACGACACCGTGCGCTCGAAGCCGAGGCCGAAGCCCGCGTGCGGCACGGTGCCGTAGCGGCGCAGATCCCGGTACCAGCCGAGGCTTTCCTTGTCGATGCCGACCTCGTCCATTCTCCGGTCGAGAAGGTCGAGCCGCTCCTCGCGCTGGCTGCCGCCGACGATCTCGCCGATGCCCGG
Source organism: Burkholderiales bacterium (assembly GCA_035649875.1). Classification (GTDB taxonomy): domain Bacteria; phylum Pseudomonadota; class Gammaproteobacteria; order Burkholderiales; family SG8-39; genus SCGC-AG-212-J23. The sequence continues at coordinate 2,893 of DASRIR010000050.1, read as the reverse complement.
CGCGAGCACGTCCATCGCCGCCACGGTGTTGCCGTCGTCGTTCAGACGCATGTAGAAGGCCTTGATCACCTTCGGGTAGTTCATCACGATGACCGGCTTCTTCGCGTGCTTCTCGGTGAGGAAGCGCTCGTGCTCCGATTGCAGGTCGACGCCCCATTTCACCGGGAACTCGAACTTCTCCTTCGCGCGCTCGAGGATCGAGATCGCCTCGCCGTAGTCCATGCGCACGAACTCCGAGTCGACGATGCCCCGCAGCTTGGCGACGATGCCTTTCTCGACGCGCTCGTCGAAGAAGGCCATGTCGTCGGGCCTTTCCTGCAGCAAGGCCGAAAATACGGACTTCAACAGCGCTTCGGCCAGGTCGGCGTTGTCCGACAGATTCGCAAAAGCAATCTCGGGCTCGATCATCCAGAACTCGGCGAGGTGCCGGCTGGTGTTGGAGTTCTCCGCGCGGAACGTCGGCCCGAAGGTGTACACCTTGGAGAGCGCGAGGCAGTAGGCCTCGACGTTCAGCTGGCCGGAGACGGTGAGGAACGCCTCGCGTCCGAAGAAGTCCTTGGAAAAATCCACGCCGCCGGCCGCCGTGCGCGGCAGGTTGGCCAGATCCAGCGTGGAGACGCGAAACAGGGCGCCTGCGCCCTCGGCGTCGGCGGCGGTGATGATCGGCGTGTTGACCCAGACGAAGCCGCGCTCGTGAAAGAAGCGATGGATCGCCTGCGCGAGCGTGTGCCGTACGCGCGTCACCGCGGCGATCACGTTGGTGCGCGGACGCAGGTGCGCCACTTCGCGCAGGAACTCGAAGGTGTGCGGCTTGGGCTGGATCGGGTACGAATCCGGGTCGTCGACCCAGCCGATCACCTTGATCGCGGCAGCCTGCATTTCGAACGGCTGGCCCTTGGCGGGCGAGGGCACGATGCTGCCGGTCGCCTCGATCGCGCAACCCGAGGTGAGGTGCAGGATTTCCCTCTCGTAATTCGGCAAGTCCCTGGGCGCGACGACCTGCACCGGGTGGAACGACGAGCCGTCGGAGAGGTGAATGAAGGAGAATCCGGCCTTGGAGTCGCGCCGGGTGCGCACCCAGCCTTTGAGCACCACGGCGCCGTCCTTCGGCGCGCGGCCGGCGAGCACGTCTGCGCAGGAAGTCATAATGGCGATGATATGAAAGAACGGCGCTCGATCCTATTCGTCTGCACCGGAAACATCTGCCGTTCTCCCACCGCGGAGGCGGTGCTGAGACACCTGGCGAAGGAAAAATCCCTGGAGCTGCGCATCGAATCCGCGGGGCTGGGCGACGGGCACGTCGGCGATCCGCCGGACGAGCGCGCCCAGCACCACGCCAGGAGCCGCGGCTACGACTTGAGCGCGCAGCGCGCGCGGCAGGTGAGGGCGAGCGACTTCGAGGAATTCGACCTGATCCTCGCGATGGACCGCGGCCACCTGCGCGCGCTGCAGAAGATGGCGCCGCCCCAGCACCACGCGAAGATTCGGCTGTTCGTGGCCGGGACCGACGTGCCGGACCCGTACTACGGCGGCGCCGAAGGCTTCGAGCGCGTGCTCGATGTCGTCGAGGAGCGCTGCCGCGCGCTCCTCGCGGAATTGAACGCTACTTCCTAGTCTCGACCTGCTCGAGCGGCTCGTCCTGCGGCAGCGTCTTGGGCCGCTCGCGCCGCGGCCGGCCGAGGTGCTGCGGTTCTTCGGCCTGCGGCTGGACCGCCGCTTTGGAGCGGTCGGTTTCGATCATCACCAGGCCGGCGGTTTCCAGCAGCGCCTTGGAGTCGACCTTCGTCGGCTCCGCGCGCTCCGCACGGGCAACGGGCTCAGCACGGGCAACGGGCTCCTCGACGGGTCGCGCAATCGGTGCGGGCGGCGCCGGCGGTGGCACGGTGTCCTCGCTTTGCGCCTCTTCCTTGCGCGCGAGCGCCTCGCGCCGCTGGTCTTCCCGCAGCTGCTCTTCCTTCATCGCAAAGGAAGGCGCAGCCGGCCCGCGGCCGTCGCCCGGGCGCTCGTCGCGGCGCTCGCGATGCCGGTCGCGGCCGCCCCGGTTGCGGCGGCCGCCGCGGCGCTGCTGCTCATCGCCTTCGCGCGGTTCGCGCTCGGGCACCGGCGGGCGCGATTGGTGCTGCTGCGGTTGCTGACCCTGCTGCTGCGGCGGCCGCGGCGGGCGCTGCTGCTGATCGTGCCGGCCGCGCTCGCCACGCTCCCCGCGTTCGCCACGTTCGCCGCGCTGCGGCTGGCCGTTACGCCTTTGCTCCAGCCGCGGCTGTTGCTGGCGATCGCGGTGCTGTTCGTCTCGTCGGCCGTCGCGCCGGCCCCCATCGCGCTTTTGATCGTGCCGATGCTCCCTGCGCTGCTGGTCCCTCCTCGGGTCACGCTGCTGCGGTTGTGCCGGCGCGGGCGCCGGTGCGACCGCTGGTGCAGATGCCGGGACCGGTTCGGCCTTGAACAGGCCGCCGAACAGGCGGCTCAGGAAACCGCCACCCGCGGCCGGCTGGGGCTGCTGGGCGAAGGTCGGCTGGGGTGCGGGCTGGGAAACCGGCTGTGCCGCAGGTTGCGGTGCCGGCCGGGGAGCGGGCGCCTGCGGCAGCGGCGCCGGCTGGTCGGGGGTGATGCTCTTCACCACCGGCTGCTGGCGCTCGATCTTCACGTCCTCTTCGGCGCCGGGCGCCTTGGGCTCCTCGGGGCGCTCGACCAGCTCGTAGCTCGACGGCACGTGCTCCATCGCGTTCAGCTCGTCGTGCTTCAGGCGCTGGACCTTGTAATGCGGGGTCTCGAGGTGCGGGTTGGGCACCAGCACGATGTTCACTTTCAGCCGGGCTTCAAGCTTCTGGATCTCGGCGCGCTTCTCGTTCAGCAGGAACGAGGACACGTCGACCGGCACCTGGGCGTGCACCGC
>DASRIR010000049.1:0-16349 GCA_035649875.1 Burkholderiales bacterium | reverse complement strand
CCAGTCCTCGCCGCCCTTGTGCGCGCGAGCAGCGAAGAACTCGAACTGCTTGTTGTATACGTGCCACGATTCCTCGCGCGCTACGCCGTCGGCGGGCGTCCAGCCGAAGTGCAGCGCCGCCGCGAACAGGCTCGCGGTCAGTCCATCGCCAGTCAGGCAAAGGCTACTCATAGACCCTCGCTCCCGGAGTCCATTGCGCATCGGCATCGAGCGGAAAGACCGGCCGCGGCAGCCCCCTGAACGCGAGGCGCTCGAGCACCGGCGAGGTGAGCCCGGGCGTGTCCACCTCGATCACGCGCTCCGGCGGGAAGAACTCGTCGAAGCCGCCGCGGAAGTGGCCGCGCGACTTGACTACCACGGTGCGCGCCGCGCCGATGTCGAGGCCGTGCATCTCGAAGAACACCGGGTCCGCGCACTGCTTTCGCTTGCTCACGCATACAACGGTAATACCGCCGATCTGCAGCGCGCAAGTCGGTCCGAGATCGAGCGCGCGACCGGCCCAGATTCCGCGCCGTCCCACGCATTTGCCGTCGGTGGTTTTTATCACTTTGGCCGGCGTGCTGAAGCCTTCCGTGAAGACGGCGTTGATTTCACGCTTGCCCTGCGCGGCTGCCGCGATCTGCGGCTCGAAAAAGTTTCCGTAGAGCACGCCCTCGGCCTTGGCCGCGGCGAGCTTCCTGAGCAGCGCGGTGGTCTGGCCGGTGCCGCCGCCCCCGGGGTTGTCGCCGGCGTCGGACCAGATCGTCTTGCCCGGGATGCGCATCGCGTCCTCGATCGACGTGAGCCGCTTCACGAAGCGCGTGCGGTCGGCCCAGATGCGGCCGGCGACGTCGAGCGCAGTGCCGCGCACGTCGGCGCCGGCTTCGCCGTTGATGACGATGGCGACGCCGTTTTTCGGCGTGTCGCTGAACACGAAGCCGCCGACGATCGAGACGTCGAGGATCCCGTTGCCGACTTTTGTCTGGCCGTACTTGATCGCGTCCGCGTAGGGACCCTCGCGAGTCAGAAGCGTGACCGACGCCGGCGTAAGAGGCAGGCGGATGAACGCCCTTCGGGACCTCGTTCCAGCCAAGAACTTCTTCAACAGCCTCGCCGCGTCCGCCGCCCGCTCGGCCTGGTCCATGTGCGGATTGGTGCGATACGACACCAGCGCATCGACGCTTGCCACCATGCGCTCGGAAATGTTCGCGTGCAGATCCACGGTCGCGACTACAGGAACCCTTCCGACGACCTCGCGCACCATCGCGTAGAGCTCGCCGTCCGGATCGGGCCCGCCGGTGGAGGTCATGCCGCCGTGGTTGCTGATGTACACGGCATCGAGCCTTCCGGCGGTTTTCAGGCGCTCGCGCATCGCCGCTAGGGTCGCCTGGAAGAAACCCTCGTCCACCGGACCGCCCGGCTCGCAGGCGGTGACGATGATCGGCACCGACGTCCATGGACCCTGCGCGTCCATTTCGCCGTAGAACGCCGGGATCTCGGCCGGCAGCGACGAAACCTCGCGCCGCGCTTCCCTGGTAATGGCCTCGCCTTCGAGATAGCAAAGCGAGCGGAAATGCCGCTCCTCGCTCACCGGGGCGAAAGCATTGCTCTCGAGATGAAAGCCGAGCACCGCGACCCTCGGGCTCGTAACTTGCTGGGAATTGGACGTACTACCCATTCAGGAGGTTGCCATGAAGGTTTCGTTTGCGCTCATGTCCATCGCGGCCGTACTGCTCGCGGGCTGCAGCAAGCCGGTAGTGAAGGAAACAGTGGTCGAGAGGCCTGTAGTGGTGGAGCGTCCAGCGGCAGCCGCCGCCGGATCCACCATCGGGACCTGCACCTACGCCTCGCAGGCTTACAGCCACGGCAGCATCGCGTGCCAGGACCGCGTCCAGTACCGCTGCGACAACGGAGTCTGGAACCGCACCTTGAACGCGTGCTAGCGGCACCCTCTCGAGGTCATTCGCATTCCTCGATCCAGGCCTGCTGGATGGCCTCGAGAATCCTCTCCCCGCAGCGCTTGGGATCGTCGCTGAACCCCGGCAGCACCTGCACCCACTTGTAGAGATCGACGAAGTTCACCGCTTTCGGGTCCTGGTCGGGGTGTTCCTCCGACAAGGCGATCGCGATCTCCTGGGTATCGGTCCACTTCATTTCTTGTTTCCCCCGCCCTCGCGCTCGTAGTTGATGGTGTACTTGGGAATCTCGATCACCAGGTCCTCGTCGGCGATCTTCGCCTGGCAGGAAAGCCGCGAAGTCGCCTCCAGGCCCCACGCCTTGTCGAGCAGGTCCTCTTCCTTCTCCTCCGGCGTCTCGAGCGAGTCGTAGCCCTGGCGCAGGATCACGTGGCAGGTGGTGCACGCGGCCTGCTTCTCGCACGCGTGCTCGATCTCGATGTCGTGCTCGAGCAGCGTGTCGCAAATGGAAACGCCGCTCTGCGCCTCGATCTCGGCGCCCTGCGGGCAGATCGAATGCCCAGGCAGCACCTTCAGCTTTGGCATCAGAGGCTGCCGATCTTGCGCCCTGCGAGCGCGCGCTTGATTCCCTCGTCCATGCGCCGCGCGGCGAATTCCCCCGTGGCGTGGTTCAGCGCCTCGACCGCCTTCCGGATCGCCCGGTGATCGGTGGCGGTCAGCAGCCTTTCGAGGGAAGCAACAGCTGCTTGAATCGAAGCTCGTTCCGCGTCACTCAGCAGCTTTTCATCCACTGCCAAAGCAGCGCGCGTGGCCTCTATCAGGCGCTGGCCGTCCACGCGCTGCTCGGCGAGCGCGCGGGCGTGCATGTCCTCGCGTGCGTGCTCGAAGGAGTCGCGCAGCATGCGCTCGACGTCCGCGTCGGCCAGGCCGTAGGAAGGCTTCACCGCCACCGAGGCTTCCGCACCGGTGGTTTTCTCGGTCGCGGTAACGGACAGGAGTCCATCCGCGTCGACCTGGAAGCTGACGCGCACGCGCCCCGCTCCGGCCGCCATCGGCGGAATGCCCTTCAGCTCGAAGCGCGCGAGCGAGCGGCAGTCGGACACGAGCTCGCGCTCGCCCTGCACCACGTGGATGCTCATTCCGGTCTGGCCGTCCTTGAAGGTGGTGAATTCCTGCGCGCGCCCGGCGGGAATGGTGGTGTTGCGCGGGATAATCTTCTCGGTGAGCCCGCCCATGGTCTCGATGCCGAGCGACAGCGGGATCACGTCGAGCAGCAGCCAGTCCTCGCCCAGCGACTTGTTGCCGGCGAGCACGTTCGCCTGCATCGCCGCGCCGAGCGCCACGACCTTGTCCGGGTCGAGGTTGTTGAGCGGATCGCGCCGGAAGAACTCGCCCACCGCGCGCTGGATCTGCGGCATGCGCGTGGCGCCGCCCACCATCACCACGCCCTTCACCTCCTCGGGGCGCAGGCCCGCGTCGCGCAGCGCCTTGCGCATCGGGTTGAGCGTTTTCTGAACCAGCGTCTGCGTGATGCTGCAGAAGGTTTCGGTGTCGATGGCGAGATCGACCACGTCTCCGGTCGAAAGCTTGGCGGTGATCGGCGCCTCGCCGTGCTGGGTCAAATGCTCCTTCGCCTCGCGCGCCTTGACCAGCAGCCGGCGCATGTCGCGCGGGTCGAGCGGCGGCAGCTTCGCCTGCTCCACCGCCCAGCAGAACACGCGCTGATCGAAGTCGTCGCCGCCGAGCATCGAGTCGCCGCTCGTCGCCACCACCTCGAACAGGCCTTTCGACAGCTTGAGGATCGAGATGTCGAACGTGCCGCCGCCGAGGTCGTACACCGCGTAGATCCCCTCGGCCGCGTTTTCCAGCCCGTAAGCGATCGCGGCGGCGGTCGGCTCGTTCAGCAGCCTGAGAACATTCAGGCCGGCGATGCGTCCCGCGTCCTTGGTGGCCTGGCGCTGCGCGTCGTCGAAATACGCCGGCACTGTGATGACTGCGCCGCTCAGATTTCCTTGCAGGGACAGCTCCGCGCGCTCGCGCAGCACTTTCAGGATTTCAGCGGACACCTCCACGGGACTCTTCGCGCCGGCCACGGTGCGGATCTGCAGCATGCCGGGCGCGTCGATGAAGTCGTACGGCGAGTTCTCGATGTGCGCCGCATCCTTCACCCCGCGTCCCATGAAGCGCTTCACGGAGACGATCGTGTTCTTCGGGTCGTCGGCCTGGCGCGCCTGCGCCGCGTAGCCGACCTCGACCCTGTGCGCATCGACGTAGCGGACGATCGACGGCAGCAGCGGCCGGCCGTGCGCATCGGGCAGCACCACCGGCACGCCGCTTCGCACTGTGGCGACCAGCGAATTGGTGGTGCCGAGATCGATGCCGACCGCGAGCCGCGCCTGGTGCGGCTCGGGCGACATACCCGGCTCGGAGATCTGCATCAGCGCCATCTATCTACTCGACCTTTTCATACGCTGAATCGATCTCCGAATCGAGCTTTTCCAGGAATTGCAGCTTCCGCACCAGCCCGGCCGCGCCGGCATAGTCCTTCTTCCGGTCGATGGCCTCGCCGACCTGTTTCTCCAGCGATTCGCGGCTCCTGTGCAGATCGCTGCGAAGCGCGTCCAGCGCAGCGGCGTCCTTCGCGTTCTCGAGCGTCTCGCGCAGCTCCATCTGCTGCATCAGGAACTCGGGCGGCATCGCGGTGTTGGTCTCGAACGCGACATCGACGCCGTGCAGCTCGAGCACGTGCCTTGCCCGCGTCACAGGATTTTTCAGGATTTGAAAAGCTTCATTTACGCGCGTGGTCCACTGCAGGGACGCGCGGCGCTCGGCGTCGCCGGCATGGGCAAAGCGGTCGGGATGGACCCGGGACTGGATCTCCCGGTAGGACCGCTCCAGGGCTTCAGCATCAACCGCGAACGCGGGAGTGAGGCCGAAGAGTTCGAAGTGGTTCTGCATTCATGCATCGACGCGTCACGCGCCCCCGACCACGTATGGCCATGGTTCGGCCGGTCGCGCGAGCGTCGTGCAATCAGTTAAGCGACGTTAAACGATTCCCCGCACCCGCATTCGTCCTTGACCTTCGGGTTCCTGAACTTGAAGCCCTCGTTCAAGCCTTCGCGGGTGTAGTCGAGCTCGGTGCCGTCGATGAACTGCAGGCTCTTCGCATCGACCAGCACCTTCACGCCGTGGCTCTGGAACTCGTGGTCCCCGGGGTTCGCCTGGTCGGCGAACTCGAGCTTGTAGGCGAGGCCGGAGCAGCCCGAGGTCCGCACGCCCACGCGCAAGCCGATGCCCTTGCCGCGCTTGTCGAGCGAGCGCTGCACGTGGCTGGCGGCGTTGGCAGTCAGGGTGATCGCCATCAAGCGGCCTTTTCTTGCTTTTCGGGAAGCACGTCGTGCTTCTTCTTGTAGTCCGCGACCGCGGCCTTGATCGCGTCCTCGGCGAGGATCGAGCAATGGATCTTCACCGGCGGGAGCGACAGCTCCTGCGCGATCTGGGTGTTCTTGATCTGCGCGGCCTCGTCCAGCGTCTTGCCCTTCACCCACTCGGTGACGAGCGAGCTCGAGGCGATGGCCGAGCCGCAGCCGTAGGTCTTGAAACGCGCGTCCTCGATGCGGCCGTCGGCGCCGACCTTGATCTGCAGCTTCATCACGTCGCCGCAGGCGGGCGCGCCGACCATGCCGGTGCCGACTGCATCGTCGGACTTGTCGAACGAGCCGACGTTGCGCGGGTTCTCGTAGTGGTCGATGACTTTGTCGCTGTATGCCATAACCGTTACCTCAATGTGCGGCCCATTGGACCGTGTTCAAGTCGATGCCTTCCTGATGCATTTCCCAGAGCGGCGAAAGCTCGCGCAGCTTCGCCACCTTTCTCTTGATCAAGTCTATCGCGAAGTCGATCTCTTCCTCGGTGGTGAAGCGCCCGAGGGTGAAGCGGATCGAGCTGTGCGCGAGCTCGTCCGAGCGGCCGAGCGCGCGCAGCACGTACGACGGCTCGAGCGAAGCCGAGGTGCACGCCGAGCCCGAGGACACCGCGAGGTCCTTCACCGCCATGATCAGCGACTCGCCTTCGACGAAGTTGAACGAGACGTTGAGGTTGTGCGGGATGCGGTGCTCGAGGTGGCCGTTGACGTACGCCTCCTCGACGCCCTGGATGCCCTTCAGCAGCCGGTCGCGCAGCGCGCGGATGCGCTCGCCCTCGGACGCCATCTCGGCCTTCGCGAGGCGCGCGGCCTCGCCGAAGCCCACGATCTGGTGCGTCGGCAGCGTGCCCGAACGGAAGCCGCGCTCGTGGCCGCCGCCGTGGATCTGCGCCTCGATCCGCACGCGCGGCTTGCGTCGCACGTAGAGCGCGCCGATCCCCTTCGGCCCGTACATCTTGTGCGCCGTGATGGTGAGGAGGTCCACCTTGAACTTCTGCACGTCGATCTCGAGGCGCCCGCCGCCCTGCACCGCGTCGCAGTGGAAGATGATGCCCTTCGAGCGGCACAGCTCGCCGATCTCCCACACCGGCTGGATCACGCCGATCTCGTTGTTCACCATCATGATCGAGACCAGGATGGTGTCGGGACGGATCGCCGCTTTCAGCTTCTCGATGGAGATCAGCCCATTGGAATCCACTTCGAGGTACGTCGCCTCGAAGCCCTGGCGCTCCAGCTCGCGGAAGGTGTCGAGCACGGCCTTGTGCTCGGTCTTCTGCGTGATGAGGTGCTTGCCCTTGGTCTTGTAGAAGTTCGCCGCGCCCTTGATCGCGAGATTGTTGCCCTCGGTGGCGCCGGAGGTCCAGACGATCTCCTTGGGGTCGGCGTTGATCAGCGCGGCTACGTGGCCGCGCGCCTCTTCCACCGCATGCTCCGCCTTCCAGCCGAACGCGTGCGAGCGACTCGCGGCGTTGCCGAAGAACTCCGTGAGATACGGAATCATCTTCTCGGCTACGCGCGGATCGACCGGGGTCGTAGCCGAGTAGTCGAGATAGACGGGCAGCCTCATGCGGCCACTTTCTCCGCCGGCGTGCGGAAATCCTTGATCACCGAGACCGGCTTGCCGCTCTGATGCGCGACGAGATCCGCGAGCGTGACCGACGAGAGGTACTCGTACATCTTCTCGTTCAGCGTGGCCCAAAGGTCGTGCGTCATGCAGCGCTTCTCGTCGTGGCAATTTTCCTTGCCGCCGCACTGCGTTGCGTCGAGCGGCTCGTCCACCGCGGTGACGATGTCGGCCACGGTGATGCCGTTCGCCGGCTGCGCGAGGTTGTAGCCGCCGCCCGGACCGCGCACGCTCGATACGAGCGAGGCGCGGCGCAACTTGCCGAAGAGCTGCTCCAAGTAGGAGAGCGAGATGTGCTGGCGCTCGCTGATCGCCGCGAGCGTGACCGGACCGCGGTTCTGGCGCAGCGCCAGATCGACCATCGCGGTGACTGCGAACCTTCCCTTCGTGGTGAGTCTCATGGAACCCTCAATACCCGATTAATGTAGTCAAGTATACTCCTTATCCGACTAAATCTGTCGGATTAAGTTCCTGTTGGGAATTAGCTACTTAACTACGCGAAGTTGCTGCTCGCGCTCGGCCTTTTCCAGCCGGGCAAGCTTGTCGTTCAGGGCCGCTACCGCCCGCTCGAGCTCCTGGGAATGCTCGACGAGCTGCTGGATCGCCTTGGCGTAGGGATCGCCGTTTTCCTGGACCACTGCGTAGGCGGCGAAGCGCTCGGCTTCCCGCGTGCCGTCCTTCTCCATCATCCTCGCGAGGGGCCCGACCACCGTAGCTCCCGCCGGCACCTCCTTCACCACGATCGCGTTCGAGCCGATGCGCGCGCCAGCCCCGACGGTGAACCCGCCGAGCACCTTCGCGCCTGCGCCGACGATCACGCCGGCGCCAAGCGTGGGGTGGCGCTTGGTCCCCGGCTCGAGCGAGGTGCCGCCGAGGGTGACGCCCTGGTAGATCGTGCAGCCGTCGCCGACTTCGGCGGTTTCGCCGATCACCACGCCCATGCCATGGTCGATGAACACGCACGAGCCGATCCTGGCGCCCGGATGGATCTCGACCCCGGTGAGCCAGCGGCCAAGGTGCGACGTGAAGCGCCCGAGCCAGCGCAGTCCGTTCTGCCAGAACCAGTGCGCCAGCTTGTGGATATAGATCGCGTGGAAACCCGGATAGCAGGTGAGCACCTCCCAGCGCGAGCGTGCGGCCGGGTCGCGCTCCAAGATGCAGTCGAGGTCGCTCTTCAGCTTCCGGAACATGAGGCGATTCTAGGGGTTTCCGACTAAATTGATCAACTATTCCTGATGTGCATGCCGGCAATGCGCCGTGCTCATGCTGCTATCGGAAGACCTTGTTCGCCCGCGCGAGAACGTCGGCGGGAATCTCGAGGCTGAGGGCGTTCGCGGTCTTTAGGTTTACGATCATCTCGAACGCCGCCGGCTGTTCGACCGGCAGGTCGCCCGCCTTCGCACCCCGCAAAATCCGGTCCACGTACCAGCTCGCGCGCCGGTACATTTCCCCTATGCTCGGCCCGTAGCAGACGAGCCCGCCGTTCGCCACGAACTCCTCGTAGAGCGACATGACCGGCAGCTTCTGCTCGGTAGCGAACGCGAGGATTTCGCGCTGGTAGGACGTAATCAGCAGATCGTCCACGACGAAGAGCGCGCCCGCCCTGCTTGCCCGAATCGTGGCAAACGCCGCCGGGAAATCCGCCGCGCCGTTCACACCCACGCCCTGCACCTCCACGCGCAGCGCCGGGCTCGCCTGCTGAAGCTCCTTGAGGATCAGGGCGACGCCCGGATTGCCGGAGTTCCACAGCACTGCGACCTTGGAGAGCTGCGGAATAAGGGTCTTTAGGGTCTCGATGCGCTTCGCCCCGAGCTCGTCCGCCACGTTGGAAATGCCGGTCACGTTGCCGCCCGGCCGCGATAGGCTTGCGACCAAGCCGGTGCGGGTCGGGTCGGACACGCGCGCGAAGACCACCGGGATCGGTCCCGCCGCCTTTTTCGCCGCCTGCGCGGCCTGGGTGTTCACGACGAACATCACGTCGACCTTCGCCTTCACCAGCTCGTCGATCAGCGCGGGGAGCCGATCGTTGCGGCCTTCGGCGAAGCGCCACTCCATTTCCAGGTTGCGCCCCTCGACATAGCCGAACTCGCGCAAGCCGGCGCGGAAGCTCTCGAGCGGTCCCGGCGGCGGCGAGCCGGGCGAGAGCACCCCGACGCGCACCACTTTTTTCGGCTGCTGAGCCTGCACCGCCGCGGTGAAAGCCGCGAATGCGAAAAGCACAGCGAGGCAACGCAACCAGCCGCGATTCATCGCCTGCCTCCTCCTTTTTCGAGCAGCGCCCTCAGAAGTCCACGCATGATATTCACTTCCTCGCGCTCCAGCGCGGGCACGCGCGAAATAAGCCTGCGCCACCGCTCGCGCAGCCGCGAAGCCGGGGTCATGAAGCCGCTCTTCAGCGCCGCTTCCTCCAGGTGCGCGTACAAGCCCTCGCGGTCCTCCACCGTGGCGAGCTTTTCCACCCGGGAGAACGGAATCGCCACGTCACGGCACATCCACAACTCGTACGCAACCACCTGGACCGCCTGCGCCAGGTTGAGCGAGTTGAACTCCGGGCTGGCCGGGATATGCACCAGATACTGGCAGGCGAACATCTCCTCGTTGGTGAGCCCGGCGGTTTCGTTGCCGAAAACGAAGGCGACCGGACCTTCGGCTTGCGTGGCCTGCACCGCCGCGGTGCGCACGTCGAGCGCCTGCGGCGACCACTCGCGCCCACGCGCCGACAGCGCGAAGGTCGCGACGCAGTCTTTCACGGAGTCAAGAAGACTCTCGTGAACGGTCGCGCGTTCGAGCACGTCGAAGGCGTTGGTCGCCATCCACTGCGCTTCCGGCGCTGGAAAGCGCTGGGGCGCGACCAGCCGCAGGTCGGCGAGCCCCATGGTCTTCATCGCGCGTGCGGCGGCGCCGATGTTTCCCGGGTGACTGGGACGGCAAAGGACGATCCGGATCATGAGCGCACGAGTGATCGACTCTAATCCTACAATGCGGGCCCATGCATCCAATGCTCAACATCGCGGTGCGCGCCGCACGCCGCGCGGGCTCGATCATCAACCGCGCCGCGCTCGACGGCGGCGGCTTCGAGGTGCGCTCCAAGCGCATGAATGACTTCGTGACGAAGGTCGACCACGCCGCCGAGGAAGCCATCATCGAGACGGTGCGCAAGGCGTATCCCGACCACGCGGTGCTCGCCGAGGAGTCGGGTGCGAGCGCGGGGCAAGCCGAGTACCAGTGGATCATCGACCCGCTCGACGGCACCACCAACTTCATCCACGGCTTCCCGCAATACTGCGTGTCGATCGGCATCCGCCACCGCGACGCGCTCGCGCACGGCGTGATCTACGACCCGGTCAAGAACGAGCTCTTTACCGCCTCGAAGGGCCGCGGCGCGTTCCTCAACAACCGGCGCATCCGCGTCTCGAAATGCGTGCGCCTCGCCGACGCGCTGGTCGGCACCGGGTTTCCTTTCAAGGAAGTCGAGCGCATCGAGCTTTACACGAAGCAGCTTACGAAAATCATGCAAGGCTCGGCCGGCGTGCGTCGCGCCGGCGCGGCGGCGCTCGACCTCGCCTATGTCGCCTGCGGCCGGCTCGACGCGTTCTGGGAGCTGGGGCTCTCGGCGTGGGACATGGCGGCGGGCGCGCTCATGATCCAGGAAGCGGGCGGCCTGGTCGGCGATCTGCGCGGCGACGACGGCTATCTCGAATCGGGCGAGATCGCGTGCGCGACGCCGAAGGTGTTTCCGGCATTTCTCGAAGCGCTGCGGTGAGCTTCGGCAAGGCTGCCGCCGGCTGGCTGCGGCGGCTGTTCAGGCGGCCGCCGCTCGCGCCCGGCCGCTTCTCCATGGCGCAGCGCTCGAGCCTGCACGGATTCATCAGCGTCTCGCCCGCTCCGCCGTGGCGCGAATACCTGCTCTACCTGCCGCGCGGTCATGACCCGAATCGCCGCGCGCCGCTCGTCGTCTGGCTGCATGGGTGCCAGCAGGAACCCGAGGCTTTCGCCGCCGGCAGCCGCATCGCGCGCTTCGCCGACGAATGCGGCTTCGTCGTGCTGCTTCCCCGCCAGAGCCGGCTGGCCAACTCGCAGCGCTGCTGGAACTGGTTCGATTCGCGCACCGCGTCCGGCGCCGGCGAGACCGCGATCGTCGGCGCGCAAATCGGCGCGGTGATGCAGAAGGTCGCGGTCGACCGGCGCCGCGTGTTCGTCGCCGGACTCTCCTCGGGCGGCGCGCTTGCCGCCACGCTCGCGCTGCGCGCGCCGCATCTCTTCGCGGGCGTAGCAGTGCATTCCGCCACGCCTTGCGGCTCGGCGGCGAACGCCACCGCTGCCGCCGCGGTCATGGCCAAAGGCCCCGCCAACGGCAGCGACGCGATCGCCATCCAGGCGCGTCGCGAGGCGCCGCGCAACGCGCGCGTGCCGGCGCTCATCATCCACGGCTCGGTCGACAAGACCGTCGCGCCGGTGAACGCAATCTATCTTGCCCGGCAGTTCCTGCTGCTCAACGGATTGACGCTGAAAGAGCCTCTGCTGCCGCAGCCGACGCGCTCCGCGCTGCTCTACCGGGACGGCAATTACGAAGTGCGCGAGTTCCACACGGACGGGCGGCTCGCGGTGCGCATGGTCACGATCGACGGCCTCGACCACGCCTGGAGCGGCGGCGACGCCAAGCTGCCTTTCTTCGACGCGCGCGCGCCCGATGCCACGCGCCTCATCTGCGACTTCTTCGGCCTACAATGAAAAGTATGTGTCGCCTGCTCGTCCTCGCGTGCGCTCTGTCCGCGGCCCAGGCCTTCGCGCAAGCCTGGCCCGCGCGCCCGGTGCGCTTCGTGGTGCCGTTCCCGCCCGGAGGCTCGACCGACGTCGCAGCGCGCGCGCTCGCCGACAAGCTGACGCGCTCGCTTGGCGCGCAGTTCGTGGTCGAGAACCGCGCGGGCGGCGGCGGCGCCATTGGCACGACGGCCGTCGCGCGCGCCGCGCCGGACGGCTACACCATCCTGTTCGCCGCCGACCCGGTGACCACGCTCTTTCTGGTGGTCAGGAACCTCGAGTTCGACACTTTGCGCGACTTCGCGCCGGTGACGCAGGTGACGACGCAGCCGCTCGCGGTAGCGGTGCACGCCTCGGTCCCGGCAGCCACGGTGCAGGAGCTCGTGGCCTACGCCAAGGCAAACCCGGGCAAGCTTTCGTTCGCCCATTCCGGCACCGGCACCGGGCAGCACTTCTCGGGCGAGCTGCTCCGGAAAATGGCCGGGATCGAGATCGTGCATGTCCCCTATAAAGGCGGCGGCCCGGCGGTGCAGGATCTCGTCGCGGGCCAGGTGCCGATGGGCGTGCTCGGCTCGACGCCGCTCATCCCGCACCACAAGTCTGGGCGCATCCGAATCCTCGCCTTCACCTCCAAGGATCGCTTCGCGCCGATGCCCGAGATCCCGACGCTGCACGAATCGGGCTTTGCAGGATTCGATACCAGCCAGTGGCTAGGCCTGCTCGTCCCGCGCGGCACTTCGCCGGAGATCATTCAGCGGCTGCAGAAGGCCTCTGCGGAAGCCCTTGCGCAGGCCGATCTCGTCGAGCGTCTCGCGCAATCGGCGTTGCAGCCGGTCGGCAACACGCCGCAGCAGTTCGACGCTGTGATCCGCTCGGATATCGAGCGCTGGAGCAAGCTCGCGCGCGAGCTCGGCGTGCAGCCGCAGTAGTTCAGGCGCGCAGGATCTCGAGCGGCGCGAAGCGGCCTTGCAGCGCTTTCGTTGCCGGTACGCCCCACCAGCCCTCGAGCGCCGTGGCGTAGAGCTGGCGGAAGTCGACCGCGTGGCGCAGGTTGCCGCCGTCCAAGTTGTCGAGCCGCGGCGGCGCGCCGTACAGGCCGCCCTTCACGTGCCCGCCAGCCACGAAATGCGCGCTTGCCGTGCCGTGGTCAGTGCCGTTCGAGTAGTTCTCCTGCGGCCGGCGGCCGAACTCGGCGTAGGTCAGGACCAGGGTCGAATCCCAGCGCTTCGCTTCGACGAGCGCGCCCTTGAGCGCGGCGAGCCCGCCGGCGAGCTCGCCGAGCAGGCGCTGGTGCACCCCGGGCTGGTTCTGGTGCGTGTCGAAGCCGCCGAGCGACAGCCGGATCGCCGCGACTCCCGACGGATTGGCGGCAAGCTGCGCGGCGATTCGCACCGCGTTGCCGAACGCCCCGCGCGGAAACTCGGTCGTGAACCGCACTCCGGCGTCGAGGCGCGCCGCGGCTTCGACGATGCCCGCCTCCACCTTGAGGATATGGTCGAGCGCGCTGTTCCGCCCCTTGCCCATAGGATTGGCGAGTCGCGCCTGGCGCAGGAAAACTTCCGGCGCGGCAAGCGAGATCGAGCGCATGCTGCCGGCAAGCGGGCCCATGTCGCTGCCGCCGACTACGACGCCGGCTGCCGCGAACTGCGCCGGTACCGGGTGTCCGGAGAACGCGCGCGCGACCCAGCCCTCCGGAAGATACTGATCACTCCGCGAGGCGGTGTCCCAGATCTCGATCGAGCGGAAGTGCGAGAGATTCGGGCCGGGATAGCCAACCCCCTGCACGATCGCGAGCTCGCCCGCCTCCCAGAGCGGCATCAGCGGCTTGAGCGCGGGATGCAGCCCGGTGCGACGGTCGAGCGCCAGCACATCATCGCGCCGGATGCCGATCCGCGGCCGCAACTGGTAATAGAGCTCGTCCGCGTAGGGCACGACGGTGTTCAACCCGTCGTTGCCGCCCTTCAGTTCCACCAGGATCAGAAGGCGGCGGTAACCGGGTGACTGCGCGAGCGCTGCCACCGGAATGACGAGGGCGCCGATGCCAGCTGCGAGGAAATCGCGCCGATTCATTTCAATTGATAGACGGGGTCGGCGAGGAGTGTGCGCAGGTACTCCACGCCGCTACCCGACGGATTGCCGGCCGGCTCGGCGGCGAGCATTACGAGCGGCACCATGCGCTCGCGTCCCTCGAAGCTGGCGAGCCATTCGCTGCCCGAGAACTGCAGCTCGGCCATCGCCTGCAGCACGCGGCGCGCGCCGGGCTTGAGGCGCGGCATGGCCTTCTGCATCACCATCCGGGTCTCGTCCACGCGCAGCAGGCGCTCGAGGAACTGCTTGCGCGCGAGCAGCGTGGTGGAGTTGATCCACGCCTCGCCGCCCGGCCAGCCCTTCACGTTCGGCGGCGCGAAGAGATCCTGACCGAGGCCCGCCAGCAAGAAGGCGAAAGGCAGGGGATCGTTTACCGCGATGCCGAACTGGCGCAGGGTGCCGACCACCAGCTCGGCGGGCGACTTGATCAACGCGGCGCGGTTCTCCGGCGCCCAGAACGCGGGCGTGAGCATCAGCGCGTGCATGGCGGCGCGCACGTCGTAGCGGCTTTCGCGCAGGACAGACGCCACGCGCGCGAGCTCGTCGGGCGGCGGCTCGGGCGAGACGAACTCGCGCCACAGCTTGCGCGCGATGAACTCCGCGGTCGCCGGCTGCGCGAGCAGGATGTCGAGCACTTCCTCGCCGGTGTCGGCGCTGCGTCCGAGCACGGTCTTCTTGCCGTAGTCGTGCCGCAGATACCGGAAGCGGAATTCCCCGGTTTCCAGGTCGATGCTCCAGCCGGTGAACGCGCGCGCCGCCTGCTTGATGTCCTGCTCGCTATAGTT
This sequence comes from Burkholderiales bacterium, assembly GCA_035649875.1. GTDB lineage: Bacteria > Pseudomonadota > Gammaproteobacteria > Burkholderiales > SG8-39 > SCGC-AG-212-J23. The sequence continues at coordinate 1,772 of DASRIR010000049.1, read as the reverse complement.
GCCTTCGCCCAGGGTAAAGAGCTCCATCACCTCGCGTGCGAAGTTCTCGTTCGGCTCTTCGCGCGCGCTGGTGGCCGAGTCGAGGTAGACCAGCATCGCCGGGTCCTTGGACACCGCCTGCAGCAGCTCGCCGAAGTTGCCGAGCGCGTGCCGCCTGAGGAGCGCGTTCTGGCGCAGCATCAGCGCCGGCGAGCGCACCTTCTGCAGGCCGGACGTGAAGTGGTTGTGCCAGAACAGCGTCATGCGCTCGGTGAGCGGCGAGTCCGTGCCGAGCATCTCGCGCAGCCACCAGGCCTTGAGCTCCAGCCCGCGCTCGATCTGCACGCGCACAAAAGCCTGGCGCTCCGTCTCGCTCATCTGGCGGATGAGGCGCGGATCGGTCCACTCCTTGGCCCACGCCGGGCGCGGCGTGCGCGCCTCCGTGCGCGCCTCGGCGAGCAGCCGCTCGACCGCTTCGCGCCGCGAGAGCGCGGCGAATGCGTCGATTTCGCGCAGCTGCGCGTCGAATCCAGTTCGGTTCAGGAGATGACGTGCATCCGCCGGCCCCATGCCCTGCGCATTTACCGCGCTCGCCAAGAGGCAGGCGGCGGCAAGGAGCAGCGCCGAGCTAGTCGGCGTAGCCGGGCATCTCGCGGTCAAGGATGCGCATCATCGCCTCGAAGAACAGGCGCTCGCGCTCGGCGCGCGAGTGGCGGTCGTTGACCGGCGGCGCCTGCACCTGGGCGACGATGTCGTCGGACAGCACCTCGAGCGGCTTGCCGGTCGACATCGCCAGCACCTGCGCGCGGCAAACGCGCTCGAGCTTGTAAAGCCTGCGGTAGGCCTGCGCCACGGTATCGCCGGTGACCAGCACGCCGTGGTTCTTCATGAAGAGCACGTGCGCGGTTCCGATGATGCGAGCGAGGCGCTCGCCCTCCTCGAGGAAATCCGCCGTGCCGCTGTAGGTGTCGTCGTAGGCGACGTGCCCGTAAAAGAAGGCCGCGGTCTGGCTCGCCGGCAGCAGGCGGTTGTCCTTCAGCATGTTCAACGCGAGCGCCCAGGTCTGGTGCGTGTGCATCACGACCCGCGCGCCGCAGATCCGGTGAATCGGCGCGTGGATGCATTGCGCCGAAAGCTCCACCACGCCTTCGCCTTCGAGCGTCGCGCCCGACTGGTCGAACACGATCAGGTCGCTCGCCCGCGCCTCCGACCAGTGCAGGCCGAACGGCAGGACCAGGTACCGGTCGTCGCGTCCCGGCACCGTGACCGTGAAGTGGTTGTCGATGCCCTCTTCGAGCTCGTGCAGCACGGCGAGGCGATGGGCGGCCGCGAGGTGCACCTTCGCCTCGCGCACCGGGTCGGTGCCCGGCACCTTCAGCGGATGGACGGTCATGGGTAAATGCTACAGCACTTCATTGAAAAGATAGAGCACGCTGTCCTTCACGCGGTGCGCAAGGCCGCGCTTCTTCCATTCCCGGGCCTGCAGCTCGATGCAGTGCGCGCGGTCGGCCTCGAAGATCTCCTCCAGCCGCCGGGCCAGGTGCCGGTCATGGAAGCCGAGCGTGATCTCGTCGTTGGTCTCGAACGAGCGGTCGTCGAAGTTGCTCGAGCCCACCGCGCACCAGATGCCGTCGACCGTCATCACCTTCTGATGCAGCAGCGTCCGCTGGTACTCGAAGATGCGCACCCCGCCGTCCAGCAGCTGCTGGAAGTTGCGATGCGCGGCGTGCTGGACGATCGGCATGTCCGAGACTTCCGCCGACGGCACCATGACGCGCACGTCGACGCCCCGC
>DASRIR010000048.1:0-25177 GCA_035649875.1 Burkholderiales bacterium | reverse complement strand
GAGCTTGCCGCGGTCGCGCGGGTCGAGCCCGGCCGCGGGCTCTTCGAGCGGCTCGGCGCCCAGGCGCCACTTGGCGAAGGCGCGGAAGGGGCACGCGGCCTGGTCGGCCAGCACGCGCGTGCCGCCGCGCACCTTGCCGGGCGGGACAGGAGGAGCTTTCGAGTCGGCGAAGCTCTCCATTTGTCTTGATTGAAAGATCAGATCGCGATAGCGAGGGAGATCGGGAATCGCGACCGGCTTCTCGGCGACATCGAGGATGAGCGGCGAAGGGGCGAAGTCCCGATCCTCTTCCTTCAGCGGATAGGAAAACACCACCTCGGCGGCGGCGTGCTTCCACTGCTCAGTGAGGAACTTGTCAAAAACGGCCGAAGCCTCGGCGCTCGCCTGCGGAATGCCGGCCTTCTTCTGCGCCGCGATGGGGATAAAGGGGTTCGGTCGGGCGTCGAGCGGCCAGGCCTCGTCGGTGAGGCCGCTCACCCAGAGGCAATCGAAGCGCAGGCCCGCCGATTCGAGCACGCCGAGGATCTGGATCGGCGCGTCGGGCGATTCGGGCTGGAAGAGCGTGTCGGCGCAGTAGCGCTTAAGGAACGACAGTGCCTGGGCAAAGGAGAAGCTCTGGGCCAGACGTTCTAACTTGGAAAGTTCGCTCAGTGCTTCGTGCCACTTGGCGCGGGTCTGGAATTCGTCGGAGTCGAGGGCGCGCTCGCCGGGGAAGCCGGCGGCGTCGAGCAGCGCCGAGAAGTGCCGTGCCCACTCGGCGGGCGATTCGGGCCGGGTGCGGGTGATCTCGAACACCTTCTCGAGCGCTTTGCGCAGGAGGGGGGCGGGCTCGGCGAGCGCGATGAGGTTGCCGAGATTCAGGGTGTCGTCCGAATCCTTGCGCAGCTTCGCGTCGAGCGCGCCGCGGCGCGCGAGCTCACTGTCGGCGTGGCCGAGGAAGGGCGAGCGCACGAGATGGCTCGCGCGGCTGAATTCCACGCTCTGGAACGCAAGCTCGAGCAGGTCGAGGGCGAAATGAACCAGCGGAAACGACGATAGGGGCTTGCCCAGCGAGACGTTGAACGGTAACGGAGTCCCCGCCTGCGCGGGGAGGTTGTAGCCGGGCTGCATCACGCGGGAAAAGACCCGGACGACCTGAGATCGATGTTGGGACAGCTCCGGAATGACGACCCCGATGCGCGTCTTTCCTTCCTCCAGGCGAGCGCGCGCCCACTTCGCCGCCGCCTCGATCTCGTGCTTGGCGGACAGGAATGATGCGCGTGCGCATTCCCCGTGGATGGAGTCCGGGGTGCAGGAGGCAAGCTCGAACTTCTCGAGGAATTCCGTGGTCTGCGGCGGCATGACATCGAAGGCGTAGGCGACGAGGAGCTTCGGCTTTTTCAGCTTGCCGAGGTGCTGCGCCATGAGGTCCGGCAGGCGCGCGGCGTCGATCTCACCGCGTGTGCGCCGCTCGTAGTCCTTGCTCCATTTACTAAAAGCTAAAGAATCCTCGTTGCCCGGCCCGGCGCCGATGCGCCATTGGTGCACCAGGCGCCACGCCTCGCGGCACTGATGCGCGGCGCCTTCCTTGAGAAGGAAATCGAAGTCCTTGACGATCTCCTGCCAGAGGTGCTGCTCCTGCGCCGGCGTGAGGAGTAGCGGCAACTTTTCGCCCAGGTCGCTATATAGAGCGTCTTCCCAAAGCCGCTCGACGAAGGCGCCGACGGGCAGCAGGTCGGGCGCCTCCCAGACGGTGAGGCCCTTCGCGATCTGGTGCGCGTCGAACTCGCGTTGTAAATCTTGCGCGAGCCGCCGGTTCGGCGTGACGACCGTGACCTGCGCGGCATGGCCCTGCTCGAGGCGGGCGAAAAGTTCGGCCTTGGTGAGCACCGCGGGCATGCGGCGAGTTTAGTGCACTAATCACCTCGACTTCAGGACGCGCGGATAAGGGCAGCGCCGAGCCGCGCGCCTATGATGGTTTTGAAATTCGGAGGGAGCGATGGAGCTCAAGCAAAACCTCGAGTCCCTGCGCCAGCAAAAGTTCGACGAGCGCGCCGCCGCCACGCAGAAGGCCGAAGAGCGGGCCCAGGAGGGCTACAGCAGGTTCCAGCGGTCCGTCTGGTCGATCGTTCATGTCTTCCGCTACGGCTGGCTCAACGTGTTCTCGCTCCTCGGCCTGGTCGGCGGCGTGGTCTTCATTACCGTCGTCCCGCAGACGCGCGAGATCCTCACCAACCTGGCGCAGGAAGAGCAGCCGCGGAGGCTGCTGCTCGTCGTGCTCGCGCTTTGGGCGGTGTCGATCTGGTACACGATGCGGCTGCTTTCGACCACCGATTTTCCGGGCGAGGAAGAAGCGCATCCGGCGGCGAAGCGCATCGCCGGCTGGATGAACCGGGAGCTCCCGCGCCTCGCGCCGTTTGCGGGCCTGGTGATCATCGCCTGCGCCGCCGCGGTGTTCATGCGCGAAAAGCCCGCGCCCGCCTGGGTCCCGGTGCTCGCCTCGGGCGTGCTGCCGCTCTTGTGGGCGGTGTTCAGGCTCGGCGACTGGCTCGTTGGGCAGTGGGTAGCGCTCGAGCCGCGTCCGGTCTACGGCCGCGGCACGCTGGGCGTGGCGCTCGCCGCGCTCGCCATCGGCGGCGCGGTCTGGTGGAGCGTGCCGGCCGAGCTGCGCGCCGCCCAGGAGCGCTGGCACGTGGAATGGCTCACCTACGGCGGCGTCGCGCTCACGCTCGTGCCGCTCGCCTTCCGGCGCACCGGCGTGGTGTCGCACTGGCTCATGGCCGCCGCGTTCGCGGCGTGGCTATGGGTCCTGGTCGCGACGCAGCGCGACCACCCCGGCTCGCTGCTACCGGTGGAGATCCTCGCAGCCGCGGCGCTCGGTATGTGGCTCGCGATCCGCCGGCGCGAGATCTTCGGGATCGCCGAGGACCCGGCGACACCGCATCGCAAGCTCGGGCGCACCACCGTCTTCGTGCTCGCAGCGGCGTTCGCGCTGCAGATCGTGCTGGTGATCGCCTTGGCGCGCGAGCCGATCGCGATCGGCATTGCGCTCGGCACGCTGCCGATCCTGTTCATCGCGCTCGCGCTGCTCGCGTTCTTCGGCATCGTGTGGGTGTTCATGCCGAAATACGCCACGCTGCCCTCGCTCGCGCTCCTGCCCCTAATCTGGGCGGTGTTCGGCACTGCGCCCGATCACTCGCTGCGCGGCACCGGCTTCGCGCGCGCGGCACAGCGCCCGCCGCTCCTGCAGCACTTCGCCGCGTGGCACGCCGAGCTGCCGAAGGAGCGCAAGGACAACCCGGTGTTCTTCGTCGCCGCCGCGGGCGGGGGACTGCGCGCCGCGTACTGGACCGCGCATGTGCTCGCGGCGGCCGACGATGCGACCTGCGGCGAGTTCGGGCGCCACGTCTACGGCTACTCGGGTGTATCCGGCGGCTCGCTCGGCATCGCCGCCTACCTCGCGCAGCGCCAGGTGTGGGCGCAGAAGAGCGAGGCGGACCGCTGTCAGCCGGGGCGCCGCGCGGAGATGGCGCGCATGCTGAACCGCGACTTCCTCGCGCCCGTAGCCGGGTCGCTGCTTTTCGGCGAGGCGCCGCAGCGCTTTTTTCCCATCACCTTCCTCGACGACGACCGCGGCTCGATCCTCGCGCGCTCGTGGGCCAAAGCCTGGGACGAGGTCTTTCCGAAAACGCCGGGCAGCTTCGACGCACCGTTTCTCGAGCAGTTCGCAGCGCTCGCGCCGGCCGACAACACGATGCCGGTGCGGCCCGCGGTGTTCCTCAACGCGACCAGCGTCGAATCCGGGCGGCGCGCGTTCACGGCGAACGTCCATGCGTGGATCCCGGGCTCGATCGACGTCTTCCGGCCGGTGAGCGGCGTCGCGCTGAGCACGAACGGCATGACGGTACGCGAGGCGGTCCTCAACTCGGCGCGCTTCACCTACGTCAGCCCGGCGGCTACGGTGTTCGGCTGCCCGGTGAAGAAGCTCGGCGCCGACGGCAAGTGCCCGCAGGACGCCCGGTTCGTGTGGGGCCGGCTGGTCGACGGCGGCTACTTCGAGAACTCCGGTCTCGCCACGCTGATGGACCTCATCTACGCGCTCAAGCCGCACGAGGGCACGGGCTCCGGGCTGGGCAGGCAGCGGATCCAGGTGATCGTGATCGACAACGCTGCGGACAACGAGCCGATCTGCCGCCGCCGCGATGGCCGAGATCCCGATACCGTCGATCAGGGCGAGCTGCCGGCGAACGTCGACCCGCTTTCCGGGGTCACCGCGCCGATCGAGGCTTTCCTCAGGGTGCGCGAGGCGCGCGCCGGCATGGAGGTGCGGCGCGCGCGCCGCGAGTTCCGCTGCGGCAGCCAGCTCCTCGACTGGGATCTGTTCGGCGCGCGCGGCGATCCGACCGAGAACGTCACACAGCAGAAGCGCGCTGAGGAGGCGCAGCACGAGCCGGCGCTCGGCTGGTTCCTGTCGCGGCGCTCGGCGCTCTCGATGACCGACCAGGGCGCGAAGGTCGTCGCCGACTTCCCGTTCCGCCATGCCGCCTGTGACGACGGCAACCTGCCCAAGACCGTGCGCGTGCTGGTCGGCTCGCGCAGCTACCCCAACGTGCCCTGCCCCTACCCGCCAATGAAACCGTAAGCACCGAATTCGGGGTCAGGGTCACAATATGGAGAACGAGTCGTGACCCTGACCCCGAATTACGTTCGCATCGCTACCGAGGAGGCGTGGGCGCCGCCCGAGCTCCTCGCACGCTATAGGAACCTCCTCACCGAGAAACCTGAATCCTGGGATCCGGGTTTTCGCAGCCTGTGGGGGTTCTTCCTGGGCAGCACGCCGCGGGCGACGCAGCTCGCGGCGCGCATCCAGGACCTCGGCGCGCAGCGCATCGCCGACATGGACGCGAGCGGCATCGCGAAGCAGCTCGTGTTCCTCACCGCGCCGGGGGTGCAGGTGTTCGACGCCGCCACCGCGGTGTCGCTCAGCACTGAGCTCAACGATCGGCTCCTGCAGGAGATCCGGAAATACCCCGAGCGCTATGCCGGGCTCGCTGCGATCGCCCCGCAGGCGCCGTCCGCGGCGGCCGCCGAGCTGCAGCGCTCCGTGAAGAAGCTCGGACTGAAAGGTGCCGTCATCAACTCGCACACCCAGGGCGAGTACCTCGACGACCCGAAGTACTGGGAAATCTTCGAGGCGGCGGAAGCGCTCGACGTGCCGCTCTACCTCCATCCCAACACGCCGCCCGCGGCGATGATCGAGCCCTTCCTGCCGCGCGGGCTCGACGGCGCGATCTACGGCTTCGCGGTGGAGACGGGGCTGCACCTCCTGCGCATCGTGCTCGCGGGCGTGTTCGACCGCTTCCCGAGGCTGCGCATCGTGGTGGGCCACCTCGGCGAGGGATTGCCGTTCTGGCTGTTTCGCCTGGACTTCATGCACCGCTCGATGGTCAATGCGAACCGCTACCCGGGCGTTAAGGCCCTCAAGAAGAAGCCGAGCGACTACCTCCGGGAGAATGTCTGGGTGACGACGAGCGGCATGCAGTGGGAACCCGCGATCCTCTTCTGCCAGCAGGTGCTAGGGATGGACCGCGTGCTCTACGCGATGGACTATCCCTACCAATTCGTGCCGCAGGAAGTGAAGGTGACCGACGAGCTGCCGATCAGCGAGGCGGACAAGCGCAAGCTCTACCAGACCAACGCAGAACAACTTTTCAGTCTCTAGGAGAAAGCATGCCAGCTTCAGGGGGGTTCGCGTTCGCTGTTGCCGCCGTCACTGCGTGCGGCGCCGCGCTCGCGCAGACCGACATCGAGGCCATCGACCGCGGCGTGCTGGTACCCGCGCTGCGGCTGAGCTTCGATATCGCGCCGCGCGTCGAGGGACCGGCGACGCCGCACACCGGGCACGGCATCGAGATCGGCTTCACCGGCGCCACCGGCAAGGACGGGCAGTCGATCGGCCCGGGCGAGGCGCCGGTGATCTTCGGCGGGCGCGCGTTTGCCGGCCCGGTCGACCTGCTCCACGAGTTCGACTTCCGCTACGCCGAGATCGCCTACCGCTATCGCCACTTCTTCGGCAAAGGCCAGTTCGGCATCGAGGCGCTCGGCGGACTGGGCTGGGCCGAGCTCGACTTCACTACCAGCTCGCCGCTCGGCAGCGCGCACGACAAGCTCTCGACCGGCGGCCTGGTCGCCGCCTTCGGCATCGTCTGGAAATTCCTGCCCGCCACCAGCCTGCAGTCGCGCGTCACCCTCTTCGGCTCCGGCAAGGTCGAGGGCGTAACCGGCGCCGCGCGGCTCGACGTGCACGTGGCGCACGCAGTCGCCCGCAACATCGCACTGCGCGGCGGCCTCGTCGGCTGGGGCTTCGACTCGATTCGCGCCGCGGACGACGACACGAGCTCGCTCAACTCGCGCATCAGCGCCGGCTTCTCCGGGCTCTCGCTCGGCCTCGACGTCGCGTTCTGAAGAGGGCTCTTACCTTTCGAGGATCGCGGTGACGCCCATGCCGCCGGCGGCACAGATCGAGATCAGCCCGCGCCCCGCGCCGCGCTCGGCGAGCTGCTTGGCGAGCGTCGCGACGATGCGCGCGCCGGTGGCGCCGAAAGGGTGACCGAGCGCGACGCTCGAGCCCTTGGGGTTGAGCTTGCTTCGATCGATTTTTCCCAGAGCTTCCTTGCGTCCCAGTCGATTTTTGCAATAAGTCTCTGACTCCCACGCCTTCAGCGTGCACAGCACCTGCGCGGCGAAGGCCTCGTGGATCTCGTAGATGTCGAAGTCCTGCAGCTTGATCCCGGCGCGGTCGAGCATGCGCGGCACGGCGTAGGCCGGCGCCATCAGCATGCCCTCCTTCGCGCCGTTCATGCCCACGAAATCGACCGCGGCGGTTTCGGTGAAAGTAAGAAACGCGAGCGGCTGCAATCCTCGTTGTTTGGTCCACTCTTCAGAAGCGAGAAGAACGCAGGCCGCCCCGTCGGTGAGCGGGGAGCTGTTGCCCGCGGTGAGCGTTCCCGCCGGGCTCGGGTCGAAGGCGGTGCGCAGCGAGGCGAGCTTCTCCAGCGAGGTATCGCCGCGCACGTTGTTGTCGCGTTTCAGGTCCTCGAACGGAACCACGAGGTCCTGGAAGAAACCGGCCTGCCACGCCGCCGCCGCGTTCTTGTGGCTCGCGAGCGCGAGCTCGTCCTGCTCGCGGCGGCCGATGTTCCACTCCTTCGCCATCTCCTCGCAGTGCTGCCCCATGGAGAGGCCGGTGCGCGGCTCGGCGATGCCCGGCGCCGCGGGCGCGATGTCGCGCGGGCGCAGGCTGCCGATGCTCGAGAGCTTGTCGCCCCAGGTCTTGCCGCGCGCGAGCGAGAGCACCGCGCGCTGCAGGCCGGGGCTGTAGGAAAGCGGGATGTCGCTCGCGCTGTCCGCGCCGCCGGCGATGGCGCAGTCGATTTCGCCCAGGCCGATGCGGTTCGCGAGCTGCGCCACCGCGGAGAGGCTGGTGCCGCAGGCGCGCTGCAGGTCGTAGGCCGGCGTCTCCGGGTCGAGCCCGCTGCCGAGCGTGCATTCGCGCGCCAGGTTCCAGTCGCGCGAGTGCTTGATCACCGCGCCGGCCGCCACCTCGCCCAGCTTCTGGTTTCTTAACCCATACTTATCTACAAGGGCCGACATCGCGGCGGTCAGCATGGCTTGGTTGCCGGCTTCCATGTAGGCGCCGTTCGCGCGCGCGAAGGGAATGCGGGCGCCGCCAAGCACGGCGACGCGGCGTAAGATTGGGCTCACAGGAGGAGGTAGATGAACACCAAGGCGTTAATCGTACTCTGGGCAGCGATGTTCGCGCTTCCCGTGCAGGGCCAGGACTATCCCGCGCGCGAGATCCGCTCGATCTGCAACTTCGCGCCCGGCTCGGGCGCCGACATCATCGTGCGCTATTACAGCGACCAGCTTGCGAAGCTCGCCGGCAAGCCCGTGGTGGTGGAGAACAAGCCCGGGGCGCAGGGCTCGATCGCGAGCGCCTTCGTGGCGAAGAGCGCGCCCGACGGCTACACGATCCACATTACCCCGGCGAGCTCGACGCTCGCCTCGGCGCCGCACATCTTCAAGCAGCTGCCCTTCGACCCGCTGAAGGACTTCGCCACGGTGACCACGATCAACTCGCTCACCTTCGTGGTCGCGGTGGACGCCGGCAAGCCTTTTCGCAGCATTGCGGACCTCGTTTCCCACCTGAAAGCGAAGCCCGGGCACGGCTTCTACGGCACGCAGTCGAACAGCGGGCAGATCGCCGCCGAGCTCTTCAAGACGCGCACCGGGCTGGAGACGGTCTACGTGCCGTTCAAGGTGACCGGCGACGCGTTCACCAACCTGCTCGCCGGGCAGATCGACTTCATGTCGGTCGACTCGACCTGGGCGCGCGGCCAGCCCAAGGTGCGCATCCTCGCGGTCACCGCGGCGAAGCGCGCGGGCACCATGCCGGACATCCCGACCCTCGCCGAGGCGGGCGTGCCTGGCATCGACATCGCGCCGTGGTGGGGCGTGGTGGTGCCCGCGGGCACGCCGCGCCCGATCATCGACAAGCTCGCCGGCTGGTTCAACCAGATCACCGGCTCGGAGGAGACGCGCCAGTTCCTCGCGCGCGCCGCGCTCGATCCCTTCCCCGGCTCGCCCGAGCAGATGGCCGCGCTCCTCAAGACCGAGGTCGAGCGCTGGGGCAGCTTCGTGAAGCTGGCGAAGATCGAGCCGCAGTGAATTCGGGGTCAGTGTCGTAATCAAGTCGCGCGCTCGCGGCCAAGAGCGGCGACCCGATTGTCGGTACCGACACCGACGCGATCGTGGGGTCAGGGCCATGAATCGCTAGGCGAGTTGCGGCCCTCGCCCCGAATTCGGTTTGGGGTTTAGGCCTATAGTGCGGCATGGACGAGGCCCTCCTCCTGGCGCGGTGGCAGTTCGGCCTCAACATCGCCTTCCACATCCTGTTCCCCACCATCACCATCGGCCTGGCGTGGCTGCTGGTGGTGTTTCGGGTGCGCTACGAGCGCACGCGCGATCCCGCGTGGCTGCGCACGTACAAGCTGTGGGTGAAGGTGTTCGCGCTCTCGTTCGCGATGGGCGTGGTGTCGGGCATCACCATGAGCTTCCAGTTCGGCACCAACTGGCCGGGCTACATGAACAAGGTCGGCAACGTCGCGGGGCCGCTGCTCGCGTACGAGGTGCTCACCGCGTTCTTCCTGGAAGCGACGTTCCTCGGCGTGATGCTGTTCGGCATGAACCGCGTGTCGGGGCGCGTGCACGTCGCCTCCGCGATCATCGTCGCTTCCGGCACCACGCTCTCCGCGTTCTGGATCCTCGCGCTCAACTCGTGGATGCAGACGCCCACCGGCCACGTCATGGAGCAAGGCGTGCTCATCGCCGGCAGCTGGCTCCAGGTGATCTTCAATCCGTCGTTCCCCTTCCGCCTCGCGCACATGCTGCTCGCCTCGGGCATCACCGCCTGCTTCGTGGTGGCCGGGCTCTCCGCCTGGCGCCTGCTGCGCGCGCCCGAAGACCCCTCGGCGCAGAAGACGCTGCGCTTCGCCACCCACGTGGCGGCGGTGCTGGTGCCGGTCCAGATCGTGGTCGGCGACTTCCATGGCCTGAACACGCTCGAGCACCAGCCGGCGAAGATCGCCGCGGTCGAGGCGCTGTGGAAGACGCAGAGCGGCGCGCCGTTGACGCTGTTCGCGATCATCAACGAGGAAAAAAAGCGAAACGAGTATGCCGTCGAGGTACCCAAGGCGCTGTCGATCATCCTCAAGCACGATCCCGACGGCCTGGTGCTCGGCCTGAACCACTTCGGCAAGGACCACCCGCCGGTCGCGCCGGTGTTCTGGTCGTTCCGCATCATGGTGGGCATGGGCATCCTGATGCTCGTCCTCGCGTGGTACGGCACCTGGAAACTGAGGCGCGCGGCGGCCCCATCCCGTCTTCTGTTGTGGTGCTTTGCCGGCTTCACCTTCTCCGGCTGGATCGCGACGCTCGCGGGCTGGATGGTGACCGAGATCGGCCGCCAGCCGTGGCTCGTGACCGGCATCCTGCGCACCGCCGACGCGGTAGGGAAAGCGAGCGGCGCCGAGATCGGCGCTAGCCTGACGGCGTACGTGCTGACGTACGCTGCGCTTCTCATCTCCTACATGGTGGTGCTCACGCACCTCGCGGGGAAGGGCGCGCAGTGATCGACCTGCCGATCGTCTTCACGGTGCTAATGGGGGTGGCGATCCTCGCCTACGTGGTGCTCGACGGCTACGACCTGGGCGTCGGCATGCTGCTGCCGGCGGCGGATCGCGACGAGCAGAACCGCATGGTGGCGTCGATCGGACCGTTCTGGGACGCGAACGAGACCTGGCTCGTGCTCGGCATCGGCCTGCTGCTGGTCGCGTTCCCGGTCGCGCACGGCGAGATCCTCGGCGCGCTCTACCTGCCGGTCGCGGCGATGCTAGTGGGGCTGATGCTGCGCGGCGTGGCCTTCGAGCTGCGCATCAAGGCCGAGGGCTGGCACAAGGAGCTGTGGAACTGGCTGTTCTGGGCGGGCTCGACGCTCGCGAGCCTCTCGCAGGGCTTCATGCTCGGGCGCTACATCACCGGCTTCGAGCCGGGCATGGGCTACTGGCTGTTCGCGCTCATCGTCGCGGGCGGCCTGTGCGGCGGCTACGTGCTGCTCGGCGCGACCTGGCTCGTGCTGCGCACCGACGGCCCGCTGCAGGCGAAGGCGATAGCCTGGGGACGCTGGGGGCTGCTGTGGGTCGCGCTCGGCGTCGCGATGGTGAGCCTCGTCACGCCGTTCGCGAGCGAGACGGTGCGCGAGAAATGGTTCGACTTCCCGCGCACGCTGGGGCTGATGGTGCTGCCGGGCGCCACCGCCGCGATCTGGTTCTGGGTCTGGCACTGCCTCGGCAGGTCGGACTGGAAGCCGTTCGCCGGGGCGGTCGCGATCTACGTGCTCGCCTTCATCGGCCTCGCCTACAGCCTGTTCCCGTACGTGGTGATGGACCGGCTCACCATCTGGGACGCGGCCGCGCATCCGAGCGCGCTGGTCTTCATGCTGGTGGGCACCTCGATCGTGCTGCCGTTCATCGTCGGCTACACGATCTATGCCTACCGCGTGTTTCACGGCAAGGTCCGGGGCGACTATTACGAGTAAGCCGGGAGCTGGGCGAGCGTGAAGCCGCGCTGCCTGAGCTGCGCAAGCACGCCCGGAATGTGCGCCACGCCGACCACCACGCAGGCGCCGCCGGCTTCGAGCGCGGGCGCCATGCGCTCGGCGAGCACCGTGTCGCGCGTACCGATCACCGGCTCGCAGTAGGTCGGAAACATCGCCGCGGTGGCGGTGAGCTGCTCGAGGTCGCCCGCGAGGTAGTGGAGCCGATAACCGTCGTTGTAGCCCGACCAGTCTCCCGCCGCCAGAAATCGCGCGAAGCGCTCGACCGGGACCGCCTCGAGCGCGGCGATCTGCTCCTCGATCGTCTCGAGGTAGCGCACCTCCTTGCCGAGCTTGGCGGCGATCTGCGCGGCGTCGAGGTCGAGCTTGTGCACCCAGCCCTCGCGCTCGCGGTAGCGCGTCCAGAGGCCGAAGAACGCAGCCCACGGCTTGAGCGCGCGCAGCTCCTGCTCCAGCCACTCGTCCTGCCGCCCGAACACGAGGTCGCGGAGAATGCGGTGGACGTCGAGCGGCGCGGAGTAAATGCCGAGGCGAGCGTGAATGGTTTCTTTTGCACCCTGATAGATCGTCAACCCACCGGCGCCGCGGCCGGCGGCGAGCACCTTGCGCGTCGCCGCCTCGTCGAGCGGGCCTTCGAGCAGCACGATGCGCGCCGCGCCGATCAGGCGGCGCAGGTCGCTACGGAAATGGCGCGGGAAGAAGTGGGCAGCACCAACGAGAGTCGAGCAGCGGCTATGCCGCTCGACCGCCCACACCATCCTGAGCCTATTTGATGTCCGGAACCGGGAAAATAACGCCGCCAAAGATCAGCCACGCGAGGAGCAGCGTCCACAGCACGTTGACCGCCTGGGCACCGAGGAACGCCATCGCCGGCCGCCCGCCTTCCATGGTCGCGAGGTCGACGAAGCGCGTCTCGAGGCCGATGCAGACGAACGCCAGCGCGAACCACCAGGTGCGCAGCTCCGAGAGCACCGAGCGCGTGCCCTCGACCATGGGCGTGGGCAGGAAGAACGAGAACACCGCCGAGGCGACGAGGAAGCCGAGCACGAACTTCGGGAAGCGCTCCCAGATCACGCCGGCGCTGGGCTTCTCGCCGCCCTGCTGCTTGCCCGCCTTGTAGGCCCACCACACCACGAGGATGAACGCCGCCACGCCGATCAGCGCGTTCTGCGACAGCTTCACGATCACGCCGGTCTTCATTGCCGCGTCGCTGATCAGCGCGCCCGCCGCCACCACCGTGGCGCTGGTGTCGAGCGTGCCGCCGAGCCACGCGCCGGCGACAATGTCGTTCATCTGGAACGACTTCGCGATCCACGGCATCAGGATCATCATCGGCACCGCGACGATCAGCACGAGCGAGGTCACGTAGGAGAGCTTCTTCTTGTCGCCCTGGATCGCGCCGCAGGTGGCGATCGCCGCCGACACGCCGCAGATCGCGACCGAAGAGGAAAGCATCGCCGCAAAGTCGTCGTCGACGCGCAGCTTGCGCGCGAGCCAGAAGCAGAAGTACCAGATCACCACCACCACCAGCACCGCCTGCAGGATGCCGAGCGCGCCGGCCTGCACCACCTCCATGAACAGCAGTCCCGCACCGAGGATCACGAGACCGGTCTTGATGTAGAACTCGGTCTGCACCCCGGGCTTGAGCCACGCCGGTGTGCCGATCGTGTTGCTGATCAGCAGGCCGAGCAGCAGCGCGAAGATCACGTACTCGATGCCATAGTCGATGAACAGGCCGTTGCCCGCGAGCACGCGCGCGAGCCAGGCGAGGATGAAGATCAGGGGGAAGCCGATCATGAACGCGCGCGCGTTGCCCCCGATGAGCGCGAAGCCCAGCGCGCCGAACACGAGGCCGGCGATACCGACGTAGAGCACCTTGAGCAGGTTCTCGCCGGCGAAGACCTTGCCGGCGGTCGCGGTGGCATGGCCGCGGATCTCGGCGCCGAGGGCGCCGGGCACGGTATTGCGGCCGCCGGCCTTGGCGAGCGCCGCCGCCGACTTGTCGATCGCCGCGCGGTCGTTCTTGTCGAGCGCGGCTTTGAGGCTATTTGCCGGTCCGGCGAGGTCCTTGCGATCCTTCACGACGCCGTCGAGCGACGCTTTCCAGCCCGGCGCCGAAGACGCGATCTGTCCATCCGTGGTCCAGCGGAATGTCGGGCGCAGCCCGCCCAGGTCGAACCACTTCCAACTGAACGCCGCGAGGATCACGGCGATGATGACGAATCCGATGTAGACCGCTACCCAGTCTTCGGTACGCCAGTTCCTGGCAGCCATGCGCAGCCCCCTTTTGCTTGGCCTCCTCGCGCCGCGATCTTACGCCTCGCTGCGAAAACGCACTTTTCATATAAATATGCTGCAGTGCACCGGCGGGCATGGGGGTTGCCTCCGTCTGGGTGTTTCGCCTACCGGAGGCCCGCAATGCCCGCTGATATCGACCAGGAGCTGCTCAACCTCGAAAAACAGTACTGGGAGGCGATCCAGAGCCGCGACGGAGCGACCGCCACGCGGCTGAGCGATGCGCGCTGCCTGGTGGTCGGCCCGCAGGGCATCGGCAAGCTCGACCGGAAGGCGCTCGCCGGGCTGGTCGAGAATCCGCCCTACGAGCTCAAGCGCTGGCGCATCGACGACGACGTGCACGTGAGCAACATCGCCGACGGCGTCGCGCTCATCGCTTACAAGGTGAACGAAGAGATGGTGATCGACGGCAAGACCACCACGCTCGAGGCGTTCGATTCGAGCGTTTGGGTGCGGCGCGACGGCGGCTGGGTGTGCGCCGCGCATACCGAGACGCTGGCCGATAACGCGTACGGCAAGAAATGAAGGACGGTAGAAAATGAAAAAGGCGCCCGCAGGCGCCCTTTTCCGAGTATGAAAAACTAGTTCGAGCGAGGAATGGGAACGACGAAGTTCTCGCGCACCACGTCCTTGCCGGCGATCATCTCTTCGGCTTCACGGCGTTCTTCGTCGAAGACTACCGCCGCGAGCTTCTGCAGCGTTTCGCGCGCTTCGTCGAGCGTGCGCCCGTGCGAGTTCACGCCCGGGAGCTCCTCGATGAAGCCGATGTAGCCGTGATTGGACTTTAAGTAAACAGCGGTGAACGCGAGCCTGCCTTGTTCCATTCATAACCTCCGAGAGCAGCGCACAGGTTACGCGATCAAGCTTGCAAAAGTATGACTTTCGAAAAGAATCTTTCGGAAAAATAATATTTCAAAATGTTTGTGGTCAGAACGACGACAAGTTTTATTGCTATGCAGAAACTCTCGGGGCGCAGTTTGCGCTGCGCACCATTTGCTGCGCTGCTCATTTCTCCAGAAGATTTTTTTTGTCCTTCACTTTTGCCCATTCGTCCGCATCGGGCGGCGCGGGCTTGCGCTCGATGATCGGCTTCCAGACTTTCGAGAGCTCGGCGTTGAGCGCAGTAAATGCCTTCTGCGCATCGGGCACGTCGTCCTCCGCGAAGATCGCCTCGACCGGGCACTCGGGCACGCACAGCGTGCAGTCGATGCACTCGTCGGGGTCGATCACCAGCATGTTCGGACCTTCCCGGAAGCAGTCGACCGGGCAGACCTCGACGCAATCGGTGTACTTGCACTTGATGCACGCTTCGGTCACCACGTACGTCATACGAATCAATAGTTTACCACCCCTATGGGCCTCCTCTTGGGAAGCGTCCGGCGCGACCCCATAATAGAGGCCTACCTGCAACATCCCCCCTGAGGAGCCATGGCGAGCACGACGTCTTCGATCCACCGCGTTACCGACGACACCTTCGAGCCCGAGGTCCTGAAGGCCGAGACCCCGGTGCTGGTCGACTACTGGGCCGAGTGGTGCGGCCCGTGCAAGTCGATCGCGCCGATCCTCGACGAGGTGGCGAAGGAGTACGAGGGGCGCTTGAAGATCGCGAAGATCAACGTCGACGAGAACCAGCTCACGCCGGCGAAGTTCGGCATCCGCGGCATCCCGACGCTGATGCTGTTCAAGAACGGCAACGTCGAGGCGACCCGCGTCGGCGCGCTCTCCAAGTCGCAGCTAACCGCCTTTCTTGACAGCAACATCTGAAGCTTCTAGTCTGTACCTGTAGGTGAGCCCCCCGTCCCCGAAGGGGCGGGGTTCTAGCAACAAAATTCCCGAGTAAGGTTGTCCGCGCCGAGAAACTCGGGCGCACATTCCCAAGTTATATGGCCAGACCTCAAACGGTCCCGCCCGAAGCAGCAACGCCTTCCGCGCCCCGTCCCGAGTCCGAGGGTACGGCGGCGGCGCCCTTGGCCGTTCCGCTGCATCTTTCGGAGCTCAAGACCCACCACGTCACCCAGCTCGTCGAGATGGCGGTTTCCGTCGGCATCGAGAACGCGAGCCGGCTGCGCAAGCAGGACCTGATCTTCGCGCTGCTCAAGAACCAGGCGAAGAAGGGCGCCTCCATCTTCGGCGACGGCACGCTGGAGGTGCTGCCCGACGGCTTCGGCTTCCTGCGCTCCCCGGACACCTCGTACCTCGCGAGCACCGACGACATCTACGTTTCGCCCTCGCAGATCCGGCGCTTCAACCTGCATACCGGCGACTCGATCGAGGGCGAGATCCGCACGCCGAAAGACGGCGAGCGCTACTTCGCGCTGGTCAAGGTCGACAAAGTCAACGGCGAGGCCCCCGAGGCGGCGAAGAACAAGATCCTGTTCGAGAACCTGACGCCGCTGCATCCGGACGAGGCGTTCAAGCTCGAGCGCGACATCAAGGCCGAAGAGAACCTGACCGGCCGGGTGCTGGACATAGTGGCGCCCATAGGGAAAGGTCAAAGAGGGTTGATCGTCAGCCCGCCCAAAGCGGGCAAGACCGTGATGCTGCAGCACATCGCGCACGCCCTGGTCGCCAACCACCCGGAGATCACGCTGATCGTGCTGCTGATCGACGAGCGGCCCGAGGAAGTGACCGAGATGTCCCGCTCCGTGAGAGGAGAGGTCGTCGCGTCCACCTTCGACGAGCCCGCCTCACGCCACGTGCAGGTGGCCGAAATGGTCATTGAAAAGGCGAAGCGCCTGATCGAGCACAAGAAGGACGTGGTCATCCTGCTCGACTCCATCACGCGCCTGGCGCGGGCGTACAACACCGTGGTTCCCGCGTCCGGGAAAGTCTTGACGGGTGGCGTGGATGCGAATGCCCTGCAGAAGCCCAAGCGCTTCTTCGGCGCGGCGCGCAACATCGAGGAAGGCGGCTCGCTCACCATCATCGCCACCGCGCTGATCGACACCGGCAGCCGCATGGACGACGTGATCTACGAAGAGTTCAAAGGTACCGGCAACCTGGAAGTGCACCTCGACCGACGCATGCACGAGAAGCGCATCTATCCGGCGATCAACGTCAACCGCTCCGGCACGCGCCGCGAGGAACTCCTGATCGAGCAGCCCATCCTGCAGAAGGTCTGGGTGCTGCGGAAGCTCCTCTTCCCGATGGACGAGCTGGAAGCCGCCGAATTCCTGATCGACAAGCTGCGGGCCACCAAGTCGAACGCCGAGTTCTTCGACTCGATGCGCAGAGGTTAGCAAGCAGGCGGTGGAAGAAAGAAAATCGGGGTCTGACCCCGATTTTTTTTAAGGGATACGGATGCTCGACACGACTCGCCGTGTCGCGACACCCGAGGGGATTGAGCTCACGCTGCGCCTCGCCGGCCCGGTGCCGCGCGCGCTCGCGTGGATCATCGACTTCCTGCTGCGCGCGGGGCTGGTGCTGGTGGTCTCGATGTTCGCGGCCTACTTCGGCCGCGCGGGGTGGGGCCTGGTGCTGATCGCGGCGTTCTTCGTCGAGTGGCTGCTGCCCGCGGTGTTCGAGGCGCGCTGGGGCGGGCAGACGCCGGGCAAGCGCCTGCTCGGCATCGCGGTGCTGAACGACGACGGCACGCCGCTGCGCTGGCCGGGCGCCCTCACCCGCAATCTGCTGCGCGCCGCCGACTTCCTGCCGATCTTCTACGGCATCGGCCTGATGGCGATGCTCGCCAACCGCGACTTCAAGCGCCTGGGCGATCTCGCCGCCGGAACCGTCGTGGTCTACCAGGCAGCCGCAACCGATCTCGTGCGCAAGATCCCGGAGGCCGCGCCGGTGCCGCCGCCGGTCAGCCTCGACCCGGAGGAGCAGCGCGCGGTGCTCGAGCTCGCCGAGCGCTCGACTTCCCTGACCCCCGAGCGCTTCCAGGAGCTCGCCGAGCTGCCGCAGCCGCTCGTCGGCAAGCTGCAGGGCGAGCGCGCCGCGGCAAGGCTGCTCGGCATCGCGAACTACCTCGCGGGACGGCCGTGAAGCAGACGCCCTTCGAGCAGGCGCACGGCAAGGAATGGGAGGAGTTCGAGGCCTTCCTCGACGACAAGAAGTCGTTCGATCCGGCGCAGATGCCCTCGCGCTTCCGCCGCGTGTGCCAGGCGCTCGCGCTCGCTGCGCAGCGCTGCTACAGCGCCGACCTCGTCGACCGGCTGAACCGGCTCGCGCTGCGCGGGCACCACGCGATGTATATCAACCGCCGGCGCGAGTCGCAGCAGGTGTGGGATTTCCTGCTCGCCGGCTTTCCGCGCCTGGTGCGCCAGGAGTGGCGCCTGGTCGCGGCGGCGGCACTGCTCTTCTTCGGGCCGCTCATCGCGCTCACCGTCCTGCTGCAGGTCTTCCCCGACTTCGTGCACTACCTGCTCTCGCCGCGCCAGATCGCGAGCTTCCACGAGATGTACGATCCGGCGAACCGCCGCGTCGGCATGCGCGAGTCCGACACCAGCATGCTGATGTTCGGCGTCTACATCTGGAACAACGTGCGCATCGGCTTCCAGACCTTCGCCGGCGGCATGCTCGCGGGCGTCGGCTCGGCGTTCTTCCTCGCGTTCAACGGCATCTTCATCGGCACGGCCGCGGGCTATCTCACGCACGTCGGCTATAGCGAGACCTTCTGGTCGTTCGTCGCCGGACATTCCGCGCTCGAGCTGAGCGCGATCGCGCTCTCCGGCGCCGCCGGCTTCAAGCTCGGCCTGGCAATCATTTCGCCCGGAAATCTGAGCCGCAAGGCCGCGCTGGTCACGGCGGCGAAGCCCGCGGTGCGCATCATGTACGGCGCGGCGATCATGTTCCTCGCCGCGGCATTCGTCGAGGCGTTCTGGTCGCCGATCACCGAGGTCGGATTCCCCGTCAAGATCGCCGTCGGCATCGCGGCGTGGATTCTGCTCCTCGCCTACTTTGCCTTCGTCGGACGCGGCCGTGCAGCCCGCTAATATCGCCATCACCCTGCGCCGCCGCTCGGCCTGGGAGGCGATGGACCTCGGCCTGACGATGCTGCAACGCTGGTGGCGCCAGGTCTACTTGCCCCACCTCCTCGTCGCGCTGCCGATCGTCGCGGCGTCGCTCGGGATCGCGTGGTACTTCGAGCGCGCGTGGGTGGCGCTCGCCCTCGTGTGGTGGCTGAAGCCGCTGTTCGATCGGGTGGTGCTGCATGTGCTCTCGCGCGCGGTGTTCGGCGAGCTGCAGGGCACGCGCGTAGTCCTGCGCGCCTGGCGCGAATGGCTGAACACCGGCCTCATCGCCGCGCTCACGCTCCGCCGCATCGGCTTCGCGCGGTCGTTCAACCTCCCGGTGCGCCAGCTCGAGGGCCAGACCGGGCGCGCGGCGCGCGAGCGCCGCGACGTGCTCGGCCGCCGCGTCGGCGGCTACGCGACCTGGCTCACGTTCACGTGCCTAGTGCTGGAAGTGGTGGTGCTGTGGACCGCCTTCGGGCTCGTCTCCCAGCTCTTCATGCCAGCCAAGGCGGACGAAGGCAAGAGCATCTTCGACGTGCTGGTCGGCGATAGCGAGGAAGCGGGCCAGGTCTTCCAGTGGGGGGACGCGTTCGCCTACCCGCTCGCGGTGCTCGTGCTCGAGCCCTTCTACGTCGCCGCGGGATTTGCGCTCTACCTCAACCGGCGCACGCTGCTCGAGGGCTGGGACATCGAGGTCGCGCTGCGACGCATCGCGCAGAGGCACGTCGCCGCGCTGCTGATTTTCTTCTTTGGGGGCTTTGCGTTTCTGTCCGAACCCAATGCTCAGGACAAGGACCCCAAGGTTGAAATCCAGGAAGTGCTGAAGGCGAAGGAGTTCGGCTACGACCGCGAAGTGAAGCGCTGGGAGCCGCGCGCGCGCAACGTCTCTGGGGACGGGCGCGACCTGTCCTGGCTGATCGCGCTCGGCCAGGCGCTCGCCAAGGCGGGCGAGGTGCTGCTGTGGATCGGCGCCGGCGCGCTCATTGTGTACGCGCTGTGGTGGGCGACGCGCATGCTGCCGCGAAGCGGCGAGCCGCCGGCCGAACCCTATCAGCCGCCCGCCGCGCTGTTCGGCATGGAGCTCGCGCCCGAGAAGCTGCCGCCCGACGTCGCGGCGGCCGCCGCCGCGCTCGCGCGCGAGGGCAAGCTGCGCGAGGCGCTCGGCCTCCTTTACCGCGGCGCGCTCTCGGAGCTGGTGCATAAGCGCGGCGTGCGCCTGCTCGAGAGCCACACCGAAGGCGATGTGCTACGGCTTTCGGGTGACACGGGCTATCTGAAAAACCTGATCAATGCCTGGCAGCGTTGCGCCTACGCGCGGCGCTTGCCCCGGGCCGACGAAGTACAGGCGCTCGCGGCTGAATACCCGAGCGCGTTCGCATGAGCGGCCGCACCATCGCCCTCATCCTCGTCGTCGGACTCGCGGTCCTGATCGGCGCGTGGTTCCTGGCGACGCACGATCGCGTGACGCGGACGGAATGGGTCGGCCCTTCCGGCGAAGCGCGCATGAACGATTTTCTCGCCGCGGAGCGCTTCGCCGAGCGCATGGGGTTCAAGGTCTCCGAGGTGCGCGCGCTGCCCGACCTCGACGCATTAAGCGCGAGCGGCCGGCTGCTGGTGCCGAACCGCCGGCAGGAGCTGAGCCCGCAAAAGCTCGCCGAGCTGGTGCGCTGGGTCGAGAGCGGCGGCCACATGATCGTGGAAGCCGAGCCCCTTGCCGTGCCCGATCCGCTGCTCGACCAGCTCGCCGTGCGGCGCAGCGCGGTCGAGCCCGCGCGCAAGCCGCTCGTGGTCCAGGTGCCGGGAGCGTCGCGCCGGCTGCAGGTGTACTTCGGCGATGCGATGCGCCTGGAGACCGCGCAGGCCGAAGTGCATGTGCGCGCCGGCGCGCATCTGGTGTCCTTCGCGCGCGGCCGCGGCATGGTCACGGTGGCGAGCAGCCTGCGCTTCGCGCGCAATCCCGGCTACGACGATTACTTCGCGCGGATCGGCCAGCGGCCCGAGCGCTCGATCCGCGCCTTCGACCACGCGGAATTCTTCCTGCACCTGATCTCGCTCACGCCCGGCGTCGAGCTGGTGGTCTATTTCCGTCCCGAGCGGCTTTCGCTGTGGGGCTTCCTGAAGGAGCACGCCCTCCCCGCGCTCGCCGCCTTCGGCCTGCTGCTCGCGCTCTGGCTGTGGAGCATCATCCCGCGCTTCGGGCCGGTCGCGCCCGACGCACCGCCGGGACGGCGCCGCCTGCTCGACCACCTGCGCGCGAGCGGGCGCTATTACTGGGTCAAGGGCCTGCGCTCGCGCCTGGTGGTCGCCGCGCGCGACGCGGCGCTGCGTCGCATCGCGCGCGCACAGCCGGATTTTGCCAATGCGCCCCAGAGCGAACGGATCGCGAGATTGTCATCGATGGCGGGAATCTCCAGGGAAGACGCCGCACGTTTCATCAGTGCCGCCGGTGCGATGCGCGGCGCGGACTTCATCCGCACCACTCAACATGCCCAGCGCGTTCACAGCGCACTCGACAAGGGAATCAAAAGATGAATAAACCCTCACCCGAACAGTTCAGCCAGGCGGCCAAGGTCGCGGCCGCGATGCGCGCCGAGGTCGGCAAGGTGCTCATCGGCCAGCCCGAGGTCATCGACTCGGTGCTGTGCGCGCTGCTCGCCGGCGGCCACGTGCTGGTCGAGGGCGTGCCGGGCCTGGGCAAGACGCTGCTCGTAAAGGCGCTCGCGCGCACCATCTCGGGCAGCTTCGGGCGCATCCAGTTCACGCCGGACCTGATGCCAGCCGACGTCACCGGGCACACGCTCTACGACCCGAAGAACCAGGTGTTCACCACGCGCCGCGGCCCGGTGTTCGTGAACCTGCTGCTGGCCGACGAGATCAACCGCGCGCCGGCCAAGACCCAGGCCGCGCTGCTCGAGGTGATGCAGGAAGGGCAGGTCACGATCGAGGGCGAGGCGCACAAGCTCGAGCCGCCGTTCATGGTGCTCGCGACGCAAAACCCGATCGAGCAGGAAGGCACCTACGCGCTGCCCGAGGCGCAGCTCGACCGCTTCCTCCTGAAGGTGAAGATCGACTACCCGACGCAGGCCGATGAGCTCGCGCTCGTGCGCCACGTCACCGAGGGGAAGGTCGGGGACCGGCTCGAGGTCGAGCCGGTGCAGAGCCTGGTCAAGCCCTCGACCGTGACCTCGCTGCAGGCGATCGCCGCTTCGCTCAGCGCCGACGACGCAGTGCTCGACTACGCGATCCGCCTGGTGCGCGCGACGCGCGCGTGGGCGGGCGTGGTCGCCGGCGCCGGGCCGCGCGGCGCGATCTCGCTCGTGCGCGCGGCGCGCGCCGCAGCGCTGCTCGAGGGGCGCGACTTCGTGACTCCCGACGACGTAAAGAAGATGGCGCTGCCTGCGCTTCGCCACCGCATCATGCCTTCGCCGGAGCTGGAGCTCGAAGGCCGCGACACGGACGTGATCCTCAAAGGCCTGATCGAGAAGATCGAAGCGCCACGAAAGTAACACGCAACGTGATTCCTTCCGCGCGCCTTCTCTGGGCCATCACGGTGGCGGCCGCCATCGGCGTCGCGGTATCGATCTTTCCGCAGTACCAGCTGCCCTGGGCGGCGGCCGCCGCGGCCTTCATCGTGCTCGCGCTGCTCGACGCGTTCGCCGGCCGGCGCCTTCCCGCGCCCTCGCTCGCGCGCATCGTGCCGGGGTCGCTCGCGGTCGGCGTGCGCTCCGAGGTGCGCCTGCGCGTGGCCAATGCCGCCGCGCTGGGCGTGCGGCTCGACCTGCACGACCATCACCCGGCGAGCTTCGAGGTCGAGGGCCTGCCGCGGCGCCTGCAGATGGCGCGCGGACAGTGGACCGAGGTCGCCTACCAGGTGCGGCCCGTGGCACGCGGCGAAGCCGAGTTCGCGCCCGCGCAGGTCCGGCTGCATTCGCCCCTGGGCCTTTGGCTGATCAAGTGCTTCGCCGGAAAACCCAGCCCGGTCCGGGTGTATCCCAACTTTCGCGCACTCGCCAAGTACACGCTGCTCGCCACCGACAACCGCCTCTCGCAGATCGGCGTGCTCCAGGTGCGCCGCCGCGGCGAGGGCATGGAATTCCACCAGCTGCGCGAGTACCGGCAGGGCGACGCGCAGCGCGCGATCGACTGGAAGGCGACCTCGCGCACCCAGCGCCTGATCGCGCGCGAATACGAGGAGGAGAAGGACCAGCGCGTGATGCTGGTGATCGACTGCGGCCGGCGCATGGCGTCGAAGGATGACGAGCTCTCGCATTTCGACCACGCGCTCAACGCGGCGCTGCTCGTGGCGCACGTCGCGCTACGCCAGGGCGACGCGGTCGGCATGATGACCATGGCCGGGGTGAGCCGCTTCGTCGAGCCGCGCAAGTCGGTCGGCGCGGTGAACGACCTGCTGAACCAGGTCTACGACATCGAGCCGACCACCGAGGTGCCCGATTACCACCTCGCGGCGCGCGACGTGATGCGCCGCCTGCGCCGCCGCTCGCTCGTCATCGTGCTCACCAACCTGCGCGACGAGGACGACGAGACCCTGCTGCCGGCGCTCAAGCTGCTGCGCACGCGCCACCTGGTCGTCCTGGCTTCCCTCAGGGAGGCCATCATTTCCCGCGCGCTTTCCGCCCGGGTCGACAGCTTCGACCGCGCCGTGACCCACGCCGCGGCCGCCGAGTACCTCGCCGCCCGCGAGCGCGCCTTCCTGCGCATCGGCGCCGCCGGGGCGGTCTGCCTGGATGTCGAGCCCGAGCGGCTGGCGATTTCGCTGGTCAACCGTTACCTGGAGCTGAAGCGCGAAGGGCGTCTATGAAACCGGAAAACCCTTTATAATGCGCGCCCTATGAAAACAGGCATCCACCCCGAATACAGAGCGGTGATCTTCCTCGACACGAGCTCGAACCACTCGTTCCTGACGCGCTCGGCGATCGATACCAAGGGCCGCGAGACCATGAAGTGGTCCGACGGCAAGGAATATCCCGTGGTGAAAGTCGAGGTATCGTCCGAGTCGCACTCGTTCTATACCGGCAAGCAGAAGATCGTCGACACCGCGGGCCGCGTCGAGAAGTTCAAGCGCCGCTACACCAAGAAGACGACGGAGAAAAAGACCTAACTGGTCTTTGGGGGATGCTCCCCCGCCTCAGCCTACCGCCCAAACCCGGACCGCTGGCGCTGATCGCGCTGGCGTTCGCGCTTCCCGGGCTCGCCGGGCACGACCTCTGGAAGACGCACGACGCCATCGGCTTGGGCGTGGTGCACGACATGGCCTCGGGCGGCACGCTGCTCGTGCCGCGCATCGCCGGCAACCCCTGGCTGTTCGACCCGCCGCTCTACCACTGGATCGCGCTCGCCTTCGGCAGCGTGTTCCAGCTCTTCATGGAGTTCCACGCCGGTGCGCGCCTTGCGAGCGGCGCGCTCGTGCTGGTCGCGTTCTGGCTGATCTACCTCGCCGCGCGCGACTGGGCGAAGCCCTCGGCGGAGAGCACCAACGACGACCGGCGCGTGCACGGCTCCGCCGCCATGCTGGTGCTCCTCGGCTCGATCGGCCTGACCGTGCATGCGCACGAGGCGCTGCCCGAGCTCGCTGCGCTCGCGGCGATGTGCGGCGCGCTCGCCGTGCTGCCGCACGCCGCGCGCAAGCCGCTCCCCGCCGGCGCGCTGTTCGGCGTGGCGCTCGGCTTCACCGCGCTGTCGGCGGTGTGGATCGCTCCCGCTTCGCTCTTGCTCGCGGTCGTGGCCGCGCATGTCGCCTGTCCGGAGTGGCGCACGCGCAGGGCGTGGCCGTTCCTGGGAATTTCGCTTCTGACGGCAATCCCGATCGCCGCCAGCTGGCCGCTCGCCCTCGCCTGGCGCGCGCCCGACATGTTCGAGCTCTGGCGCACGGTCGCGTGGCAGCCGCTCGGCGATCCGTTCGTAAACTTCCGCTACTTCCTGTCCACCGGCGGCTGGTTCGCGTGGCCGGCATGGCCGCTCGCGCTGTGGGCCCTGTGGTCGATGCGCCGGCGCTGGAACGAGCCGCGGCTTTTCGTGCCCGCGGTGGCGAGCGTGGCGCTCCTGCTGCTCGCGGCGTACTGGGGACCGCCGCAGGACGTGCACCTGATCCCGATGCTCGCGCCGCTCGCGCTCCTCGGCTACCAGGGCGTGCTGGTGCTGAGGCGCGGCGCGGCCGGGGCGCTCGACTGGTTCGGCGTGCTCGGCTTCGCCTTCTTCGCGCTGCTGCTGTGGTTCTGCTACTTCGCGATGCTGACCGGCGTGCCGCCGCGCTTCGCCAACAACTTCTTCAAGACCGCGCCGGGCTTCACGCCCGATTTCAAGCTGCTCTCCGTGGTGCTCGCGCTGCTCTTCGCCGCGGGCTGGGTCTACCTCATCTTCTACACCACGCGCTCGCCGATGCGCAGCCTCCTGCGCTGGGCCGCGGGCATCGTGCTGCTCTGGGGCACGGGCGCGATGCTGCTGATGCCGTGGGCCGACTACCAGAAGAGCTACCGCTCGGTCGCGCTCCAGCTGCGCACCAAGATCCCGGCCGGCGCCGGCTGCATCGCGCAGAAGTCGCTCGGCGTGTCGCAGGCCGCGGCGCTCGACTACCACGGCGGCATCCGCGCGCGCCCCTTCGACCTCGTCAGGCCGAACGCCTGCCCGCTGCTCCTCGTGCAGGGCAGCCCCAAGCACGAGTTCGACGGACCCGGCGCGGGATGGGTAAAGCTCGCCGACGTCGGCCGGCCCGGCGACCGCGGCGAGCGGTATCGGCTCTACCGTCTTTCAAAGT
>DASRIR010000047.1:0-2293 GCA_035649875.1 Burkholderiales bacterium | reverse complement strand
GGTGCTGCACTACGCGTCCGGCGCGCGCGCGCCGATCGTCATGGCGAACGTCAACCGCACCATCGCCTCGCCGTGGGCGTTCTGGCCCGACCAGACCGACAGCCTGGCCCAGCGCGACACCGGCTGGATCCAGCTCTACGTCGAAAGCGCGCAGGAAGCGCTCGACAGCGTGATCCAGGCGTTTCGCATCGCCGAGCGCGCGCTTCTGCCGACGATGGTGAATCTCGACGCGTTCTATGTCTCGCACGCGCTCGAGCCGGTGACGCTGCCCGCGCAGAAGCTCGTCGATGATTACCTGCCGCCTTACGCGCCCGAGCATTTTCTCGATCCGGGGCGCGGCGAGTCGTGGGGCAACGTGGTGAGCCAGGACATGTACTATCGCCACCGCCGTGAGATCGGCGCCGCGATGGAGCGCGTCCCGGCGCTCGCGGCCGAAGCCGACCGCGAATGGTACGCACGCACCGGGCGCCGCTGGGGCGTCACCGAGCGCTACCGCTGCGAAGACGCCGAGCTCGTCATCGTCACGATGGGCAGCATGTGCGGCACCGCGCGCGATGCGGTTGACGCGCTTCGGGACACAGGCTTCCCGGCAGGGCTGCTCAAGGTCCGTCTCTTCCGTCCGCTGCCGGCGGCCGAGCTGCGCGCCGCGCTCCAAGACGTGCGCGACGTCCTGGTGCTCGACCGCAACTTCTCACCGGGCGTAGGCGGCGTGCTGCACCAGGAGTTGCGTGCCGCGCTTTATGGGATGAAGAACGCGCCCGGGATCCACGGATATCTCGCGGGCGTGGGCGGCGTGAACGTGCCGCCGCAGCGGATCATGCACTTCGCGCGCCAGGCGCGTGCCGCAGATGCTGAGCCGGAGCCGGTATGGATGAGATGAGCGAGATCCTCTGCTCGGGGCACGCCGCGTGTCCTGGTTGCATCGACGCGCTCTCGGCTCGCCACGTGCTCGCCGCGGTCGGCCGGGACGCGGTCGCCGTGATCCCGCCGTCGTGCATGGCCATCATCGCCGGGCCGCAGCCGCTCTCCGGCATGCGCATCCCGGTGTATCAGCCCACGCTCGAGTCCTCCGCCGCGGCGGCATCGGGTCTGCGGCGCGCGCTCGACGCGCGCGGTCGCCGCGACACCGTGGTGCTTGTGCTCGCCGGCGACGGCGGCACCTATGACATCGGCCTGCAGTGCCTGTCCTCGGCCGCCGAGCGCAACGAGAACATCCTCTACGTGTGTTTCGACAACGAGGGCTACATGAATACCGGCGCGCAGAGGTCTTCGTCCACGCCGCAGTTCGCGCGCACCGGCTCGACGCCGGCGGGCAAGCTCGCGCCGAAGAAGAACCTGATCGAGATCATGGCCGCCCACCGCATCCCCTATGCCGCCACCGCCACCGCGGCGTTCCTGCCCGATCTCGTGCGCAAGGTGACGAAGGCGCGTGCGATGCGCGGCTTCAGGCTCCTCACGCTGCTCGTCCCCTGCCTCGACGGCTGGGGCGTGCCCGACGACCAGGGCCTCGCGGTGGCGCGGCTTGCGGTCGAGACCGGTGTCTTCCCGCTGTACGAGGTTGAGGACGGCCTGCGCTATACCGTGAACGGGCCGGCGAAGACACGGCCGGTGCGCGCATATCTACAAGCGCAACGCCGCTACGCCGGTCTGGCCGAAGCGCAGGTCGACGAGCTCCAGCGCGAGGTCGACGCAGACTGGGCGCGGCTCGTGTCGAAAACGCGGCCTAGCCTGGTCGCGCGCGCGCCTTGAGCTCGTCGAAATAGGCGACGTTAACGCAGAGCGGCGCCGGGCCATATCGCCCGTGCCACTTGAGCCAGCGAATGCACGCCATCGCATCCGTGCAGCGCGCGCAGCGCTTTGCTGCCTCCGCGAGCTTGCCGAAGCCGCCCGCCTCCGCGTCGCTCATAGACAGGTTCTTGAGCTCGAGCATGCGCAGCAGGGGCAGCATGGGGATCGTCCGTCCTCAGTGCATCGCCAATAGCATGGTGTTCGGACAGCCGGCGACCGGACTCGGAAGGCGGCGGACGATGCGGTTGCGGCAGCGATCGCGCGCCCACAGCGGAAGGCCGAGGTCGCGCAGACGCCGCCACGCCGGCAGGACAAGGAACAGCGCTTGAGCAAAGCGTGTCATGGTCGCTTGACCACCCTACGCCCCCTGTGCGCCCGGAAGCTTGATCTAGCGCAAGGGTCGTTCAGCCGTGCAGCGCGTGGTATTTCTCCAAGAGCTGCTCCGGAGTCTCGTCGAAGTCCGGGTTCTTGACGATGCAGTCGGACGGGCAGACGAGCTTGCATT
>DASRIR010000046.1:0-2880 GCA_035649875.1 Burkholderiales bacterium | reverse complement strand
GCCAATGCCGCGCGCAATGCCGTACTTCTGAGCCGCAGTAATCGGAATGCGGCCATCGCCGGAGCCGAGGTCGTACAGCACGTCGTCTTTGCCGACCTTGGCGACCTTCAGCATCGCGTCGACCACTTCGTGCGGCGTCGGTACGAAGATCACGTCCGGGGCGCGCAGTTCCTTCTGCGGCTTGGCTGCAGGCGCTTGAGGCGCGCGCTGCGCGGGCGTCTGCGCGCCGGCGGAAAGCGCTAGGAGCAGAAGAATGGAGGCGGATGTGGCTCGTAGCATATGGGTCGTCCTATTCGCTATTTGGGTGTTTCTCGAGGATACCCTCGGCCACGCAGTTCCTCGAAGGACACGAGGCGGCCCGCAATTGCGCTGGCGGCTACGGTCGGCGGGCTCGCCAACCAGACTTTGCCGGGCCCGGAGCGGCCCGGGAAATTGCGGTTGATGGCGCTCACCGTGACCTGATCGGGCGAGGTCGACGAGCCGGGGCCGCAGCCGGCACACGCGCCGCACGAGGGCTCGAGCAGCTCTGCGCCGACCCGCTCGAATGCCGCGAGGTAGCCTTTCTCGACGCAATAGTCGCGCACTGCGGTCGTCCCAAACTGGAGATAGAGCTTGACGTGCGAAGGCACGCCCAGCCCGTGCTCTGCGGCCCATGAGAGCACCGCGTGATACTGATCGAAGTCCTCGCGCTTGCCCGCGGTGCACGAGCCGCCGTACGCGATGTCCAGCTTCGCGCGCTCCTCGAGCTTGTCCAATGCAACGCCGTTACCCGGATCTCCCGGCGAGGCGACCATCGGCGCGAGCTGCGAGCAATCGACGCGCACGGTTCCGGCATAGCTGGCGCCTTCGTCGCTGCGCATCCACGGCTCAATGGTGAACGACACGTCTCGCCGCTCGCGCAGGAAGCGCACAGTCTCGGCATCGGGGGCGACGATGCCAGTGAAGCCGCCGAGCTCCGCGGTCATGTTGGTCAGCGTGGTGCGCTCGTCGGTGGAGAGATGCGCGAGCGCGGGACCGGTGAACTCGAACACCTTGCCGACGCCGCTTCCGGCCTTGATGTCGGGCAGGGCGAGGAGCTGCAACACCAGGTCCTTCGCCGTCACGCCGGGCGGCAGGCGGCCATGGAGCTCGACGCGAAGAGTCCCGGGCACCGTCAGGCGCACGAGCCCGGTGACCATCGCGCTCGCCATGTCCGTCGACCCGACGCCGAACGCGAGGCAGCCGAGCGCGCCGCTATGCGGCGTGTGCGAGTCAGTGCCGACCACGAGCTGGCCGGGCAGCGCGTAGTGCTCCGCTATCACCGCGTGGCAAATCCCTTCCGAGCCTTCGCCAGAGGGCAAGTAGCCGTGATTGCGCAAGCCATGCGTGCGCGCGAAGTCCTGATGCGCCTTCGACAAATCGCGCACGAAGGGCAGGAAGCCTTTCTTGACGTGCGTCTCGCTGCGGTGAGCGAAGGTGAGGTGATCTTCGAAGAAGAGAATGGTGGAGGGCTCGTGCAGCGGTACCGGCCGCCCGAAGTTCTCGAAGAGCATGTGCGCGATCATCGGCGTGTAGTACTCGATCGCGAAGCGCCAGTCCGCGTGCACGAAGCAGCCGCTGCCGGGTTCCAGATCCGCGCCGGTCACCGATGTCGCCACGACGTTGCGCGCGAGGATCTTCTCGACGAGCGTCATGGGGCGCCGCGCAGGCGCGGGGGAAGGGTGCTTCTCAAGCGACTTGCCGAATTTCAGCAGCCCGCCGCTCGCCAGCAGACGCGCCGCGAGGGCGTCGCGGCCTTTCACCAGCTCGTCGAGCGAGATCGTCTCGCCGCGCCGGATGCGCTCGATCAGCCCGAAATCGGTCGAGGTGAGAAGGCCCAGGTTGTCGGCGTTCTGGCGGAAGATGCGCTCGAAGCTTTCGGCGATGATCAGCTTCACGCCCGCATGCACGTGAGCGAGCGGCGCATGCTCGCGCGACGAGCCTTTGCCGTAGCGCCGGCCGCCGACGACGACCGAGAACTTGCCGCGCAAGGCATCCTTGCCGATCGGATTGCGCTCTCCGGCGCGCACGCCGATGAGCACCTCGCGGCCAAGGCGCTCGTCGTAGAGCAGGCAGGTCGTCGGCGGCGTGATCTCGTCCGTGGAGACGTCGTCGCGCAATTTCCCGGCTTCGGCGCGGGCAAGATCGCGTCCTCCAAGCTGCGCCTCGATGAGCGCCGGGTCCTCGCTCAGGAAGAGAATGCGTCCGCAGAGGCTTAGAATCTGCGCCATGAAAACAGTCTACGCCCTCCTACTTTCACTTTTCGCCGCCGGCGCCGCTCTTGCGCAGGATCGCCCGGTGCGCTTCATCCTGCCGAACGCCGCGGGCTCCGGTGTCGATGCGATCACGCGCGCCGCGCAGCCGGCGCTCGCCAAGGCGCTCGGCGCCCCGGTGGTGGTCGAGAACCAGACCGGGGCGGGCGGCGTGATCGGCCTGCAGGCGCTCGCGCGCTCGGCGCCCGACGGCACCACGCTCTCGGTGGTCTCCAACAACGTGGTGATCTTTCCCAGCGTGATGAAGTCGCTGCCGTTCGACATGCCGGGCGACTTCACGCCGATCGCCAAGGTCGGCGCGACGCCGATGGTGCTCGTGGTCAACCCATCGAAGATCCCGGCGACCAACCACAAGGAGCTCTCCGCGCTCCTCAAGTCCAAGCCCGACGCGTTCAACTACGCCTCGAGCGGCAACGGCACGATCCTGCACCTCGCGATGGAGCTCTACCTCGACGCCGCCGGGCTCAAGACGCGCCACATCCCGTACAAGGGCGTCGGGCCCATGGTGAGCGACCTCCTCGGCGGTCAGGTCGACTTCGCCGCGGCCGCGCTGCCGAGCGTGCAGGGTCACATCGCGAGCGGCAAGCTG
>DASRIR010000045.1:0-18722 GCA_035649875.1 Burkholderiales bacterium | reverse complement strand
GCCAACATGTCGCACGAGCTGCGCACGCCGCTCAACAGCCTGCTGATCCTGGCGCGCCTGCTCGCCGACAACGTCGGCGGCAACCTCACGGCGAAGCAGGTCGAGTTCGCGCGCACCATCCACTCGTCGGGCGCGGAGCTGCTCGCGCTGATCAACGACATCCTGGATCTCGCGAAGATCGAGTCCGGCACGGTGACCCTCAACATCGCCGGCGAGCGCTTCGACGAGGTGACCGACTCGGTCGAGCGCACCTTCCGCCAGATGGCGGCGGACAAGGGCCTCGAATTCAACGTCCAGATCTCGCCCAAGCTGCCGCCGGCGATGCAGACCGACGGCAAGCGCCTGCAGCAGATCCTCACCAACCTGCTGTCGAACGCGTTCAAGTTCACCGCCAAGGGCGAGGTGCGGCTGCGGATCGAGCCGGCCACCTCGGGCTGGAGCATGGGCCACCCGGTCCTCGACCGCACCAGCCCGGCGATCGCCTTCTCGGTGGTCGACACCGGCATCGGCATCCCGCCGAGCAAGCAGCGCCTGATCTTCGAGGCGTTCCAGCAGGCCGACGGCTCCACCAGCCGCGAATACGGCGGCACCGGCCTGGGCCTGTCGATCAGCCGCGAGCTCGCGCGCCTGCTCGGCGGCGAGATCCGCGTCTCGAGCACGCAGGGGCAGGGCAGCACGTTCACCCTCTACCTGCCGCTCGACTACGAGCCCTCGGGAGATGCGGCAAGGGCGCCGGAACACGACCGACACAAGACGCCGCAGGAGAACGCGCATCCCGCCCCGGTATCCGACGACGACGCCGAGGCGCTTGCGCCGCAGGTGAACGAAGGGCTTGCCGGGCGCAAGGTGCTGGTGGTCGACGACGACATCCGCAACGTGTTCGCGATGACGAGCGCGCTCGAGACCCACGGCATGCGGGTGATGCACGCCGACAGCGGCAAGGAGGCGATCGAGACGCTCAAGCACCAGCACGACGTCGACCTCGTGCTGATGGACGTCATGATGCCGGGGCTCGACGGCCTCGACACCATTCGCATGGTCCGCAGCCTAGAGGGCTACCGCCGGCTGCCGATCGTCGCGGTCACCGCCAAGGCAATGCTCGGCGACCGCGAGAAGTGCATCGAGGCCGGCGCCAACGATTACGTCGCGAAACCGGTCAACGTCGACGTGCTGCTCGCAACCCTCTGGCGCGCGTTGCAGGAGCAGCAGCACGCCTGAGCCGAAGGGGAATCCATTGACTCGGGAGTTCGACTCTTTGCTCGAGACCCTCGCCGGCCTCGCGGCGGCGAACATCGTGCTGATCGAGACGCTGCACGAGCGCGGCGTGGTCGACAAGACGCACTTCGCGCATGCCTTCGCGCGCGCGCTCGACACGCTGGCGCCGGAGCACCGCGGCGGGATGATCGAGCACGTGCTGAGCAACATGCGCGACCGCTGCATGAACCTGCCGGCCGGGACGCCGTCGGATGCCAAGGAGTGGCTGCGCCAGTTGCTGACGTAGATGCGCTACGCCATCGAGCGCCGGGACGGATACCTGCACGCGGAGCTGCACGGCCGCGATACCGCCGAGCAGATGCGCGAGTTCCTGCTCGCGGTGCAGGCGGCCTGCCAGCAGCACCACGTCCCCCGCATCCTGATCTCGCTGCGGCAGTCGCGTGCCGTGTTCAGGCCGGAGGAATACGGCCTGGAGGCGAACGGCTACGCCCGCGGGCTGCTCTCGGCCGAATGCCAGATCGCGGTCCTGGGCGACACGCACGAAGTCAACGCGGCGAACGAGTACATCGAGATGGTGGCGCGCCAGCAGGGCGTGAACCTGCGCGCGTTCCGCGACGAGCGCGCCGCGCTGCGCTGGCTGACGGGCGCCGGCGGCGCGGGGCGCCGCTACCGTTTCGCGCGCATCGTGATCGCCGGCGCGCCCGACCAGGGCGGCGTGTTCACGCTGTGGGACGGCGAGGAGATCGTGTACTACGGACGATCCATCGGCGACGGCAGCACCATCCGCTCAACGCTGCTCGACCACTACTACGAGCGGCCGAACCGCGCCACCCACTACAGCTGGGAGGTCTGCGCGGATCCCGCGGCGCGCGAGGCCGAGCTGCTCAGCGAGCACGAGCGGCGATTCGGCCGCCGGCCGCGCTATAACAAGGCGGCTTAGACTTCCTTCAGCCAGGAAGGGCGGCGGAATTCGCCGACGAGCGTGCCGGCGGCGGCTTCCTTGCCGTCGCTATCGAAGATGATCTCGCGGTTGCCGAACGGCAGCGCCCGACCCGCGATCACCAGGCGCGTCCTGCCGTTCTGGCATTCGAACTGAAGCACCAGTCCGCTCGCCAGGTCCTCGACGATCTGCTCTCTAATGGCGCACAACGTGCCGTTCGGTTTGATGGGCACTCGATCCTCATCGAATGGGTGGATACGCTTTCCGAGCAACACGCGTACCAGCGCGACTGTCGTAGATCGATGACACTTTTCGCCGGACCTCTACTAGGCGGAGCGCGGCGGCGTTGGTGTAAGCTTTTTCGCAAGGGAAAAAATGCCGATCGCAAGCCCTCGCTATGCCCTCACGCGCCTCATGGTGACGGGCGCCCCCGGAGATCCGGGCGTCTACGCTCTCTGGGAAAACGATGAGCTGATCTATTACGGACACGCGCGCGGCGAGAGCGCGACGATCCAGTCCTGCCTGCTCGAGCATCTCGACGGCGGCAACCGCTGCACCAAGGCCGCGACGCACTACGGCTGGGAAATCTCCAGCAACCCGCCGCTGCGCGAAGCCGAGCTGCTGCGCGAATTCGAGCGCCAGCACAAGCGGCTTCCGCGCTGCAACAGGGGCGAATCGGCGTAGACTCGGGGCCCTAGAGATGAGGGGGCGGACTGTGTCCACCAAGTTCAATTTTCAGAGCCTGCCGTTCACCGAGCCGCTGATCGAAGCCGCGCCCGCGACCACGGGCGTGTTCGCGCTGTGGCAGAACGGCGGCGTGATCTACCTCGGCAAGGCTTCGGGCGGCGCGGCAACTATCCGCGACGCGCTCAGCGCGCAGTTCGCGGCGCGCAAGTGGAGCGGTACGACGGAACAACTGCGGGGAACGCGCTGCAGCTGGGAAATCGTCGAGGACGCGGACCTGCGGCACCGCGAGCTGCTGCGCGAGTTCGAAACCGCGCACCACTGCCTGCCGCTCTGGAACGACCCGCAGCGCCTGCCGACCTAGGCGTCGGCCTAGCCGCGCGCTTTCTTGAGGATCACGATGGCGTCGGCCAGGTCGTCGCGCCGCATCGAGAGCGACTCGTATACGTTTCCCGAGCGCGTGCGGAAGAGCTTCGCGCCCGATTCGAACAGGCCGAGGGCGAGCTCCTCAGCGGGAATCTTGACGTTGCGGCCCTGGGCGTCCACGTAATAGATATCCGCCACGTGGCTCAGCGCGAGCGCGGTGCTGTTGAGCACCGCGGCGTAGCGTTCGTCCGCCTCCTGCAGTGAACCGGACAACTGCTGGTGCACGACCGACGCAGCGACGTGGAGCGGTACCGCTTTCGCCAAGTCTTGCGGCACAGACCCTCCTGAAGGCAGCCTGCGCCGCTGCCGAGGTCAGGTCAAGGATCCGGACAAGCGGATAACCTGAAGCCCTAGTTATCGCGCCGGCGGGGCAGGGTCAGCGGCGTGATCAGCTCCAGCAGGGTATCGAAGTCGAACGGCTTGGTGAGATGGTGATCGAAGCCGACCATCTCGGCGAGAATCCGGTCGACGCCCTTCTTGAATACGCCGCTCATCGCAATCAGCAGCGGCGCTCGATTTCCAAAGCGCCTGCGGATCTGCTCGGCGATCTCGAAGCCGCTCGCGTCCGGCAGCTTGATGTCGAGGACCAGCACGTCGGGCCGGAACTCCTTCACCGCATTCACCAGCTCCTTGCCGCGGAACAAGCCCTGCACCTCGTGCCCTTCATCGCGCAGCAGCGTCATCAGCGTCAAGACCTGATCACGGTCGTCGTCGGCGACGATGATGCGAAGCTTGCTCGGCGCCTTCCCGGGCTCGCCTTGCGCGCCGGGGCGCTCGATCGCCCGCATGTCCCTGCCAGACCGCCCGGAAAGCTGTAGCCACCCTGACATTCTTGTCATCTTTCGGATTCTCCCGGAAAACCGCGGCGCGCTAAGTCACGGCCTCAGCGAAATCCTTGTCATGATCCGACGACATTCGGCTCACCAACGCAGAACAACATGTCCGATTCCAGAAAGCTGCGCATCCTGATCGCGGAAGACGATGGGCAGCGTGCTCGACGTCGACACGGACGTCGTGCAGCTCTACATCGCGCTGCCCGATCTCGCCGCGCGAGTCGCTCTGCAGCTAGGCGGTGAGCACGCGCCGTTGGCCGGCGTGCTCCGCGACGAGCGCGAGGAGTTGCTCCTTGCGCACCGGCTTCCTCATGTAAGCCACCGCGCCCAGCTCCTTGGCGCGCTCCTCATGCTCGCCGTGCGAGGTCAAGAACACCACCGGAAGCAAGGCGCACCGCGGGTCGTTGCGGATCGCCGCCACGAGGTCCAGCCCGTCCATGAAAGGCATTTCGATGTCGGCAAGCAAGAGGTCTACGCTGTGTTCCAGCAGGTGGTTGCCGGCAACGATGGCGTCCTCGGCCAGCAGCACTTCGTAACCAGCATTCGACAGGTGCAGGTAGAAGAGCTCCCTGACACACTCGTCGTCATCCATCACCAGAATCGTCGTATTCATTGTCCAGGGGCGTGAAGAACTGCCTCACTGTAAGGGATGCCACGCCGCGCCGATACCGGCGTTGATGATTCTTTACGGTTGGAGAGCGTCCGTCCGCTGCTCGGCGGTCGTCTCAACCCGCTTGCTTCTCCACTTCCTCAATAGCGGCGCGTAGCTGGTGTAGCACCCGGTCGAGCTTGCGGCGGTCCTGCTCCACGAGGTTGCGCCTTAGCGTGTTGACCTCGGCCATGGCGAGCATCGCTAAGCCGCGAATAGACGGGTTTGGCGCTCCGCGCGCAATGAACATAAGCAGCGCGTTTACGTGCTTTACGTCGTGCGCCCCAGTCAGGGATTGAAGTAGAACTTCGAGCTCTCTCAGCTGGGCCAGGAGAAGAGCCGGGGTAGGTTTGTCCACTCGCGCCGTCCTCAGTAGCGAAATTAGTCACGGCACGGTAGACGTCAGGCTCGCACTTCCGCGCGGTCGAATTGTCTGGTTTGCGATGTTTTACGGCGGCGCGTGCCACTCCGGCACGTAGTGATGATTGTCCTACTGACAAATTCTTACTGCGCCGTTGCGAGTGCGCGTGAAGTTGTTCGCAAATGTCATACCGGTAGCGCGACGCTAACCCGTTCGCCTGCCGCGCGTTGCATGCGTATCGGCGGGAAGTTGCGCCGCTATAGGCGCCGCGGCGGATCCCGCAACAAAATCCGGCCATCTCCGCCACAGCGGCTGCAAGATGACGACGCACGAGAGACCTGGGTCGAGTGACCACTGGCAGTTAATGGTGAAATCGAGATGAGCAGCTGGCTGCCAACAGCAACCAAAGGGTCCTCGCGATAGAAGTGATCACTATGCGGCGCGCCTTCAGGGCACGGCGCGGCGGCTTACGGACGGCTTACGGACACCGACTCGGAGTGCGGCAGCGAGCGTATCGGTGTGTCACGTTGAGTGGAGCGCACTGGCCGAGTCGCCCGTTGCCGCTTGAGGGGCTGGAGCAACCGGCATGGCCGTCCTGTGATCCGAGCGGCGCTGCAGCATGGCACACGCATTGCGTTTTCCACTCGCATGGTGCTGCGTAATCAATTCTTCTCGGCAACGATTTTGCAGTTGGTTGAGTACTTCGGTCTCGTGGACTTGGCTCTTATGCTCGACGTGGATCCCGACGATCTATTGCGATGGGCCGAGGGAAAGGATCGTCCGCCAGTGGACGTTTTCCTCCGCGTGATTGATCTACGCAACGGTTGCAGGGCTAAAGCGTAACCGCGGCGTGTGTCGGGAGATGCCCGACGTTCGTATCTACAGGTTCGTAGGGCGCGTGGTCGAGCCCGCGTAGCCGACGGCGGTCAACCAATGCAACGCGTTCGCGTTGACGTGTTTGCATGGTTCCGCCTGAACTTCCGAACACGGCATCACGGCTTGCGGTCATGGCGTTATGGCTGTTGGGCGATTCGGAAGCGGTAAGGAAATGCCTGCAGTGCTCGGAACTTGACTTCCAGGACTACGTGGCCGGTCGAAAGGAGCCGAGTTGCATCGAGTTCGATAGGCTAGTTGCGCTGATCGTTCGGGAGCAGGGCATCCTACTCGCCAACCAGCGCGAGGGACTCAGGCAGCGCCGAGAACGCCGTAAAATAAGAAAAGCGAAGATTACGCGCTCAATGAACGATTGAAAGAAAGAAGGCCCGACATCGGCAGGGAGCGGGCCTAAAGCGGCCCCGGCCGCACGAGCTCCGGCGCTGCGGGCTGATCGCTACCGCAAGAGCAGAATGACAACTAGAACGAAGGCGAGTGCGGCTAATACTTCGATTACGCGAGTTGCGCGGCTCGGCAGGACCCTGCGATGCAATTTGTATTCGTCCATTTGCTAGATCACCCGAACTGAAACCCTAGCAAACGAACGAGCAGCGCGCCGTTAGATTGATCACAAGTTGGGCGACGCCACTCTACGAGCCAAGCGACGACGTGATCCGCTTACCGATTTTGCTTCGAAGATCCTGGGCGCTGCCAAAACCTGCTCGTGTTTAGCCGCTCACGTTTGTCCAGAGCGAAAGACGACTACCTTCGCAAGTCGTCGGGCCGACGCGGTGTTCCTGAAAAAGAAATGTGATGCCATGCTGCGGGCAGAGCCTCGCCAAGCGCCTGCAGGACCTCATATTCCGTGCATCCATTTAAATGCACCACGCGCAGCAACTCGAGCGACGTCTCGACGTAACGCCCGGCTAGGACTGCGGTGGCGACCGCTGAACGCTGCTTGTCGAGCCCGGGGATTTGTGGACTTCGAGAGTGCCTTCGATCTTTGCGGCTTCGGCGATAGGCGTGCGCGAACTTGCCTTTGGCCTGTCGCCACTCCCAAGGTGGTATCGGCGCCGGGTCGGACTTATGCCGAGGCGCCCTAATCGCGCCCGAATCCTGCACCGGGTAGAGGCTACCGACAAGCTCAGCGTTCTAGGTATGAGTGGGTTATCAATCCTTGGACAGCTCGCGGTGTAGAGGCGTTGCGACACGCGAATCAAGATCCTGTGACTTGAGAACTGGACGGTGGTGATTGAGAGTGCTGGAACAAGGAGGGGTTTATGAAAAGCGTCTTCGATTCATCCTTCAAGTACACACCAAGCTTCGAAACCGATGTGCGCAAGACTTTCAACAGAATCCGCCGTCGACAAGAAGACACGCCCAGCCGCTTGGTAGTGACCAATAGCCAATGCAAGATGAAGGTTGCGGTCCTGACGCTGGAGCAGTTTAAGAAGTCGCGCGCCTAGTTGCGCAGTCGCGGCGGCATTGCAAAAATAGCAGCGCAAGTGGACCCGGGTGGTTCGCGTCGTGATCTCTGCATTAAGCGAGGAAAAGGCTATGCTAGGTCCAGAGAGGCACATCGAAGCCGGATATCAAAAGGTCGTGCTAGCAGGCTATGTTGTTGCCGTCGAGATATCCGAAGGATGGCGGTGGTTAAAAGCTGATAAAACGATCGTCGGACCCGCCCTGGACTACTGGATGGGACAACCCGTTTGTTTCAGCATTTATTTGCTGCTTTCCTTACTCGCCGTTTGCTCAGGATTTCTTCTTGCAAGTTGGTTGGGTGGAATAGCCAGCCTGGTGGCAGCCGCCGTGGTGTTTCTCTTCGGCCGAGTTGTAGCTGCGCGGATCCAAGCCTGACCAACGGATGCGGCGTAGGCGAAATAGGCGAGGACCATTGCAAGATCCGTAGTTCCGACCCCACAGGCTTTGCCTATCGGCTTCCCATCGCTCAGGCGCTATTAGAGCCGTTTGAGGTGGGAGGGCGTTTCTTTTACCTCACAAACGGATTCTTATTCCCCTGCACCGCCTCTATGCGCGTATCGCGCAACAGCTCCCAGCTATCGACTGGATCGGCTTGCGACCACACCTGAAACATTGCGCGTTGTGCAGCGGTTAGCTTGATGTTGTACGTACCGGACATATAGAGCCAGACTCGAGCAGCATCGCCGCGAACCTCTTCCCGAGGCTCGGTTACTCGAGGTTTGCCGCCTATTTCAAAGTTGCACGCGCCATACTGGCGCACCTCGCCTGCCACTAATCCGTACGGCAGATTGCTTCTATCGCCGTTGAATTCGCCAACGGCTGGCGCGAGGTTATGTAGATCGGCCTCGATACGTCTGAATGTTCGATCTACGCGTACACAGCACGCGCGCCCCTTGAATGCTGTGCCGTCCGCCTTCACGCACTTCGCGTGTCCTTTGCGCCAACAAATCCGATGCTGGCCAAAAAATGCCGCCGGCACGACGTGCTCCCACTCAAGCACCTGGCCGCGGGCCTTGTTCTTCCTGAATTTGTATCCGCACCCGCTCGGATCGATCTTTCCGCCAGTGCCAGTCTTATTCGGCGCGAACGATTGGCGTAGGATGACGAGGCTTTTTGGCTGTTGCGGTTTCCTGAGGAGGCTCACGGTGGGCGGACGGCGCAGACAGGCCTCGCCGAAGAAGCGCTCTCGGTCTGGACAACAGACCACCGAGGGTCGGCGTCGAAGCCTGGGTCGCGAACGTGCGGAACGCAAGGAGGCGCTGGAGCGAGAGCGGGCGACCAGCGAAATCCTGCGGGTAATCGCGGAGTCGCAAACCGATGCTCAGCCGGTGTTCGACACGATTGTTCGTAACGCCGTCACCCTCTGCGGCGGTATGTTCGCCAACGCCTATCGCTATGACGGTGAGCAACTGCATCTCGTCGCCACCACTACCAACAGTGTCGAGTTACGGAAGATCCTCGCCGACACGTACCCAACGCGGCCAGACGAGCGGCATGCGTCGGGCCGAGCAATCCTCGCTAGGGCTACTGTAAAGGTAAAGGATGCCCTCGCCGATCCCGCATACGATCACCGTTTTGCGATAACAGGGTCATGGCGGCGTGTTCTCGCCGTGCCAATGTTGCGAAGCGGCGAGCCGATCGGCGTCATTGCTGTCGTGTGGCCGAATCCCGGGCCGGTCTCAAAACGACAGGAACAGTTGCTCCAGACGTTTGCCGCTCAAGCGGTGATCGCCATTGAGAACGTACGCCTGTTCAACGAGGCGAAGGAAGCGCTCGAGCGGCAGACCGCCACGGCGGACATTCTGCGCGTGATCTCGAGTTCGCCCAGCGACGTTCAGCCGGTGTTCGAAGCCGTCGCGCGCAAGACGAGCGAGCTTTGCGGCGGAAACTACGCGCTCGTTGTACGGTTCGACGGCGAGTTGATCCACCTGGCAGCGGAGCACAACGCCCGGCCGGGCAGCAGCGCGCCTACAGCTCAGCTCTACCCGAGGCCTCCAGGACGCGATACCCCGTCCGCGCGTGCGGTTCTCGAACGAGCCGTAGTGCACATTCCGTACGCAGACAGGGACTCCGACCTCAAACAGGACTTGAGCCGACGAATAGGGGCTGGCAGCTTCCTGTCAGTCCCGCTGCTGCGCGAAGGCGAAGCGATTGGGGCGATCGGCGTGTCTCGCGCCGAATCCGGGCCGCTCCCGGACAAGCAGATTGAGCTCGTCAAGGTGTTCGCCGACCAGGCCGTCATCGCAATCGAGAACGTACGCCTGTTCAACGAGACGAAAGAGGCGCTCGAGCAGCAAAAGGCCTCGGCGGAGGTGCTCGGCACCATTTCCAGCTCGATCGCGAATACAAGCCCCGTGTTCGAAAAGATTCTCGGGAGCACGGAGCGGCTTTTCGCCGGCAGGGTAGTAGGGATCAACGTGCTCGGCGAAGACGGCATGATTCATCTCGGGGCCTATCAAGGCGCGGGGCGCGAGGACTTCGAGAAGGTGTTTCCCCTCCCCGTTGACCGCAATTCCGGTTCGGGACTCGCCATCGTTGAGCGCCGAGTCGTCCATATCCCAGACTCGGAAGCCGACGGCGTACCCGAGGCCGCGCGCCAGGGGAACCGTGCGAGAGGTAACCGCGCGTCCCTCTACGCGCCGATGATGTCGCGCGACAAGGCGATCGGCGTCATCTGGGTGTCGCGCGAGTTGCCCGGGCCATTCAGCGAAAAGGAGATCGCGCTGCTCAAGAGCTTCGCCGACCAGGCGGTGATTGCGATCGAGAACGCGCGGCTATTCAACGAGACCAAGGAGGCGCTCGAACAGCAGAAGGCTTCTGCAGAGGTGCTAGGCACGATCTCGAGTTCAATCGCCGATACCAAGCCCGTGTTCGGTAAGATTCTCGATAGTTGTCAGCGGCTGTTCGAAGGCCATCAGATGGGTATTAACCTCGTCGGGGATGATGGGCTTGGGCGCCTCGCAGCTTACCTCGGCCCCAATCGCGAGGAGTTCGAGAGCAATTATCCAATACCGGTCAATAACAATTCGGGCACGGGCAGGGCGATTCAAGGGCGCACCGTGGTGCATTTCTCGGACGTCGCCGGCGGATTGGACGTTCCGGACATTCTGCGACGCACCGCCGCCACCGCCGGCATCGGATCAGTGATTTTCGCGCCGATGATTTGGGAGGGTCGCGGCGTCGGTGCGATCTTCGTGGGGCGTGCTGCCGGCGGAGATTTCCCCGAGAAAGCGATTCGTCTTCTCAAAACCTTCGCTGACCAAGCGGTGATTGCGATCCAGAACGCGCACCTCGTCCGCGAGATTCAGGAGAAGAGCGCGCAGCTCGAAGTGGCGAACAAGCACAAGTCCGACTTCCTCGCCAACATGTCGCACGAGCTGAGAACGCCGCT
Organism: Burkholderiales bacterium; assembly: GCA_035649875.1. GTDB lineage: Bacteria > Pseudomonadota > Gammaproteobacteria > Burkholderiales > SG8-39 > SCGC-AG-212-J23. The sequence goes on along the minus strand of DASRIR010000045.1, from coordinate 7,865 downwards.
CAACGCCATCATCGGCTTCTCCGAGGCGATGATGGAGAAGATGTTCGGCGAGTTGAACGACAAGCAGCTCGAGTACCAGAAAGACATTCACGAGTCCGGCAAGCACCTGCTCTCGCTCATTAACGACATCCTGGACCTCTCGAAGATCGAGGCGGGGCGTATGGAGCTGGAGCTGTCGAGCTTCCACCTTCCGACGGCGATCTCGAATGCGGTGACGCTTATTCGCGAGCGGGCGCAGCGCAACGGCATTACGTTGGGCGTTGACATCGACCCTCGGCTCGGCGACTTTCAGGCGGATGAGCGCAAGGTGAAGCAAATCCTGCTCAACTTGCTCTCGAACGCGGTCAAGTTCACGCACGACGGCGGGCGGGTGGACTTGAGTGCGATCATGGACACTGACAAGGTCGAGATCGCGGTGAAGGACACGGGCGTTGGGATAGCGCCCGAGGATCAGGGTTTGCTTTTCGAGGAGTTCAAGCAGCTCGGCAAGGACAGCAGCCGCAAGGCCGAAGGCACTGGTTTGGGGCTCGCCCTCACCAAGCGCCTGGTCGAGCTGCACGGGGGTCAAATTCTGGTCGACAGCGCCGTCGGTAAGGGTTCGACCTTCCGCGTCTTGTTACCGGCGCGTAATTAGGAAGCGAGATGCGGATTTAACTTTTAGCGGGGCCAGGAGCACGTAGATCACGTATCTCGAGCGCGGAATGGAAATTCCCATTCCATGTTGCAGTAGTGGCGGCCAACGGTTCAGCGCTGACAGCCTGCTGGCCTGAAGTCGGCGGGAAGCACGTAACAATTTTGTTACCTCGACTAGCACGCGGTGTTAGGCCTGGGATGGGGCAGAGAACATCCTGGCGCAGCGTGGCCGCCTTACTTGGCCGTCATGGGACAAACACTTAATTGCGATAAGTGCCGGCGAACGTCTTTCACCATCGGGCCGGCCGCCTGGACGGCCTTGCGCAATTCTTCGCCGCCTAGCTTTTGACCAGTAGCTGAGTTCATGGTCCTGGTCGACGTTGATTCGGGCGTCGTCCGGTTTGCCGGTTTGGCTCAGGTGGTCTGCCACGCGAAGCCCCTTTCGAAGATTGCACAAAGCGCTGGGGGTTCCCCGAGCGTGATCTCTGCCGGGTACGCGATGCTGCCTTCGGATGCGCGCTGCGACGCGCAGCGGCGAGTAGCCGGCACACCTCGTCCTCCGGGACATCGATTGCCCGCGCCACGTCGTCGACGGACACGCGGTGCACATCGTGCAGCAGATAAGCGAGCCGGCCACGCTGCGCCAATTGCGAGCGAGTCATATCGTCGGCTCCTTGCGTCACGGCACCCGCAAGCCCGTACAGTAGGGAAAGCAGCCACGCACGTAGACTGATCAGCGTCGGGCGACGCTCGAACTCGCGCGCGGCGAGGGCAAGCGTTTCCTCCACCAGCCGGTCGGCCCCCGGATACCGGCGCGCCGTAGCTTGCAACTCCTCGAGGTAGGGCAGCGCCAGTATGTCGAGCTGTTCTCGTTGCATGTTGTTAAGTACTTGCAAGGCGCGCGCCACAATGGTTGAAACTGCTATCGCCGGGCGGCATGCGCGCCGCCTCTGCTCGCTCACGTCGAGACGTGCGCGGTCCATGAGGGGGCGTACCGTACAAGAACGCCGGGGCCGGCCTTACGCGCGTGGTGCTGGATACCACCGGCACGCCTATTGCACCGTCACCGCATGGTGACCGACAGAGAGCTGTACGTGAACGCAATTTCCACGGCAATCGATTACTACGGCTTCACGGACCTCGCTCGCATCCTCAACGTGAACGCCGATGACCTCGATCAATGGTCACAAGGCAAGAGCCGACCGCCGGCAGACGTTTTCTTTCGCATCATCGATTTAACGAACCAGCGACGCGCGAAGGTCTAAAGACGTTGCAGCGCAAGACATCGAGTTTGCAGAGCGACCTCTGGCCGCTTGACGAAGTGATCGACGAGGACGAAGTTCTTCGTCTCGCGTTCTATAAGAACGATGATGGCTGTCCTGGACTTGCAAAGAACCAGTCGCGCTACACCTTCTGGCGAATCCCGCGACCCGGGAGAACCCTAAGTATCGCGCCGCCACCCAAGCACCGCATGATTGCGGCAAGGGGAGCGTGGGGTGGTCTTTAAGCAGTTAAGCCGGGAAGAGTACGAGCGCCTGACGATTCAGGAGCGGATGGACTATCTCCAGCGCCTCATGGCCGATATCCGCGAGAAGCTCGAAGAACAACGCAAGCAGTATGAAGCCACCAAGAAGCAGATGGACCGGAGCGACCAGTAGGACCGTTCGGCCCTACAGTGAGCTCGGCGACCGCTGGAACCTGCCGGTGTGCTGTTCGTCGCCGCGGCGAACCTCGAGCGAGTGTGGGACTTTCACCGCGTCATCGCCGAAGCGCTCGCGCGCTTGCTCCTCGGTCATGCGGTAGCGGGTCTGCCGGCGTTTTCCGGTCAGCTCGTCGGTGATCATCCAGAACCAGTATGAAGTTGCAAGGCGAGCGAAATCGAGTCCAACACGTCCCGCGGTTCAGCTTTGTCGAAAAAACGGCTGAAGAAAATGCCGAAGTCGTTGCTAGGAATGACGACGCCGAGCTCGCTGCGAACCGAGCGATAGAACTCTAAGCGAACGTCTTCACTGTTTATCACCCGCTCCCAGGCTGCGAAGAGGCGAGTCCTAAAACGCTGGCTGTCCGGGAGGGGCTTTCGGGACGCAGGTACGCCCGGCTGAAAAGGGCGTTGTCCTGCGACGTTTCCTTAGTCAAAGCCTTCGTACTTTTTTCGTATTACTAGCAGCGGCTTACGCTAAGTATTTGATTGTTGGTGGGTGCTAGAGGGTTCGAACCTCTGGCCCCTTCCGTGTGAAGGAAGTGCTCTACCGCTGAGCTAAGCACCCGATCCTGGAGGCGAAACGATTCTAGCAAAAACGCCCCCGGCGATCATCGCGCCGACGAAAACGAACACCTCGGCGCTCAAGTTGGAAAGCGCGGTAAGCGCCGGCCCGGGGCAGTAGCCGCCAATTCCCCAGCCGATCCCGAACAGCGCTGCGCCGACAAGAAGCGGCGCATCGACTCGTGTTTTGTCAAAGACAAGATTTCGGCGCCGAATGATCGGCCTGAACGCCAGTGCGGTCACCACGACCGCGCCGCCCATCACGAGAAGCAGGCTCGGATCCCAGTTGCCCGCGATGTCGAGGAAGTCGAGCACTTTGCGCGGGTTCGCCATGCCCGAAAGCCAGAGCCCGATCCCGAAGAGTAGGCCGGCGCCGAACGCGGAGATCACAGGACGTGCCGCATCACGAAAGTCGCCACCATCCCGGTCGCCATGAAGACCATCACCGCGACGAGCGAGCGCAGCGAGAAGCGTCCCAGGCCGCACACGCCGTGGCCGCTGGTGCAGCCGCCGCCGATGCGGGTTCCGAAACCGACGAGCGCGCCCGCCAGCGCAAGCCAACCCCAACTCGTCGAGGGACCCGGTGCGCTTCCGCCCAATAGCTGCCAACCAAACCCCGCCACGATCAATCCTGCAATAAACGCGGCGCGCCAGGGCCGGTCGCCCGGCGGCGAGGCGCTCATCCCTCCCACTAGGCCGTGCAGGATCCCGCTTACGCCGGCGATGCGGCCGTTGGCGGCGAGCAGCCACACGCTGGCGAGGCCAATCAGCACGCCACCAGCGAGTGCGGAGACAGGAGTAAAGTTCTCCATTAGACGCGGCCGCAATTGTAAGATCGTCCGATGATTTTTCGGCAGCTATTCGATCCGCAGTCGTCAACCTACACCTACCTGCTCGCCGACGCGGGCTCGCGCGAGGCGCTGCTGATCGACCCGGTGTTCGAGCAGGCGCGGCGCGACGCGGCGCTCGTCGACGAGCTCGGCCTGAAGCTCGCCTGGACGCTCGAGACGCACGTGCACGCCGATCACGTCACCGGCGCGTGGCTGCTGCGCGAGAAGCTCGGCAGCCGCATCGCGCTTTCGGCGTCGAGCGGCGCCGAGGGGGCAGATAAATACCTGAAAGCAGGAGAGCGCATCGCCTTCGGCAAAAGAAACCTCGAAGTCCGCCCGACCCCTGGCCACACCAACGGCTGCACCACCTACGTGCTTGACGACCGCTCGATGGCGTTTACCGGCGATGCGCTCTTCATCCGCGGTTGCGGCCGCACCGACTTCCAGGGCGGCGACGCGCGCACGCTCTACCGCAGCGTGCGCGAGCAGATCTTCTCGCTGCCCGATCATTGCCTGGTCTATCCCGGACACGACTATCGCGGCCTCACGGTGACGAGCGTGGGCGAGGAGAAGCTCTACAACCCGCGCCTCGCCGAGTCGATCGGCGAGGGCGACTTCGCCGGCTACATGGGCAACCTCGGCTTGCCGCATCCGAAGCAGATGGACGTCGCCGTCCCGGCGAACCTGAAGTGCGGCAAGCCGGAGAAAATCAGCGCATCCGATCCCGACTGGGCGCCGCTCACCTACACCTTCGCCGGAATCTGGGAAGTGCAGCCGCATTGGCTGGAGGAGCACCTGCGCGACGTGCAGATCGTCGACGTGCGCGAGCCCGACGAGTTCAACGGGCCGCTCGGCCATGTGCCGGGCGCCAAGCTGATTCCGCTCGGCAGGCTCAACGAACGAGTGTCCGAATTGAAGAAGGGCGAACCGGTCGTGATGGTGTGCCGCTCCGGCGCGCGCTCGGCGCAGGCCACAGTGCTGCTCGGCAAGGCCGGCTTCGACAAGGTCGCCAACCTCTCCGGCGGCATGCTGCGCTGGCGCGCGCAGCGCTTCTCGGTCGAGGGCGGCACCGACTGAGCCGCGTCCGTACCCGCTTCGCGCCGAGCCCGACCGGATACCTGCACATCGGCGGCGCGCGCACCGCGCTTTTCTCGTGGGCCTTCGCGCGCCGCCACGGCGGCAGCTTCGTGCTGCGCATCGAGGACACCGACCTCGAGCGCTCGACCCGGGAATCGGTCGACGCGATCCTCGACGCGCTGAAGTGGCTCGGCATCGACTGCGACGAGGGCCCTTTCTTCCAGATGCAGCGCCTCGACCGCTACAAGGAAGTCGCGCAGCAGCTGATCGTGGACGGGCACGCGTACTACGACTACATGAGCCGCGAGGAGCTCGAGGCGCTGCGCAAGGAGCAGCTCGCCCGTGGCGAAAAGCCGCGCTACGACGGCCGCTGGCGACCCGAGCGCGCGAAGCAGCTCGGTCTCGAGAAGCCGGACAATGTGAAACCCGTGGTGCGGTTCCGCACGCCGGAAACCGGCGAGGTGGGCTGGAACGATCTCGTGAAAGGCCCGATTTCGTTCCCGAACGCCGAGCTCGACGACCTCGTGCTGCTGCGCGCCGACGGCGTGCCGACGTACAACTTCGGCGTGGTGGTCGACGACCTCGACATGAACATCACGCATGTGATCCGCGGCGACGATCACGTGAACAACACGCCGCGGCAGATTCACATCTTTGAAGCGTTGAAGGCGCGGCTGCCTTACTTCGGGCACGTGCCCATGATCCTGGGCCCGGACGGCGAGCGCCTGTCGAAGCGCCATGGCGCGGTCAGCGTGCTGCAGTACCAGGACGAGGGTTACCTGCCCGAGGCGCTGGTGAACTACCTGGCGCGGCTCGGCTGGTCGCACGGCGACGACGAGATTTTCTCGGTACAGGATCTTGTCTCGTGGTTCGATCTCGAGCACGTCGCGCGCTCGCCGGCGCAGTTCAATCCGGAGAAGCTTTCCTGGCTCAACCAGCAGTACATCAAGAGCGCGCCGGATTCGCGGCTGGCCGCGCTCGTGGAACCCCTGTTGCGCGCGCGCGGCGCGCAGCCCGGCGCCGGCCCGGCGCTCGAGCGGGTGATGCAGCTGGTGAAGGACCGAGCAAGCTCGATCGTCCAGCTCGCCGACGAAGCGATGCTTTTCTACGCGGTCGAGGTGAAGGCGCCGCCCGGGGACTGGGGAGCGGAGGCGCTCAAGGCGCTGCGCACGCTGAAGGCGCGGCTCGGCACGGTGCCGTGGGAGCGCGCGGCGATCAACCAGGCGATCAAGGACGTAGTAAAGTCGAGCGGGCTCAAGATGCCGCAGGTGGCGATGCCGCTGCGGCACATCGTGACCGGGCGCTCGCAGACGCCTTCGATCGATGCCGTGCTCGAGCTGCTCGGTCGCGAGATGGTGCTCACCCGGCTCGCGCGGTATCTGGAAACCGATTGACTGAGGTGGCGATGCTCAGGCGAACGCTTCCCGCAATCCTGCTGCTCCTGTCGAGTGGTGCCTTCGCCGCGGATATCGAGCCCGGCGAGTGGGAGTTCAACTCGGTGTCGACGTCGCAGCTCTTCCCGAAGCCGCAGACCGCGAGCTTCAAGCGCTGCATCCGCAAGGAAGATGCGGCCAACCCGGACCGCTGGATGTCGCAGCCCGATCCGCAGGGCGAATGCAAGCTCACGCCCGGCAAGAAAGACGCCGACACCTACACCTGGTCGATGGAGTGCCCGAAGGTCAACATGCGCGGCACCGGCAGCGCGCGCATGAGCCGCGCGGTGATGGACGGCGAGACCTTCATGACGGGCGAGGTGCAGGGCCGCAAATTCGAGCTGCGCACGAAAGTTACGGGGCGGCGACTGGGTCCCTGCAAGGGATAGTCGGCTATAATTTCGCCCCTTGGTTGGGGGTATAGCTCAGCTGGGAGAGCGCTTGCATGGCATGCAAGAGGTCACCGGTTCGATCCCGGTTACCTCCACCAGCCCCGACTCGAGAGTCGACCGAGTCCCCATCGTCTAGAGGCCTAGGACATCGCCCTTTCACGGCGGTAACCGGGGTTCGAATCCCCGTGGGGACGCCAGCTACACCGTAAGTAGCTGACGCGGCAGCAAACCCTCGGAAACACGGACCTTTTTCAGCCTGAGTGCTACACCGCGTTGCTACACTCAGGGGCATGAAGGTGCGTTCTCAGACAAGGCTGGCACGGCGCGGAGCCGTCTACTACTTCCGCGCGAAGATTCCCGTTGACCTCAAGTTTCACTTCGGCAGTAAGCGCGAAATCATCGAAAGCCTCCGGACCTCGAACCGCAAAGAGGCCGAGGAGTTGGTCCGCGTTCGCTCAGTCGAGCTAGATCAGCAATTCAGCGACATCCGGAAGCGCAGAGACACTGCACCACGCACGACGATTAGCGACGCAGAGATCAAGCGCATCGTGGCGAAGGCGATTACCACGCGCATGAAGGCCGACGAGGAAGGGCGCACGCTCGGGCTATCTGAAGAAGACTACGCACGGCACCTCAAGTGGCTTGAGGAGTCGGAGAAGCGCAACGGCGAGGCCGTGGCACGCGGCAGCTTTACGGCTCTCGAAGCGCTAACCGACGATTGGCTTGTCAATCATGGCTTCGAGCTTCCGAGGGACTCTGAGGGCTACCGCAAGTTCTCCTATGAGTTCGCCAAGGCGCAAGCTCGCGTCAACCAGCAGCTGCGCGCGCGCGACCGTGGGGAGCCGGTAGACACGCCCCCGATGCCCCCCGAGGAATCGCTGCAGGGACAAGGCGACCTCGCCGCCCTCTGCGAGTATTGGAAGCAGCAGAAGCAGCCGCGCCCAAAGACGATCATTGAGGCCAACTCCGTCCTTCGTCGCTTCCGCAAGGTGAATGGCGACATAGCGCCTTCCACGGTGAAGCGCGGACACGTGATCGCCTTCCGATCCGCGCTGGTAGAGGAGGGCAAGGCCCCGGGTACAGTGAAGAAGCTCCTCGGCCTTCTCGGTGGCATGTTTCAGGTTGCCGTGGAGGACGAACGCTTCGGGATCGAACACAACCCCGTGCGCGATGTAAAAGTGCGCGGACGCGTGGGGGAAGAGAAGGACCGGAGGCCTTTCAGCGTTGAAGAGCTGCG
>DASRIR010000044.1:0-71695 GCA_035649875.1 Burkholderiales bacterium | reverse complement strand
CTGACCCAGCGCCTCGGCGAGCTTCGGCTGCACCAGGCGCGCGACCAGATCGGTCGTGCTTCCGGGTGGAAAGCCAACCACGATGTGCACCGCCTTCTGCTTCGGCCAGTCCTGCGCAGCCGCAGGGAAAACACACGCCAGCAACAATAGAGCGACGAATTTCATGGCGCCTCCCGCATCGCGGCCGATGCTACCATCGCGCGCGAGTGCCGCTGAACATCCTGTTCGCATCGGAAATCGAGGACGCGGGAGTCTGGTTGCCGCGCCTAAGGCAAGCGCTTCCGCACGACCGCTTTTACACGAATCCGGAACCCAGCACCGACGTTGCGCTGATCGCAACCCCGCCCAAGGGCACCTTCGAGCCCCTCAAGCGCCTGAAGCTCGTGCAATCTCTCTGGATGGGCGTCGAGCGGCTGCTCGCCGACCCCGCGTTCCCCAAGGGCGTGCCGCTCGCGCGGTTGGTCGACCCCGGAATGGTCGCGGCAATGTCCGAGACCGTGCTCGCGCACGTGCTCGACTGGCACCGGCATCACTATTACTACCGCATCGAGCAGGACCAGCGGCGCTGGAACCGCCTCAAGCAGTATCTCGCCTCCGACCGCACCATCGGGCTCCTCGGCCTGGGCGAGCTCGGCAGCGACGCCGCGCGCAAGCTCGCGGCGCTCGGCTTCAACGTCGTCGGCTGGAGCCGACGACCGAAACAACTGGCGGGCGTCACCTGCCTGACCGATCTGGACGCGGTGCTCGAGCGCAGCGACGTCGTGGTTTGCCTCCTGCCCTTGACTGCACACACCAGGGGAATTCTCAATTTCAAGACCCTGAGGAAGATCAAGCTCGGGGGCGCCGTCATCAACGTCGCCCGCGGCGGCCACCTGGTGGCCGAAGACCTGATCGCGGTGCTCGACTCTGGGCACCTGGCGCACGCCTATCTCGATGTCTTCGAGCACGAGCCGCTGCCGCACGACCACCCGCTGTGGAAGCACCCCGGCATCACCGTTACTCCGCACGCCGCCGCGCTCACCGAGCCGCGCACCGCGATTCCGAGAATCGTCGAGAACGTCGAGCGCCTGCGCCGCGGCGAGCCGCCGCTCAACCTCGTGGACTTCGACGCCGGCTACTGAATAACCTGGTCGGCGCGCGCGAGAAGCGCGGGCGGCACCTCGAGGCCAAGCGTCCGCACCGCTTTCAGGTTGACGGCAAGATTGAATCGCGCAGGCAGCTCGAACGGCAGGTCGGCTGGTTTCGCACCGCGCAGGATCCGATCGACGAAGTGCGTCAAGCGGTCGACGAGATTGGCGAGGTCCGGCGAATAGGCGAGCGCGCAATTCGCGCCGAGGAAAAATAAGCCCGCGATATCCGTGATCATGGGAAGACGGCGCCGCGCAACGAGCTCGGCGATCTTGGCGCTGCGCTCTGGATGGTTGTGGACACCACCGGACGCAGAGACGACGAGCGCCTCGATTCGCATGCGCTCGATTGCCGAAAGGGCGTCGGTCAGCTCGCGTTCGTCGTGCACGGTCCAGACGTTCAGGTTGATACCGAAACGCTGTGCTGCCTTGCGGAACTCACCGATCGCAACCGGTCCATCGGGAAATGCTGGTGGCATGTAGTCCCAAAGCACGCCGACTTCGCGCAGCGACGGCCTTAGCTCGCGCAGGATCTCGACAAGCTTGCCCCACACCTCGGCGCTTGCGTAGCTGGCAATGCCGGTGACGTTCGTGCTTGGACGGGCGAGGCTCTTGGTGAGGCCGGTCTCCACCGGATAGCCGCACCAGGTCACGATCGGAATGGAGGCGCTCGCCTGCATCGCGGCAAGGGTGTGCGCAGTATTGAGCGCGAGAATGACATCGGGACGCAGCCCGACCAATTCCGTCGCCAGATCACGTGTGCGCGCGGGATCGCCGAACGAGGCGCGCGCCTCGGTCTGGATTCCTTTGCCTTCGATCCAGCCCCGCCTGCGTAGCCCGGCGTGCAACGATTCCGCGACCACCGGCGGCATCGGAAGCACCGCCGTCAGCAACGCCATGCGCCGCGCGCGCGCAGCCGTCTGCGCCCAGGCAAGCGGGGACGCAAGCAGCCCTGCTGCAGAACATAGGAGCTTGCGGCGTACGGCTCGGCCCAAGAAATCCCTCTCGCGGGGGAGTCTACTCGCACCTGCGGTCTGCAAGCGACATGCCGATCGCTCGTGACATCTGTAATCACCCCGCCTTGACAAGCGGCGGGGCCTCGAATAATACTAAACCTTATGGTTAAGTATCAAGATCCCCGTCTCGATGCGGTGTTCGCGGCGCTCGCGGACTCGACGCGGCGCGGGATCCTGGAGTCGCTCGCCGGCGGCGAGCTGGCGGTCAGCGAGCTCGCGGCGCCGCACGACATGTCGCTGCCCGGCTTCATGAAGCACCTGCGCGTGCTGGAGGAAGCCGGGCTGATCGAGCGCTCGAAGGAAGGCCGCGTGGTGAGCTGCGAGCTGAGCGCGAAGCCGATGCAGGCCGCGGCGGCGTGGATGTCGCGTTATGAAAAGTTCTGGTCCGAGAAGCTCGACTCGCTCGCGCGCTATCTCTACCAGCAGGAGGAGTTGCAGACATGGAACAGGGATTGGCCGAGAAACCCTCTCTTACTCTCACCCGCCGCTACCCGGTCGCGCCCGAAAAAGTCTGGCGCGCGTGGACGGACGCGGAAACGCTGAAGCGCTGGTGGCGCCGGGTCCCGGCGAGCTGGTCTCGTTCGCCGAGCTCGACGTGCGCGTCGGGGGGCGCTTTCGCATCGTGTTCGGCGGCGCGGATGGCAAGGCGCACGAGTGCGCCGGGGTCTACAGGGAAGTGGTGCCGAACCGCAAGCTGGTCTTCACCTGGTGCTGGCCGAACACGACTCCCGAAAGAGTGTCCGTCGTGACGATCGTGCTTGAAGAAATGAACGGCGCGACGGAGCTCGTCTTCCGGCACGGGCAGTTCTTCGACGAGAAGGCGCGCGACGGCCACTTGCAGGGCTGGACTGCGGCGCTCGAGGGTCTCGCGAGGCACTTCGAATCAAAGACTTAGGCCGGTTGTCGAATTCCGCCGGGCTGGTTCGACTAGAGCATAAGGTCCCATTACCAAAGGAGGCAGCGCATGTACGTGGACGGATTCGTATTGCCGGTGCCGAAGCGCAACTATCAGGCGTACCGGAAGATGGCCACCAAGGCGGGCAAGGTCTGGCGCGAGCACGGCGCGCTCGACTACAAGGAGTGCATCGCCGACGACGTGAAGAAGGGCAAGTGGACCTCGTTCCCGAAGGCGGTGAAGCTGAAGCCCGGCGAGGCGGTGTGGTTCTCGTGGATCGTCTACCGGAACCGCAAGCACCGCGACAGCGTGAACAAGAAGGTGATGAAGGACAAGCGCCTCGCGTCGATGATGGACCCGAAGAAGATGCCGTTCGACGGCAAGCGCTTCTTCTGGGGCGGCTTCAAGGTGGTGGTCGATCTGTGACGCCGTTCGGCCGATGAACGAGAAAACCGTCGTGGTGACGCGCGTCTTCGAAGCGCCGCGCGGCCGCGTGTTCGAATGCTGGACGCGCGCCGAGCACCTGCAGCACTGGTTCGGGCCGAAAGGCTTCACGATCCATTCCTGCGAGACCGACGCGCGTCCCGGCGGCATCTTCAGGCTTTGCCTGCGCGCGCCCGACGGCAGGGATTACTGGGTGCGGGGCGAGTTCCGCGAGGTCGCGGCGCCCGCGCACCTGGTGATCACCTGCGTTGCCGACAACGACAAGGGCGTGCAGCAGCTGCAGGAGGTTATCGACGTAACATTTAGCGAGTCTCAAGGCAGGACGACGGTCACGGTCAACGCCATCGCGCGAGGTCCAAGCGACGAGGCGGCCGCGATGCTGAAGGGGATGGACAAGGGCTGGGCGCAGACCGTCGACCGCCTCGCCGCCCATCTAAGAAGGAAGTGAAATGTTGAAATGGACTTTGCTCGGGATTGCCGCAGTGATCGTCGTGTTCGCCGTGTTCGTCGCGCTGCAGCCCGCGGATTTCCGCATCGAGCGCAGCGCCACGATGCGCGCGCCCGCGCCGGCCGCGTTCGCGCAGGTGAACGACTTCCAGAACTGGCGCGCGTGGTCGCCGTGGGAAAAGGTCGACCCAGCGCTCAAGCGCAGCTATGAAGGCCCGAAAGCCGGCCCCGGCGCGGTGTATGCCTGGCAGGGGAACAAGGACGTGGGCGAAGGCCGGATGACGATCACCGAGAGCCGCCCCGACGAGCTGGTGCGGATCAAGCTCGAGTTCTTCAAGCCGTTCGCCGCCACCAACACCGCGGAGTTCAACTTCAAACCCGCGGGCGAGAACACCACCGTGACCTGGACCATGACCGGACACAACAGCTTCCTGTCGAAGGCGATCTGCCTGTTCGTCGACATGGACAAGATGGTCGGCGGCATGTTCGACCAGGGCCTCGCCCAGATGAAGTCGCTGGTGGAAACGAGGAGCTAGGCGTTCGATGATGACCGAGCGCAAACGCTGGCTCGCGTTCTACCTGCTGTGCGCGGGCGAATTCATGATCGTGATCGACACCACGATCATCAACGTCGCCCTGCCCTCGATCCAGGTCGACCTGCGCTTCAGCGACGCCTCGCTCGTCTGGGTAGTCAATGCGTACATGGTCACCTACGGCGGCTTCCTGCTGCTCGGTGGACGGCTCGGCGACCTGTACGGCCAGCGCCGCTGGTTCCTGCTCGGCACCGCGCTCTTCACCGTCGCATCGCTCGTGTGCGGGCTGTCGAACTCCCAGTGGCTGCTCGTCACGGCACGCGCGGTCCAGGGCCTGGGCGGCGCGGCGGTGTCAGCGATCGCGCTCTCGCTGATCATGAATCTCTTCAGCGAGACCGCGGACCGCGCGAAGGCGATGGGGATCTACGGCTTCATCTGCGCCGGCGGCGGCAGCGTGGGCGTGCTCGCGGGCGGCCTGCTCACGAGCGCGCTCAGCTGGCACTGGGTGTTCCTCGTCAACTTGCCGATCGGCGCCCTGGTGTGCGCGTACTGCTTCACCCTGCTCGCGCCGGACCAGGCGCCGGCACAACAGCGCCGGCTCGATGTGTGGGGCGCGGTGACCGTGACGTCCGGCTCGATGCTCGCGGTGTACGCCATCGTGAACGGGCGTTATGGGCTCCTCGCCGTCGCCGCGGTGCTGTTCTCGGTGTTCATCGCACTCGAGTCGCGAGTGCGCGATCCGCTGATGCCGCTGCGACTGTTCCGCATCCGCAGCGTCGCGGTGTCGAACGTAATCGGCGTGCTGTGGGCTGCGGCGATGTTCGCCTGGTTCTTCATCTCCGCGCTCTACATGCAGCTCGTGCTGAAGTACGACCCGATGCAGATCGGGCTCGCGTTCCTGCCGGCGAACGTGATCATGGCGGTGTTCTCGATCGGCCTCTCCGCCAAGCTCGTCATGCGCTTCGGCCTGCGGCTGCCGATCGCGGGCGGGATGCTGCTCGCGGCGGCGGGACTGGGACTCTTCGCGCTGGCGCCGAACGGCGGCGGCTTCATGCTTCACGTGCTGCCCGGGATGCTGCTCCTCGGCCTAGGCTGCGGCATGGCGCTCAACCCGGTGATGCTCGCCGCGATGAACGACGTCGATCCGAGCGAATCCGGGCTCGCCTCGGGCGTCGTGAACACCTCGTTCATGATGGGCGGCGCACTCGGGCTCGCCGCCCTCGCGAGCCTGTCCGAAGCACGCGGCTACCACGCAGCGTTCGCCGCCGGCGCGTTGTTCGCCGCCGTCGCGGCAGCGCTTGCCGGACTCCTGCGCGAGCGCGAGCCCGTTGCCGCTGAGCAGGGAGCACACTGACATGAAGGAGGCTTGCGATGGGTAATCCCGTGGTGCACTGGGAGCTGATGTCAAAAGAACCCGAGAAAGTCGCGCAGTTCTACGCCCGGACCTTCGGCTGGAAGGTCGACCACCAACCCGAGATCAACTATCGGATCGTCGAGACCGGTGGGAGCGGCGGAATCAACGGCGGAATCGTCAAGCCGGAGCGCGAGGGACCCTGGCCCGGCAACATGCTGTTCTACATCCTGGTCGACGACCTCGCCGCTTACCGCAAGAAAGTGGTGGCGGCCGGCGGCAGGATCCACGTGGAAGAGCACAAGGTGCCCGGCATGGGCAAATTTTCGCTTTTCACCGATCCCGAGGGCCGCATGATGGGCCTGTGGAAGCCGAAGGGAGCGTGATGATCCGGATCAGCCCAGCGGAGGTGCGCGTCCGCGTGACGTTCAACGGCGAGCTGATCGCCGACAGCGCCGATGCGCTGCGCATGGAGGAAGGCAGCTACCCCGCGGTGTATTACCTGCCGCGCAAGGACGTGAAGATGGAGCGGCTGATCCGCACCTCGCACACCACCTACTGCCCCCACAAGGGGCAAGCGACGTACTACAGCATCTGCAACGGCCAGACCGCGCGCAACGCGGTCTGGAGCTACGAGCAGCCTCTCGAGTCGGTCGAGGTGATCAGGGAGCTCTTGGCGTTCTATCCCAATCAGGTGTCGCTCGAAATAAGCGGTTGCATCTGAAACACCGGCAAGCGCAGCCGCGCTACGCTTGCGCGATGCAGCCGGCGATCGAGATCTCGCACCTCGGCAAGTCCTACGCCTCCGGCCTGCAGGCGTTGAAAGGCATCAGCCTCGAGATCCGCCCGAACGAGATCTTCGCCCTGCTCGGCCCGAACGGCGCGGGCAAGACCACGCTCATCAACATCGTCTGCGGCATCGTCATGCCGACGTCCGGCACGGTGCGCGTCGAAGGGCACGACATCGTCCGCGACTACCGCGTGACGCGCTCGAAGATCGGGCTGGTGCCGCAGGAGCTGCACATCGGCATGTTCGAGTCGGTGTGGAGCACCGTGAGCTTCAGCCGCGGTCTCTTCGGGCGCGCGCCAAGTCCGAAGCACCTGGAAAGCGTGCTGCGCGACCTCTCGCTCTGGGACAAGCGCGACGACCCGATCCGCACGCTGTCCGGCGGCATGAAGCGCCGCGTCCTGATCGCCAAGGCGCTCGCGCACGAGCCCGAGATCCTGTTCCTCGACGAGCCGACAGCCGGGGTCGACGTCGAGCTGCGCCGCGACATGTGGGCGCTGGTGCGCGAGCTGCGCAGCCGCGGCGTCACCGTGATCCTCACCACGCACTACATCGAGGAAGCCGAGGAGATGGCCGACCGCATCGGCGTGATGAACAAGGGCGAGCTCGTGGTGGTCGAGGAGAAGGCGGCGCTGATGAAGAAGCTCGGCAAGAAGCAGCTCACGCTGCACCTGGTCCAGCCCATGAGCGCGGTTCCGGCAGGCCTTGCGGGTTGGAACCTGAAAGTCGGCAACGCCGGCAGCGAGCTGCAGTACACCTTCGACGCGCACGAGGAGCACACCGGCATCCCGGCGCTGCTGCGCCGGCTGGGCGAGCTCGACATCGGCTTCACGGACCTGCAGACGCGCCAGAGCTCGCTGGAGGACATCTTCGTCGACCTGGTGCACCAGAAATGAAGCCCGGCTTCAACGCTCATGCGGTCGCCGCGATCTACCGCTTCGAGATGGCGCGCTTTCGCCGCACGCTTTGGCAGAGCCTCGCCACGCCGGTGATCACCACCTCGCTCTACTTCGTGGTATTCGGTGCCGCGATCGGCGCGCGCATGGGCCAGCTCGACGGCGTGCCGTACGGCGCGTTCATCGTGCCCGGCCTGATCATGCTCGCGCTCTTCACCGAGAGCCTGTCGAACGCCTCCTTCGGCATCTACCTGCCCAAGTTCACCGGCACGATCTACGAGGTGCTGTCGGCGCCGGTGTCGGCGTTCGAGCTGGTGCTCGCCTATGTCGGCGCGGCGGCGACCAAGTCGGTGCTGCTCGGCCTGGTGATCCTGGTGACTGCGAATCTGTTCGTGCCGGTGAGCATCGCCCACCCGCTGTGGATGGTCGTGTTTCTGGTGCTGACCGCGACGGCCTTCTGCCTGTTCGGCTTCATCCTCGGCATCTGGGCGAACGGCTTCGACCAGCTGCAGTTCATCCCGATGCTGGTGATCACGCCGCTCACCTTCCTGGGCGGCGCGTTCTACACCATCGACATGCTGCCCGAGGCCTGGCGCACCTTCAGCCTGTTCAACCCGATCGTCTACCTGGTAAGCGGCTTCCGCTGGAGCTTCTACGGCATCGCCGACGTCAACGTCTGGGCGAGCCTCGGCGTGATCGCGGGCTTCCTCGCCGTCGACCTCGCCCTCGTGGCCTGGATCTTCAGGACGGGGTACCGGCTGAAGACATGAAGATCCGAACCGCCACCCAACGCGACGAGGCGGGAGCAATCGCGGTCGTGGTCCTGGCGTTCGGCGCCGACCCGGCCGCGCGCTGGACCTGGCCCGATCCGGGCGTGTTCCTCGCGCATTTTCCCGCCTTCGTGAAGGCGTTCGGCGGCCATGCGTTCGCGCATGGCGCTGCGCACGTCGTCGACGGCCATGCCGGCGCGGCGTTGTGGCTGCCGCCAGGAATCGGTCCGGACGAAGAGGCGATGGGCGAGCTTCTGCAGCGCACGGCGCCGGCCGAGCTCCAGGGCGACCTCGCGGCGCTGTTCAAGCAGATGGGGCGCTACCATCCGAGCGAGCCGCATTGGTTCCTGCCGTTTATCGGTGTCGACCCCGCACGACAGGGGTGCGGCTACGGCTCGGCGCTCATGCGCCACGCGCTCGCCTTGTGCGATCGCGACCCGCGCCCCGCCTATCTCGAATCGAGCAACCCGAAGAACGTGCCGCTCTACCAGCGGCACGGCTTCGAGCTCCTCGGCACCATTCAGGCCGGCACCTCGCCGACCATCTTTCCCATGCTGCGCAAGCCCGCTACCTCTATCTAGCGAGGTAGCCCGAGTCGACCGGCAGCGTGATGCCGGTGACGCAGCGCGCGGCGTCGCTGCACAGGTAGAGGATCGCCGCGCCGATCTCCTCGGGCTCGGGGAAGCGCCCAAGCGGCGTGTGCGCCATCACGGTCTTCATCACCTCCGGGTTGGAGAAGATCGGCACCGTGAGGTCGGTGCGAACGTAGGTTGGCGCGACCGCGTTCACGCGGATGTTGTCGGCGGCCCATTCCAGCGCGAGCGCGCGCGTGAGGTTGACCACGCCGCCCTTCGAGGCCTGGTAGGAAGCGTTGGGCAGGATCCCGCCCGAGAAGGCCATGATCGAGGCCAGGTTCACGATCGCGCCCGCGCCGCGCTTCTTCATGTAGGGATGCGCGCTGCGCGAGCAGAGGAAGGTCGCGGTGAGGTTGAGGTTGACGACCTCGTCCCATTCCTTCTGCGTCAGCTCGGTGGCGGGCTTGCGCGCCGCGCGACCGGCGTTGTTCACCAGGATGTCAATGGCGCCGATGCGCGCAAACGCGCTTTTCACTTGAGATTCGTCCGTGACGTCGCAGCCGGTCGCGATGTCGAGCACTTCGACGCGCGCGCCCGCGCGTTCGAGCACCTTGGCCGTCGCCGCGCCAATGCCCTTCGCGCCGCCCGTGACGACTGCGACTTTCTCTGTGAGATCGAGGGAAAAAATGGGGATCTGTCCCGGATTTCCGGTGAGTATACTGAAGCCGAATGTTCGATCTCGTGATCCGCGACGCGTTGCTGCTCGACGGCCTGGGCTCGCCGCCGCGGCGCGGCGGGGTGGCGGTCAAGGACGGCCGCATCGTCGAGATCGGCCGGATTCTTGGTAGTTCCAAGGAAACGGTCGATGGCGACGGCCTGGCGCTCATGCCAGGGATCATCGACAACCATACCCACTACGACGCGCAGCTCACCTGGGACCCGTGGGCCTCGCCCTCGCCCGCCCTTGGCGTAACCACGGCGATCATCGGCAACTGCGGCTTCACCATCGCGCCGTGCCGCGCGGCCGATCGCGAGCTCGTGATGAAGAACCTCACCCAGGTCGAGGGCATGTCGCTCGCGGTGCTGCGCACCGGGCTGCGCTGGGAGTTCGAGACCGTGCCGCAATACCTCGACATGCTCGAGCGCCGCGGCAGCGCGCTCAACGTGGGCGTGTTCGTGGGGCATTCCTCGGTGCGCACTTACGTCATGGGCGCCGCGGCGACCGAACGCGCGGCCACGCAGAACGAAGTCGCCTCGATGAAAGGAATCGTGCTCGATGCGATGAAAGCGGGGGCGGTGGGCTTCTCGACCAGCACCTCGCCCGCGCACAACGGCGAAGGCGGCAGGCCGATGCCTTCGCGCCTGGCGGACGACGCCGAGCTGCGCGCGCTGGTCGGCTGCCTGCGCGAGGCGGGGCGCGGCGTGTTCATGCTCACCAAGGGCGGCGACACGCCGATCGGCTTTCTCGAGGAGCTGGCCGCGCAATCCGAGCGCCCGGTGGTGATCGCCGCGCTGCTCCACAGCAGCACCAACCCCGATGCTGTGTTCAACGACCTGCAGAGGATCCAGGAAGCCAACGCGCGCGGCCGCAGGCTGGTCGGCGCGGTCTCGTGCTGCCCGCTCGCGATGGAGTTCACGCTGCACTCGCCCTACGTGTTCGAAGGTCTGGCGAGCTGGAAGCCGGCGCTGCCGTTGAAAGGCGAGGAATTCAGGAAAAAGCTGCGCGAGCGCGGCTTCCGCGACGCGCTGCGCGTCGAGATTGCAAAACCGGCGCACTTTCGCCTGTTCAACGGCGAATGGAACCAGGTTCGCGTCGTGCAGTCGGCGCGCGCCGACCTGGAGCAGCGCTCGATCGGCGAAATCGCGCGCGACGCGGGAAAGGACCCGCTCGAAACCATGCTCGACACGGCGCTCGACGAAAACCTCGACACGGTGTTCAGCGCGCTGCTGCTGAACTCGGACGAGGCCGCGGTCGCGCGCATGCTCAAGCACCCGTGCAGCCTGGTCTCGCTCTCCGACGCCGGCGCCCACCTCACGTTCTTCAACGACGCCGGGTTCGGCCTGCACCTGCTCGGCCACTGGGTGCGAGCGCTCGGCGCGCTCACGCTGGCGGAAGCGGTCTGGCGGCTGTGCGGCCAGCCGGCGCAGCTGTTCGGCGTGCCCGAGCGCGGTGCGCTCAAGGTGGGCTACCACGCCGACCTGCTGCTGTTCGATCCCGCGACCGTCGACCGCGGCCCGACCCGGCGCGTGTTCGACCTGCCGGGCGGCAATCCGCGCCTCACCACCCGGGCGGTGGGCGTGCAGGGAGTCTGGGTCAATGGCGTGCGGATCGTCGGCCGGGACGGCCCGGTGGAGGTCCGCGGGCTTCCCGGGCGCCTGCTGCGCCAGTTCGCCGTAAACTAAAGGCCATGGCCGATCTCGAGCGCTTCATCGCCGATTGCCGAGCCGCGCACGCCGCGGACCGGACCCACAAGGCCGTGCGCGAAGTCGTGGCGCGCGCGGTCGCCGATCCCGGCGCGGTCCTGAAGTGGCTGGGCGAGCCGAAGCGCGGCGAGGTGCAGAAGCTCTACCACTCGCCCGAGCTCACCATCCTCAACGTGGTCTGGGCGCCCTACATGACGATCTATCCGCACAACCATCGCATGTGGGCGGTGATCGGCGTCTACACCGGCCGTGAAGACAACATTTTCTGGCGTCGGACCGGGGCGAAAATCGAGGCCGCGGGCGCCCAGGCGCTCTGCGCCCGCGACGCGGTGCCGCTCGGGCCGGAGATCATCCACTCGGTGACGAACCCGATTCCGCGCCTCACGGGGGCGATCCACGTCTACGGCGGCGACTTCTTCCACGCCGAGCGCAGGGAGTGGGACCCGGAGACGCTCGCCGAGGGACGCTACGACGCGGAAAAGACGATGCGCCACTTCGAGCAGGCGAACGCCGCGCTGCGCGCGTAGCGCATGCACGACATAAGAAACCGAAGCGCTACAAGGCCTTGCGGCGCTTTCCTGCGACACCGTCGCCGCTGGGCGACGCCACGTCGGCCGCGCCAAAATAAGACCTTCCAATTTTTCAAGCAGTTAAGTCCAGGTACGGAATATGCGTGGAGCCTGCGGCTGTCCCACCCACCACTACCAGAGGGAGTCGAAAGTGCTACAGAAAGACGGTTTTTTCCGTAACCGGCGCGACGAGCCGTTCCGCCAGAATCAAACGATTCCGCCGGCGAGCGTCCCTGCCGGCACCACGGCACCCTCCGAGCCGGAGAAAACCCCGGCCCCCGAGCGCAAGGAGTCGAAGCTGGTCGTCGGCCACGACATCAAGATCAAGGGCGTCGAGATCAGCGACTGCGACACGCTGGTGGTCGAAGGCCGCGTCGAGGCGACGCTCGATTCCCGCGTGCTGGAGATCGCCGAGCACGGCGTGTTCCAGGGCACCATCTCGGTCGATCAGGCCGAGATCCGCGGCCGCTTCGAAGGCGAGATCACCGTACGCAAGCAGCTGATCGTGCACTCGAGCGGCAGGGTGTCGGGCAAGATCCGCTACGCCAAGATCCGCATCGAAGAAGGTGCCGAGATTTCGGGCGACCTCGCGGTGCTCGACAAGTCCTCCAGCGCGCTCGCCGCGCCCAAGCGCGTCGCCAACGCCTAAGCAGGCGGCCCGGATGGAAGGCAGGCTGGCGTTCACCGCGGTGTACCTCAAGTCGAGCCACGGCTATGTTGGCTTCATCGAGGAGCTGCCAGGCGTGAACTCCCATGGGCGGACGCTCCACGAGGCGCGCGAGACGCTGCAGAAGCTCGCCGCGGTCGTGTTCGACGAGGAGCGGCGCCAGTCGCAGGAGCTGATGGCGGGCAAGGACGTGGTGCGCGAGTCGTTCATCGTGCCCATCCCCCGCCAAAGCTAGCAAGCCAAAGCTTTAGCGCCCCCTACCCTGAAGGGAGCGCGAACCAGCCCCGGAGGCCTGGTGGCCTTCGGGGGCTTTTTTCGTCTGCAGCATGCCTTCGGCTTCGATGAACCGGATCACAGCCGCCAGGCCGTGGCCGGTCTTGAGGTTGGTGAACACGAATGGGCGCTCGCCGCGCATCTTGCGGGCGTCGCGTTCCATGACCTCGAGCGAGGCGCCGACCATCGGCGCGAGGTCGATCTTGTTGATGACCAGGAGGTCCGACTTGGTGATGCCGGGACCGCCCTTGCGCGGGATCTTGTCGCCGGCGGCCACGTCGATCACGTAAAGCGTCAGGTCCGAGAGCTCCGGGCTGAAGGTCGCGGCGAGGTTGTCGCCGCCCGATTCGACGAACACCAAGTCGAGCTGCGGAAAGCGCCGCACCAGGCGGTCGACGGCCTCGAGGTTGATCGAGGCATCCTCGCGGATCGCGGTGTGCGGGCAGCCGCCGGTCTCCACGCCGATGATGCGCTCGGGCGCGAGGGCGTCGTTCCGCACCAGGAACTGCGCGTCCTCCTCCGTGTAGATGTCGTTCGTGACCACGGCAATCTCGTACTTCTCGCGCAGCGCGCGGCAGAGCGAGAGCGTGAGCGCCGTCTTGCCCGAGCCCACCGGTCCGCCAATACCGACGCGAAGGGTCACAAGCCTTCCTTCATGAGCGGAAGAGCCTCGAGTATTGGGTTTCGTGGCGCGCCGAGAGGTACGCGAGTCCGGGCGCGAAATTGCTCCAGTCTTGTTCAGGGATCTCGAGGTCCGCTACTGCGGCCAGGCGTTCTCCCAACTGCAAAAGCATCTTCTGGCCCGCGGTCTGCCCGAGCGGAACCGACTTCACCGCCGCCATGACCTGGTTCTCGAGCCACGACCATAGATATGCGACCAGCGCCGCGCGCGGCTCGATGTTCCAGTGCCGCACTGCCAGCGCATAGGCGGTGGGGTAAGCGGGGCTTTCAACGGAAACCTCGACCCCTAGCTCGCGCAGCAATCTCGCGAGCGCCTGCCCCATCTGCAGCGTTTCGGCCCGCAGCTCGGCGGACTCGCGCGTGGCGACGAAGACGTCGTTCAGGTCCTGGCGAGACGCGGCGCTCATATCCCCGATCAGCACGCGCAGCACCTGCACCTCCATGCGCGCCAGCGAAAGCTCCAGCACGTCGCCGATCCAGGCTTGCGCGCTTTCGGCGTCCTTGACGGTCCCGGCTTCGATCGCGGCCTCGAGCCCCTGCGAATAGCTGTACGCGCCCACCGGGAGGGTCGGGCTCGCGAGCTGGAGCAGATGCGCGAGGCTCATCCGTGGAAATGATCGTGAATGCGACCGCCGTGGCCCATCTCGTCATGCTGGTGGCCATAGGCGCCCGCCTCGGGCTCGAACGGCGCCTCGACGTGCGAGACGCGCGCGCCGAGCTTGCGCACCATCTCCTCGAGCACATGGTCCTCGGCGATGCGCAGGAATCCCTGGCCCACCTGCAGCGCCACGTGGCGATTGCCGAGGTGGTAGGCGACGCGCGCGAGCTCGGCCGACTCGATGTGCAAGAGCTTCTCGGGCGCCGCGACGATCTCGACCTCGCGCCCGTCGAGGGTCTTCACCCGCTCGCCGTCGCGCACCACCTTGCCGCGCGGCAGGATGAGCGACAGGACCTCGCCGTTGTCGGCCTTCGCGCGCAGGCGGCTTCTTTGGCGCTGCTCGAACATGAGGACGAGTTTCAGAATAGGAAATACCTCTGGGACATGGGTAGCACTTTCGCGGGCTCGCACACCAGCAGCTCGCCGTCGGCGCGCACCTCGTAGGTTTCCGGGTCGACGCTCATTTCGGGCTGGTAGTCGTTATGCACCATGTGCTTCTTGCCGATCTTGCGCGTGTTTTTGACCGCCACCAGCGGGCGACGGAGCTTCTGCAGCTTCCTGTTCTTGAGCGAGGCCTTCGAAACAAACGTCACGGCCTTCGCGCCAAACATCGGCCGATAGTGCACCGGCTGCGGCGTCGGGATGGATGCATTCGGATCGCCCATCGCCGCGGCGGCGATCATGCCGCCCTTCACGATCAGGAATGGCTTCACGCCGAAGAACGCCGGCTTCCACAGCACCAGGTCCGCGAGCTTGCCTTCCTCGACCGAGCCGACCTCGTGCGAGATGCCGTGCGCGATCGCCGGGTTGATCGTGTACTTGGCGACGTAGCGCTTGACCCGCGCGTTGTCGTTGCGGTCTTTGGTTCCTCTCTGCACTTTCATCTTGTGCGCAGTCTGCCAGGTGCGGATGATCACCTCGCCCACGCGTCCCATCGCCTGCGAGTCCGACGACATCATCGAGAACGCGCCGAGGTCGTGCAGGATGTCCTCGGCGGCGATGGTCTCGCGCCGGATGCGCGACTCGGCGAATGCCACGTCCTCGGCGATCGCGGGGTCGAGGTGGTGGCACACCATCAGCATGTCCAGGTGCTCGGCGATGGTGTTCACGGTGTAAGGCCGCGTCGGGTTGGTCGACGACGGCAGCACGTTCGCCTGGCCGCACACCTTGATGATGTCCGGCGCGTGGCCGCCGCCCGCGCCCTCGGTGTGATAGGTATGGATGGTCCGGCCCTTGAACGCGGCGATCGAGGCTTCGACGAAACCCGACTCGTTCAGCGTGTCGGTGTGGATCGCGACCTGCACGTCCATCTTGTCCGCGACCGCGAGGCAGTTGTCGATCGCCGCCGGCGTGGTGCCCCAGTCTTCGTGCAGCTTGAGCCCGATTGCGCCAGCATTGATTTGCTCGATGAGTGGTAGCGGCAATGCCGCATTCCCCTTGCCCAGAAACCCGAGGTTCACCGGAAATGTGTCGGCGGCCTCGAGCATCGACTGGATGTGCCAGGGGCCCGGCGTGCAAGTGGTGGCGAAGGTGCCCGTAGCCGGGCCGGTGCCGCCGCCGATCATGGTGGTGACGCCCGACATCAGCGCATCCTCGATCTGCTGCGGGCAGATGAAATGGATGTGGCTGTCGATGCCGCCCGCGGTCGCGATCATGCCCTCGCCCGCGATGATCTCGGTACCCGGGCCGATCGGGATGGTGATCGCCGGCTGGATGTCCGGATTGCCGGCCTTGCCGATCTTCCAGATGCGGCCGTTCTTGAGGCCGATGTCCGCCTTCACGATTCCCCAGTGATCGACGATCAGCGCGTTGGTGATCACCGTGTCGGCGGTGTCCTTCGACACGCGCTGGCTTTGGCCCATGCCGTCGCGGATCACCTTGCCGCCGCCGAACTTCACCTCCTCGCCGTAGACCGTGTAGTCCTTCTCCACCTCAATCCAGAGCTCGGTGTCGGCAAGGCGCACGCGGTCGCCGACGGTTGGACCGTACATCTCGGCATAGGCCTGCCGGGTGATCTTCACTTGAGCTTCCCCATCACCTTGCCGGTGAAGCCATAGATGGTTCTTGAACCACTGACTGGTATCAGCTCGACGGTGCGCGTTTGCCCTGGCTCGAAGCGCACCGCGGTGCCGGCGGCGATGTTGAGCCGGCAGCCATAGGCTTTCTTGCGGTCGAATTTCAGCGCTGCGTTGGTCTCGAAGAAGTGGTAGTGGGAGCCGACCTGAATAGGTCTGTCTCCCTCATTGACGACTTCGAGCCTTTCAGTTTTTCGTCCTTTGTTGAGTTCGATGTCGCCGCCGGCGACCTTGATCTCGCCTGGAATCATGGGATGGGGTTATGCACAGTGACGAGCTTGGTGCCGTCGGGAAAGGTGGCTTCGACCTGGATTTCCGGAATCATCTCGGGCACGCCCTCCATGACGTCTTCGCGCTTGAGGAGCGTCGCGCCCCAGGTCATGAGCTCCTGCACGCTGCGGCCTTCGCGCGCGCCCTCGAGAAGCGCGCCGCTGATATAGGCGACGGCTTCCGGATAGTTGAGCTTGAGGCCCTTCCCCTTGCGCCGTTCCGCAAGCAACGCGGCCGTGAAGATGAGCAGCTTGTCCTTCTCTCGAGGCGTGAGCTCCACGCGGAAAGTCTACTTCAGAACTTCGGCCGCGAAGCTCGACGGACTGACGCGCACCGGAAGCGTGCACAGCTGCACCGCTTCGGGGATGCCGAAGCGGAAGGGCACCGCGTCGAGCAGCGGAATCTCCGGCATGGCGACGATCCACAGCTCGGCGCGCTGATGGCCCCAATCGGTCTGCTCCAAGCACGACGTGCCGCTTCCCGCGACCAGTGCGGCGTTCGACTGGAAATCGGCGACCTTCGCCGCCGGCGAGGCGTTCTTCCAGTCGGCGAGCCGCGTATCGCAGACCTCGATCGCCACGAACGCCTCGACGGGCTTCGCGTCTTCACCCATGCGGAACGCGACCTCGATCTCGACGCCGATCATCTGGAAACCGTTGGTCTCCACCGGCGGCGGGCTGGCGAAAAGACGCCCCGGGAGGATCTGCGCCATGGTCGGCTCGACGTCCGGGCCCGGTCCGCCGACCTTCCAGGCATTCGGCCGCTGGCCGCGCGCGAGCTCGGCGAACACGAGATCCTGAACGCGGTAAGCCTCCTCCGTGGTCAAGTCCGTGGGCAGAGCCACGAATTCCCGGTTGCGGTGCGCACGCACGAGGCTCGCGGCGAGCGCCTGGACGCGGGACATCAGGTGCTCCAGATGCGCGGCGCCGCCGCCTCGCGGCCGGCAACGGCCGGGCGGAGGACGGCCCAAAGCCGCATGAAGGTCGCGAATGCCTCTTCGGTCGAATCGCCGAGGTAGCGCGCGACCACGAGACCCGGAAGGACGGTGGTCGCGGCGATGCGCCTGCATTCCTTGAGCAGCTCGACCGGCGCGGGAGCGGCCACCAGCGTTCCGAACACCCTGCAGCCTGCGAGCCCGGCCGCCGAAGTCATCAGCTTGCCGCCGGCCTCGAGCGTTCCGCGCTCCAGCCACAGAAGCTCTCGCTCGCGGCGAATCGATGTTTCGAGCCGCAGCTTTCCTTTCCTGAAGCCCGCGCGGCCGAGGCAGACGACCTCCCACCCGATGAAGCGCCCATGCAGTCCCAGCTGAACATCTGTCTTGAGCTCCCCGAGCGCCCCATCGAACACGATGGTCTCGCGCGGCAGCCATTCCAGCGTTCCTGCGACGGCGAAGTCGAGGCTCTGGCGCGCCCATGGCCCCGCGCTGCGGTACCACTTGGCGGCGCCGGGCGTGGTGAGAAGCGCATGACCTGCGGCATTCACTTCGAGAGAAAGCTCGTCTCCTCCGGCGATGCCGCCGGGCGGGTGCACCACGATGGCGTGGCAGACCTCCTCGCCTTCCGGATACAGCGGCTTTTGCACGACCAGCGGGCCGTCGGAGGCGCGCCTCGCCAGCACGGTTCTCCTTCCGTCACGCTCGAATTCGAGCGCGAGCTGCGCCTGCCACGAGCTCGCCAGCGCCTCCACGCTCAGGCCGCCAGCGGCGCGAATCCTCATACGGCTTTCAGCAGCGCGGCGACCAGCGCGGCGTCGTCCTCCGGGCGCAGTGCCTGCGGATCGACGATCAGGATTCCCTGAGCGGCGAAGCGCTCCGAGAGATGCACCGGCGGCTCGCGGGCCTGCAGGCGAGCGCTCAAGGCAAGCGGATTTTCAACCATCAGGTGGAGCTGCGGCACGCGGCCGGTTTCGCGGGCCGATACGATTTTCTTCACCATTCCGTCACCGAGATCTTGCGCAATGCGCGCGAGGCGCCGCTCGAGCGCCGCGTTGGAGGCTTCGTCGTCCGCGGCGGCGTAGCGCTCGAGGGCAACGAGCAGCCCGACGATCTCTTCCTTGCCCGCCTTGAAGCCGCGCCCGAGGCCGTGGTGCGGGATGCCCTTCATTGCCTGGAGATCGATCAGATCCGGCGGCGCCCACGTGTCGGGCGAGACATCCATGTCGAGCTGCTGCACCAGCGCCGCGCCGACCAGATCGCGCCGCCCCGCGAGGATGCCCGAGGCCTGCGGACCGCCGATCGCCTTGCCGCCGGAGAACGCGACCAGGTCGGCGCCCATCTGCAGGAATTTCTTCAGGTTCGACTTGGGAGGAAGCTGCGCCGCCGCGTCGACGATCACCGGGATGCCGCGCGGCCGGCATGCAGCGACCACCGTGGTCAGCTCGTTGGCGTTTTGGGGGGTGACTGAAAAAGCAAAGGCGGCGGTGCGCGGTGTGATCGCGGCCTCGATCTCCCAGGCCTCGAGGCCGCGCACGCCGGCGCCGGTGCCGCGGTCGTTGTGGCCGATGTCCACCAGGCGCGCGCCCGAGGCGCGCAGCGCATGCGCGTAGCCTGTGCGCTGCGTGCGCGGCAGCAGGATCTCGTTCGGAAAGTTCTCGGCGTGCGGCAGCGCCGCCATGCGCGCGATGTCCCAGCGCGTCATCGAGGCCGCTGCGGCGAGCGTAAGCGCGGCGGCGGCGCCTGTCGTCACGATTCCTGCTTGCGCAGTCGTGATCCTTGCAATCGTGCGGCCCGCGGCGGCTTGCAGCTCGCCGATGTCGACCGAAGCGCGCGCGGCCGCCGCCATTGCGGATACCACTTCCTCATCCATCAGCGCGCCGCCCAGGCGCGTGAGCGTTCCCGCAGCGTTGATCCGGCGCTTTACAGCGAGCGTGGCGTAGATATCCTTCGGCATGCAAGGATAATAAGCCATGGATCCTATCGGTTTTGAACTCTTCAAGAACGCGATCTTCTCCATCGCCGACGAGATGGCGCTGACCGTGTTCCGCACGACCTACTCGGGCGTGCTCAAGGACAACATGGACTACTCGACCGGCTTCGCCGACGCCGAGGGCAGGCTGGTGGCGCAGGGCCTAACGCTTCCGGGGCACCTCGGCTCGGTGCCGACGGCGATGCAGTCGATCATGCAGCACTACCGCGACGACATCCGGCCGGGCGATGTGTTCATCATGAACGATCCATTCGACGGCGGGATGCACCTGCCCGACATCTTCGTATTCAAGCCGCTGTATCACGAAGGCGAGCGCATCGCGTTCGCCTGCACCGTGTGCCATCACACCGACGTCGGCGGGCGCGTCGCCGGCTCGAACGCCTCCGACTCGACCGAGATCTATGCCGAGGGGCTGCGCATCGCGCCGCTCAAGATGTACGAGGCGGGCGTGCTCAACAAGACGCTCATGACCTTCATCGAGCGCAACGTGCGCCTGCCGGTGAAGGTGTTCGGCGACCTGCGCGCGCAACTCGCCGCCTGCCACATTGCTGAAAAGCAGTTCGCCGAGCTGGTCAGCCGGTATGGTCCGGAACAAACAAGAACGTATATGCGCGAGACCATCGACTATGCGGAGCGCCTGACGCGCGCCGCGCTCGAGAAACTGCCCGACGGCGCATGGAGCTTCGAGGACTGGATCGACGACGACGGCGTGGACTACGGCAAGCCGATCCGCCTTTTCGTCACCATCCGCAAGAAGGGCGGCCACATGCTGGTCGACTGGACCGGCACCCACCCGCAGGTAAAGGGGGCGATCAACAACACGCTTTCCTTCACCAAGGCGGCGTCCTACACCGGCGTGCGCTCGGTGCTGCCGCAGGGCATTCCGAACAACGAGGGCGTGTTCAGGGCGATCGAGGTGATCTGCCCGCCGGGCACGGTCGGAAACGGCGTTCTCCCCGCCGCCTGCGCGGCGCGCGGCCTCACCGGTTTTCGCATGACCGACTGCATGTTCGGCGCGCTCGCCATGATGCTGCCCGACAAGGTCAAGGCGGCGGGCGACGGCGGCAACACCGGCGTGTCGATCGGCGGCTACGACGCCGGGCGCAAGCCCTACATCTACGTCGACTTCACCTGCGGCGCCTGGGGCGCGCGGCCCTGGGCCGACGGCCTCGACGGTAACTCGCACATGTTCGCCAACATGGCGTCGCACTCGATCGAGATCACGGAAGCCGAGCAGCCGATCCAGTTCCTCGCCTACGAGTTCGTGCCCGACAAGGCCGGCGCGGGCAAGTACCGCGGCGGCGTGCCGTTCAAGCGCGATTACCGGTTCCTCGAGGAGGAAGCGGTGCTGCAGGTGCGCTCCGATCGCCGTACGCACCGGCCCTTCGGGCTCTACGGCGGCAGCCCCGGCATGCCCTCCGAGAACTATCTCAATCCCGACGGCGAGAACCGCACCCTGCCTTCCAAGCTCACGATGACCATCAAGCGCGGCGACGTGTTCCGCCACGTGCTCGCCGGCGCGGGCGGCTGGGGCGATCCCCTCGAGCGCGATCCCGCCGCCGTGCTGCGCGATGTGAGGAACGAACTGCTCTCGGTTGCCAAAGCGGCCGCCGATTACGGTGTAGTGGTCGTTGGAAAAGAAGTTGATGCAGAAGCAACGGCGAAACGACGCGCCGAAATCCGCACCGCGCGCGGCTGGCGCGAAGTGCCGGCCGTGCAACGCGAAGACCCGCCGCCGAAAGCCAAAAAAGCAGCCTAGTGACAAGCTATCGCGTCGGTGTCGACGTCGGCGGCACCTTCACCGATATCGTGCTGCTCGGCTCCGACGGCACGATCCACACCAAAAAGATCTCCTCCAGCGTGGAGAACTACGCGCAGGCGATCGTCGAAGGCCTGAGCGACGTGTTCCGCGAGACCGGCCTTGCCGGCGCGGTAATCTCCGAGATCCGCCACGGCACCACCGTGGCCTCCAACGCGATACTCGAGCACAAGGGCGCGAAGACCGGTCTCATCACCACCAGCGGCTTCCGCGACGTGCTCGAAATCCGCACGCTGCGCATGCCGCGCATGTACGACATCGGCTGGACCAAGCCGGCACCGCTCGTCGAGCGCTACCTGCGGCAAGTGGTGGACGAGCGCGTCGACGCGCAAGGGGTTATCGAGAAACCTTTGCGTCGCAATGACGCGGAGCGGGCCGTGGACGACCTGCTCGCGCACAAGGTCGAGGCGATCGCGGTGTGCCTGCTGCATTCGTTCGCAAATCCCGCCCACGAGCTTTTGATTCGGGACGTCATCAGGAAAAAAGCACCCCAGTTGCCCTGCTCGATCTCCTGCGAAGTGCTGCCGGAGATCAAGGAATACGAGCGAACCTCGACCACGGTAGTGAACGCCTACGTGACGCCGATCGTCGCGCGCTACCTGCGGGCGCTGCGCAAAGGCCTGGACGACGCGGGCGTACGCGCGCGCGTGCTCCTCATGCAGTCGAACGGCGGCCTCACCACCGACGCGGCAGCGGTGGAGCGGCCAGTCCATATCATCGAGTCCGGCCCCGCCGGCGGCGTGGTCGGCGCGCAGGCGCTCGCGCGCGCCAAGGACCTGCCGAAGATCATCAGCTTCGACATGGGCGGCACCACCGCGAAGGCGTCGATGGTGGAGGACGGCGAGGTGACCCGCGCCCAGGAGTACTCGGTCGGGGCCGGCATCATGGTCGGCTCGCGCCTGCTCACCGGCGCGGGCTACGCGCTCAAGGTGCCGGCGATCGATCTCGCCGAGGTCGGCGCGGGCGGCGGCTCGCTGCTGTGGATCGATCCCGCGGGCGCGCTGCAGGTCGGCCCGGAAAGCGCGGGCGCCGCGCCGGGTCCTGTCTGCTACGACAAGGGCGGCGAGACCCCCACGGTCACGGACGCCAACCTGCTGCTCGGGTACATCAATCCGGGCTACCTGGTCGGGGGCGCGCTCAAATTGAATTCTCAAAAAGCAAACCAAGTATTCAAGGAGAAGATCGCCACGCCGCTCGGCATGACCCTGGAAAAGGCGGCCCACGGCGCGCACCTCATCGCGGCGTCGAACATGATCCGCGCGATCAAGGCGGTGTCGAGCGAGCGCGGCCGCGACCCGCGCGAGTTCGCCCTGTTCGCGTTCGGCGGCAACGGCCCGGTGTTCGCCTGCGGCATGGCGGCGGCGCTCGGTATGAAGCGCATCGTGGTGCCGCCTTCGGCGGGCCTGTTCTCCTCCTTCGGGCTGCTGTACGCCGATGTCGAGCACCACTATTCGCGCACGTTCAGGCGGCTGTTGCGCGGATCCGATCGGCGCGAGATCGAGCGTGCGTGGGACGCGCTCGCGAAACAGGCGCGCGAGCAACTGGCCGCTGAAGGTTTTGTCTCGGAGAAGGCAAAAATTCGCCGCTCGGCGGCGCTCCACTACCACGGACAAACCTACGAGCTCACCGTTGCGCTACCCGACGGCCCGATCGATTTCGGCGCGCTGGAAGAAGCCTTCGGCCGGGAGCACGAAAAGACCTACGGCCACCGCGCCGGCGCCGACGAGCCGGTGGAGCTGGTCTCCATCCAGGTGGTCGGCCAGGGCCTGCGCGAGGGCCCGAACGTTCCGGAGCGAGTCCGCCCGAGCCGCGGCGAGCCGCAACCGCCGCCACCGCGCCGCGCCTATTTCGGCTCGTGGATGGAAACGCCGGTGATGCGCCGCTCGGACTTGGCGCGGCCGCGCACCGGCCCGCTGATCGTCGAGGAGTACGATGCGACCTGCGTCGTGCCGCCCGGAGCGAGAGCGGAGCTCGACGCCGGCGGCAACATCGTCATCGAGCTCAGATAGAAATGAAAAGACGCGATTTCATTGTGCTTGCCAGTGGCGTGGCGGCCGTCGCGTCGCCCATCCGCGCATTCTCTCAGCGTTCGACGATGCCGGTGATCGGGTTCCTCAACAGCGCACTGCCCGGTCCATTTGCACATCTCGTAGCCGCGTTTCGCCAGGGCCTGGGCGAAATCGGCTACGTCGAGGGCCGAAACGTTTCGATTGAATATCGCTGGGCGCAGAATCGCTACGAGCGCCTGCCTGATCTCGCCACCGACTTGGTGCGTCGCCAGGTGGCGGTAATCGTCGCCGGCGGCGGGAACGTCTCGGCGCTGGCGGCAAAGGCGGCGACGTCCACAATTCCAATCGTCTTCCCGGCCGCTGCCGACCCGGTCAAAGCCCAGCTTGTCGCCAGTCTCAACCGGCCTGGCGGCAATGTGACCGGGATCGCCGCGCTCACCGTCGAACTCGACGCGAAGCGGCTCGGGCTGCTGCGCGAGCTGGTGCCTAAGGGGGGCAAGATCGGCGCGCTAGTGAACCCGAACCGTCCCGATTCGGATAGCCAAGTGCGGGACCTGCAGACGGCGGCGGAAACGATCGGACAGCAGATCGTCGTGCTGCACGCCGGTACCGAGCGCGATCTCGACACGGCGTTCGCCACGCTCGCCCAGCAACGGGTCGACGCGCTGCTCGTTGGCGCGGACCCATTCTTCGCCAGCCAGCGCGCACAATTGATTGCGCTGACGCAAACCCATGCAGTCCCGGCGATCTACCAGTTTCGCGAGTTCGCTGTCGCCGGAGGCCTGATGAGCTACGGCGCGAACCTTGCCGATTCCTATCGGCTCGCCGGCGTCTACGCGGGCCGCATTCTGAAGGGGGAGAAGCCTGCCGAACTTCCCGTTATGCAGCCGACAAAGTTCGAGCTGGTGCTCAATCTCCAGACGGCGAAGAAGCTCGGGCTCGCGATTTCCCGCGAGTTTCTAGCGCGTGTCGACGAGGTTATCGAATGAAGTGCTCCGTGTAGCGCCTCGGTTTACCCGACGAGCCGCGGCAGCCACATCGCGATGTCGGGAAAGGCGCAGATCAGCCCGATCATGATCAGCAATGTGACCACGAACGGCGCCGCGCCGCGCTCGACGTCGGCCAGCGTGCCGCGGCCGCGAATGCCGTGGATCACGAAAATGTTGATGCCGAAGGGCGGCGTCACCATGGCGGTCTGGATCAGCAGCACGAGCAGGATGCCGAACCAGACCGGGTCGTAACCGGCCTGCAGGATGAGCGGCGTGGTGATGGGGATGGTCGAGATCATCATCGACAGCTCTTCCATGAAGGTGCCCAGCACCAGGTAGAGGATGATCACCGCGGTCAGGACCTGGCTCGGGGTGAGCTGGTACGCGTTGATCAGCCGGCTGAGCTGCTGCGTTAGCCCGATCGTCTGGATCACGACGTTGAGGAAGAAAGCCCCCACCAGGATCGCCACGACCATCGCGGTGGTGCGCGCCGTCCCTTCGCAGACCTCGCGCAGCATGGCGAGGCTGAGGCGCCGGCGCCACGCCGTGATGGCAAGCGCGCCGAGGATGCCGACGGCCGCGGATTCCGTGGCGGTGGCGAGGCCGAAGAAGATCGCGCCGACTACGATCATCAGCAGCGCGAGCGGCGGCAGCAGATCCGGCAGCGTGCGCCAGCGCTCTTCCCAGCTGGTCTTGATGCGCTCGCCGCCCCAGCGCGGCCTCCAGACACAAGCGATCAGCACGGTGAGGCTGAAGAGCAGCGTGAGGATGAAGCCCGGAACGAAGCCGGCGAGATACAGCTTCGGCACCGAGGTGTCGGTCATCACGCCGTAGATGATCATGTTGATCGACGGGGGGATGAGGATGCCGAGCGTTCCGCCCGCCGCGAGCGTGCCGAGAAACAGGCGCTCGTTGTATTTGTGCTTTTCGATCTCGCCGATCGCGACCACCCCGATGGTGGCCGCGGTGGCCACGCTCGAGCCCGAGACCGAGCCGAACAGCGCGCAGGAGCCGATGTTCGAGTGCATCAGCCCGCCCGGCAGCCAGGACAGCCACTGCACCAGCGCGTTGTACATGCGCTCGGCGATCCCGCTGCGCAGCAGGATCTCGCCGAACATGATGTAGAACGGAATCGCGGTAAGGATGAAGTTGCTGGTGGTCGACCAGGTGAGCTCGCCCAGCATCCGCGTGAGCGGCATCGGCGAATAGGCCTGGTTGAGGATCAGCCCCACCAGCCCCATGCCGGCGGCGACCGCGATCGAGCTGCCGAGCACGACCAGCAGCACGATGAGGGAAGTCGCCGCCGTCATTCTTTGCGGCTGTCGATCGCGCGCTCGACGGCGATGATTTCCTCTTTGGCCTCCGCCACCGCGGACTTCGAGCCGATCGCCTGGAACAGCGTGTCGAGGTCTCCTCTCGCGTAGGCGGGCAGCGCGCGAGCCAGCAGCAGGAGCGCGACCGCGACGAAGAACGCGAGGCCGATGACCCATACTGTCTGCGGAATGACCAGCGGCATCTCGAGCGCCGACATCGAGCGCGAGCCCGACGCGTAAGAAAGGCTGAGCACGCCCCAGGCGTGCCAGGTGACGAGCGCGAAGAAAAGCGCGAGCGCGGCGAGGCTCGCGAGGTCGAGCGTGGCCCGCGCGCGCCTCGGCAGGCGGATATAGAGCGTATCGATCCTGATATGCGAGCGGCTGAGCAAGGCCACCGAGAAACCCCACGCGGCTGCGATGGCAAGCGCATAGCCGGAAAGGTCGTCCGCGCCGCCCACGGTCAGCGAAAAGGCATAGCGCAGGAAGATGTCGATGCAGATCGTCACCGCGGCGAGCAGCAACAGCGCACCGCCGACGATCGCCCCGCCCCGGGCGACGCCGTTGGCGATTTCCTGCAACCGCTTCACGGGCGCCCTTAGCGCGTCGGCGCCGTCAGTCCGAGCGTCTTGCCGACGGTGTTATTCCATTCCGCGGCGCACTCGGCGCCGCAGCGCTTCGCCCAGCCGGCGAGCACCGCGCCTTCCACCAGCTTCTTGTGCGTCTCGGCCTCGGCCGGCTTCACCGGCACGATGGTGATGCTGGCGAGCTTGCCCATGGTGCAGGGCTGCTTCCCGGTGTTGCAGTTGTCGGCCTCCGCCGTCGCCTTCTTGAGCGTGCCCCACATCTTGTCCTCGTACCCCTTCACCTGCTCGAGGAGGAAGCCCTGCACCCGCTTGTCGAGGCGGTTCCAAGTCGTCAGGTTGACCGCCATCACGTTGATGCTCCAGCCGAGCGACATGGGGTAAAGCGATTTGGTGACCTCCGGCCAGCCCGCGGTGTTGCCCGACAGGCTGCCGGTCACGCCGCAGTCGACCACGCCGCTGTTGAGCGCCGGCACCACCTCGGCGAACGCCATGCTGACCGCGGTCGCGCCCACGCCGGAGAGGAAATCGCGCATCGTGTTGTTGAACACGCGAACCTTCTTTCCCTTGAGGTCGGCGAGGCCGCCGAGCACGCCGCGGCACCAGAACACCTGCGGCGGGTTGCCGCCGAACGCGAGCAGCTTGGCGTTCCAGTTCTTCTGCATCTGCCGGTCGATCACCGCGCGGTAGGCGTCGCAGCCGGCGCGCGCCTTGTCCGCGTCCAGGGTGATGCCGGCCAGATCGCAGCCCTCGAAGCGCGGGTCGTCGCCCGCCATCTTGGAGATGTCCATGCCGGCGAAGTCCATCACCCCGAGGCGCAACAGGCGCAGCATGGTCTTGTCGTCGATGCCCATCTGATCGAGCGGCGTGATGTCGGCGGTGATCGCGCCCTTCGAAGCCTTGGGCAGCGTGTCGCGCCAGAACGGCACCTCGTCCACGATCGACGCCACCGTCGGGGCGTTGAGACCGATGACCTTGAACTGCGTTTTCGGCAAATCCTGGGCACAGACACCAAAAGACAAGGCGATGGCGGTTGCGCCGAGCGTGCGAGCTAGCATGGGGACCTCCTCCTCGCAAACATGGTACCGAGGTGCCGGTCAAACCGCCAGCAACCGCCTGACGCCGTCGCGCTCCATGTCGGCGCCGCGGCCGCGCGCGACAATCTCGCCCCGCTCCATCACCAGGTACTGGTCGGCGAGCGAGCGCGCGAAGTCGTAATACTGCTCGACCAGCAGGATCGCCATCTCGCCGGTAACCGCGAGCGCGCGGATCACGCGCTCGATCTCCTTGATGATCGACGGCTGGATGCCCTCCGTCGGCTCGTCGAGGATCAGCAGGCGCGGCTGCATGGCGAGCGCGCGGCCGATCGCGAGCTGCTGCTGCTGGCCGCCGGAGAGGTCGCCGCCGCGGCGCCCCAGCATCTGCCGCAGCACCGGGAACATTTCGAAGATGCGCTCAGGAATGCGCGGCGCACCCATCAGCAGATTCTCTTCGACCGTCAGGCGCGGGAAGATCTCGCGCCCTTGTGGCACGTAGCCGAGCCCGGCGCGTGCGCGCTCGTTTGGCCTGGCTTTGGTGATGTCTTTGGTTTCGAAGACCACGCGTCCAGTCTTGATGGGGACCAGCCCCATCAACGCGCGCAGCAGCGTGGTCTTGCCGACGCCGTTGCGGCCGAGGAGCGCGGTGACCTTGCCCGCGGGCAGGTCGAAAGCGACGTCGCGCAGGATGTGGCTGCCGCCGTAGTACTGGTTGAGCCCCTCAACGACCAAGGTACACCTCGATCACTCGCGCATCGTTCTTGACGTCCTCCATCGGCCCTTCGGCGATCACGCTGCCCTCGTGCAGCACCGTCACCTTGCGCGCGATGCTCTCGATGAACGCCATGTCGTGCTCGACCACCACCAGCGAGTGCGTGCCGGCGAGCGAGAGGAAAAGCTCGGCGGTGCGCTCGGTCTCCTGGTCGCTCATGCCCGCGACCGGCTCATCGAGCAGCAGGAGCTTCGGCTCCTGCATGAGGAGCATGCCGATCTCGAGCCACTGCTTCTGCCCGTGCGACAGGAGCCCCGCGATCCGGTCGGCCGCTTCCTGCAGCCCGATGAGGGTCAGCGTCGCCGCAATTTTCTCTTTGTCTGCCGCATTCAACTTAGCAATCAGCGTGGCGCGCACCCGCTTGTCGGCCTTCATCGCGAGCTCGAGGTTCTCGAACACCGTGAGCTGCTCGAAGATCGTGGGCTTCTGGAACTTGCGCCCGATGCCGGCATGCGCGATCTGCGCTTCCGACAGGCGCGTAAGGTCCGCCGCCTCGCCGAACACCGCGCGGCCGGCGTCGGGCCGCGTCTTGCCGGTGATCACGTCCATCATGGTGGTCTTGCCGGCGCCGTTGGGGCCGATGACGCAGCGCAGCTCGCCCGCGTCGATGGTGAGCGAGAGATTGTTCAGCGCCTTGAAACCGTCGAAGCTGACGCTGATGCCGTCCAGGTACAGCACGGTGCCCTGCGCGGAAGTCACCTCGGGCAAGGTGGCGATCTTCATCGCCTCTGCACGAGACCCAGGACGCCGCGCGGCAGGAAGAGCGTGACCGCGATGAAGATCGCGCCGAGCGCGAAAAGCCAGTATTCCGGGAACGCCACGGTAAAGAAGCTCTTCGCGCCGTTGACCAGGCCCGCGCCGAGTATCGCGCCGAGCAGCGTGCCGCGTCCGCCCACGGCCACCCAGATGGCGATCTCGATCGAGTTGGCGGGCGACATCTCGCTCGGGTTGATGATGCCGACCTGCGGCACGTAGAGCGCGCCGGCGATGCCGCACAGCACCGCCGAGAGCGTGAAGATCGCCACCTTGTAGTGCACGGTGTTGTAGCCGCAGAACATGGCGCGCGGCTCGGCGTCGCGGATGGCGGCGAGCACGCGGCCGAACTTCGAGCTCACGAGCCAGCGGGACAGCAGGAACGTCGAGAGGAGGACAAATGCGGTAATCGCGAAAAGCGCCATCCGGGTCTCGGGCGCGGTGATGCTGTAGCCGAGGATGCGCTTGAAGTCGGTGAAGCCGTTGTTGCCGCCGAAGCCGGTGGCGTTGCGGAAAAAGAGCAGCATCGCGGCGAAGGTGAGCGCCTGCGTGATGATCGAGAAATACACGCCCTTCACGCGCGAGCGGAAGGCGAAGTAGCCGAAGACGAACGCCAGGATTCCCGGAATGAGGACCACCAGCAACAGCGCCCAGAGGAAATGCTCCGAGCCCCACCACTGCCAGGGCAGCGCCTTCCAGTCGAGGAACACCATGAAATCGGGCAAGTCCGCCTGGTACTGGCCGTCGCGCCCGATCTGCCGCATGAGATACATCCCCATGCCGTAGCCGCCCAGCGCGAAGAACAGGCCGTGGCCGAGCGAAAGGATGCCGGCGTAGCCCCACACCAGGTCGAGCGCGAGCGCGACGATCGCGTAGCACATGATCTTGCCGAAGAGCGTCACCCAGAACGCCGACAGGTGCAGCGGGTGCCCCGCCGGCAGCATCAGGTTGAGGATTGGGAACAGCATGAACGCGACGATGGCGAAGCCGCCGATCGCCAGGCGCAGCGGCGAGCTCAGCGCAAGGCCCGCGTTCATGCTTCCACCGTTCATGCTTCCACCGCCCGCCCCTTGAGCGCGAACAGGCCCTGCGGCCGGCGCTGGATGAAGATGATGATGAAGACGAGCAGCGCGATCTTCGCCAGCACCGCGCCCGACCAGGATTCGAGCAGCTTGTTGGCGAAGCCGAGCGTGAGCGCCGCGTAGACCGTGCCCGCCAGCTGGCCGACGCCGCCGAACACCACCACCAGGAAGGAGTCGACGATATAGCCCTGGCCGAGGTCGGGACCGACGTTGCCAAGCTGCGACAGCGCGCAGCCGGCGAGGCCCGCGATGCCCGAGCCGAGGCCGAAGGCCCAGGTGTCGATGCGCGCCGTGGGCACGCCGACGCAGGCCGCCATGTCGCGGTTCTGGGTCACGCCGCGGATGTAGAGGCCCAGCCGCGTTCTTGTGAGAAGAAAATAGACCTGGAGCAGAACCAGGCAGGCGAACGCGATGATCCAGATGCGGCTCCACGGCAGCACCACGTTGGCAAGCACCTGGACTCCGCCCGACATGAAAGCCGGGTTCTCGACCTGCACGTTTTGCGCGCCGAAGAGCGTGCGCACCGCCTGGATCAGCACCAGGCTAATGCCCCAGGTGGCAAGCAGCGTCTCGAGGGGCCGGCCGTAAAGCCAGCGGATCACCGAGCGCTCGAGCAGCATGCCCACGGCTGCGGAGACCATGAAGGCGGCCGGGATCGCGGCGAGCAGGTACCAGTCGAAAAAGCCGGAGCCGCGGAAAAGATTCTGCACCACGTAGGTGGTGTAGGCGCCGATCATGATCAGCTCGCCATGCGCCATGTTGATGACACCCATCAGCCCGTAGGTGATCGCGAGCCCGAGCGCGGCGAGCAGCAGGATCGAGCCGAGCGAGACGCCCGCGAACGCGAGGCCGAGCCACTCGCCCCAGACCAGGCGCGATTCCACCGCGCTCAGGCTGCGCCGCGCCTCGAGCTTGATCTCCTCGTCGGCATCGGCCGCGGCCTCGGTGAGGAGCGCCCTCGCATTCGGATTCGCCGACTCGCCGAGCGTGCGGATCGCCGCCAGCCGCATCGCCTTGTCCTCGCTCTTGATCTGCACCCCGGCCGCGGTCATCTCGAGCAGCGCCTTGATTTCCGCGTCGGCTTCCTTCTCCTTGGCTTTCAGAATCAGCGGCAGCATCGCCGCGTCGGCACCGCCCGAGAGAGCTTTGGCCGCCGACAACCGCTCGTTGCGGTCTTCCGAAAGAAGTTTCAATACGGAAAGCGCCTCGGCGATGCGCCCGCGCACGCGGTTGTTGACCACGACCTCGACTTTCTTGCCGTCGAGCTCGATCTCGCCCTCCGCGGCCTGCTTCAGGACATCGGCGGCTTTCGGGTCGCCCTCGGCGACGAGCGCCGCGATCGCGGCGATCTTCTCGTCGTTATCGTCGGACGCCAGTTTTTCCACCTGCGCCCGATCGAGCGCCCACGCGCCGGTAGATAGGAAAAGGGCCGCCACCAGGGCGGCCCTTGCTCTCATCGAGCGCACTTCTTAGCCCTTCTTGTCGGCCATCAGCGCCGGCTCATCCTTTTTCTTGTCGTTGCCCGGAATGAACGGGCTCCACGGCTGCGCCTTGACCGGACCCTTGGTCTTCCACACCACGTTGAACTGGCCGTCGGCTTTCACTTCGCCGATGAACACCGCCTTGTGCAGGTGGTGGTTCTTGGCGTCCATGGTGGAGGTGATGCCCGAGGGCGCTGTAAAGGTCTGGCCGTACATGGCGACGCGCACCTTGTCCACTTCGAAGCTCTTGGCCTTTTCCACCGCCTGCTTCCACATGTACACGCCGATGTAGGTCGCTTCCATCGGATCGTTGGTGAGCGGCTTATCCTTGTGGCCGGCGATGTTCTTGGTCTTCGCGTAGGTCGCCCACTTCTTCGTCCAGGCGTCGTTGGCGGGCGCCTTGATCGACATGAAGTAGTTCCACGCCGCGAGGTGGCCGACGAGCGGCTTGGTGTCGACGCCGCGCAGCTCCTCCTCGCCGACCGAGAACGCCACCACCGGCACGTCGGTGGCCTTCAGGCCCTGGTTGCCGAGCTCCTTGTAGAACGGCACGTTCGAGTCGCCGTTGATGGTCGAGACCACCGCGGTCTTCTTGCCTTCCGCGGAGAACCGCTTGATCTTGGCGATGATGGTCTGGTAGTCGCTGTGGCCGAACGGCGTGTACTCCTCCATGATGTCGGAGTCGGCGACGCCCTTGGATTTCAGGAACGCGCGCAGGATCTTGTTGGTGGTGCGCGGATAGACGTAGTCGGTGCCGAGCAGCACCCAGCGCTTGGCCGCGCCGCCGTCCTTGGACATCAGGTATTCCACCGCCGGGATCGCCTGCTGGTTGGGCGCAGCGCCGGTGTAGAACACGTTCTTGGAGATCTCCTCGCCCTCGTACTGCACCGGGTAGAAGAGAAGGCCGTTCAGCTCCTCGAACACCGGCAGCACCGACTTCCTCGACACCGAGGTCCAGCAGCCGAACACCACCGCCGCCTTGTCCTGCGTGAGGAGCTGGCGCGCCTTCTCGGCGAAGAGCGGCCAGTTCGACGCCGGATCGACCACGACCGGCTCGATCTTGTGGCCCATCACGCCGCCCTGTGCGTTGATCTCCTCGATCGCCATGAGCGCGGTGTCCTTGAGCACCGTCTCGCTGATCGCCATCGTCCCCGAGAGGGAATGCAGGATGCCCACCTTGACGGTCTTCTGCTGCGCAAAGGTTGCGGATGAGGTGCCGATCGCCGCGATCGAAGCGGCAAGCGCCAGCGCTCTTACGAATGAACGACGTTTCATGAGTTCTCCCCGTGGTTAGAGACTTCGTAGCGGGGTTTGCACGGACCGTGCCATGCGAAAAGGTGTGTCGGATCAAGGCCCGCGACCGGGGCGTGCACTACTTTGATGCGTCTGCGCGCCGCCGCGCGCCTTAAGCGTGCAGCGGCTCGTATCCCCAGCCGAAGAACGGCTCGCCGCCTTGCGGCGTGACGAGCACCACTTCCTCGAGCCATGCGCGGCTCGACTCGCCGCCGGGAAGCACCATATGAAGCGGTACCACCATGCCGGCCTCGAACGGCCAGTCAGCGCTCGCGCCGTCGATGTCCCAGTGCGAAAGCCCGAGGCCGTGGAAGAAGATCACCGCGGCGTCGGCGTCGCCGACCCCGGCCTTGCGGTACAGGCCGCGGCCGCGCGCCTGCAGCTCGCTCGGCCGTGCGCCGGGCTTCATCTCGGCGACCAGCGCTTCGGCGACCTGCGCGGTGGCGTGCAGATTGCGGCGGCCTTCGGCGCTCGCCTCGCCGCCCACGACCCAGGTCTTGCCGCCGTCCCAGCAGTAAAGGTCGAGCGTGCCGTGGCAGTCGAACATCACGTGCACGCCGGGCTCGAGCTCGAAGTCCTCGAGGCCGGTCTGCAGCGTGAGCGCCGCCTCGGCGCCGCGCGGGTGGCCCCAAACCATCGCGCCGGGATCGCGCACGAAGCCGCCAAGGTCGGCTGCGGCCGCGTGATAGGCGCGGTTCAGCTCGCGCCAGCGCATGCCCCGGCGCCAGGACGCGATCGTGCGCTCGATCGCGGCGCGGTTGATCGCGGTGGCGCGGCGCAGGAGCTCAAGCTCGGTGGGCGTCTTCACCGCGCGGGCGGACATGAATGTGTCGTACCCATCGACTGCCGCGACGCCCAGTCGCTGACCGAACCCAAGGTCGTCGAAACCGATCCTGGCGCCGTCCAGACGCAGCTCCCTCAGCGCCGCGCGCAGCGCGCTCGCCATGTCGAAGGTGTAATTGCTGCGAGCTGCGCGCATCCACTCCAACTCGCTTGCTTCCTGCGGGATAAACCGCTCGATGTCCTCGCGCTGCGGCGCCCGGTCGATCGGCATCATCACCGCGCGGAACGGACGGATGTCGCGCACCCAGCTCGGCTGGGCGAGAAAGGTCGCGAGGTAGTAATCCGCGATCACCAGGATCGGGTGCTCGGGCGTGTGCCGCGAGAGCACCACCGCGTACGGGCGCGGCTCGTCCGCCTTGTGTGCGATGCCGTTGAAGCCGCTCAAGTAGAAGACGTTGAGGGGCGTCGAGGCCACGATGCCGTCCAGCCCGCGCTGCGCCATGGCGGCAAGCAGCCGCTCGAGGTTGCAAAAACGCTCCGGAAGAGGCCTTCTCACTGCAACGCGCGCCTCAGGCGCGCTACGCCGTCGGCGAGCTTTTCCTCCGACGCCGCGAAGCACCAGCGCACGAAGCCCTCCCCTTCCGGCCCGAAGGCCGAGCCGGGCGCGAGGCCGAGGCCGGTCTCGCGCACCAGCTTCTTGCAAAACGCGAGGCTGTCCTTCACCCCGTCGATTTTGAAGAAGACGTACATCGTGCCGCTCGGCAGCGCCACTTCGATTTTCGGAATTGTCCGAAGTTCGGCAACCAGGAAATCTCGCGCCTTCCTGAAGCGGTAGCGCGTGCGCGCGATGACCGGCTCGCCCTCCTTCACCGCCGCGATGCCAGCGCGCTGCACGAACACCGGCGCGCAGGAAGTGTTGTACTCGATCAGCTTGCCGAGGTCGGCGGTCAGGCCCGGCGGCACGACCAGCCATCCCAGGCGCCAGCCGGTCATGAGCCAGGACTTCGAGAAGGTGTTCGCACTGATCACGCGATCCTCGGTTTCACCCAGCTCGAGAAGCGAAGGCGCAACCCCTTCTTCGCCGTAGTAGAGCCGCTCGTAGGCGTCGTCGGAAAAGATCCAGATGCCGTGCCGACGGCAGTGCTGCAGGATCGCCTTCAGGTCGCCGGCCGACACCGTCCAGCCGGTCGGGTTGTTCGGGGAGTTGATGTACAGCGCCTTCGTACCGGGCCTCAGTGCATCCAGCAGCTTTTCGAGCGGCAGCTTCCATCCGGACGGCGAAGACTCCAGGGGAACGGTCTCCACCGTCGCGCCCAGGATCTTCGGAATCTCCTGCAGGTTCGGCCACAGCGGCACTACCTGCGCCACGCGATCGCCTGGGTCGATCAGGAGCTGCGAAGCCACCATGAGCGCGTTGACGCCCGCCGTGGTGACCGCGATCTGCTCCGGAGAAACCGGCCGATGAAGCCTTGAAATATAGGCAGCCAGGGCCTCGCGCAGCGCGGGAATACCGAGGTTGTGCGTATAAAAGAGCTCCCCGGCGGCGATCGAGTCGGTGCCCGCCTTGCGGATGAAGTCGGGCGTGGGCTCGTCGGGCTCGCCGACCCAGAACGGCAGCACGTTCGGATTGCCGAGGCCATCGTTGTAGAGTTCGCGGATCTTCGAGGCCGTAAGCGCGCGCACCGCGCTGCGCGCGGCAAGGGGAGACTCTGCTTTCATCCCGTTATTCTATGGGGTGAGAAGAATAAGATGACCCTTCAAGCCTGGTCGCTCGCCGCCGCGGTCGGCACGATGATCGCGTGGGGCATGAATTTCGCCTTCGTGAAGTACGTGCTCGACCACCTCGGGGTCGGCGCCTTCATGTTCCTGCGCTTCCTCGTGCTGCCGCTGCTCGGCCTGGCGCTGCTCGTGGTGATCTTCCGCCACCGCATCGCGCATACCTGGCCGCGGCGCGCGGACTTGCCGCGCTTCGCGCTCTGTGCCCTCGTCGGGCACGTGCTGCACATCAGCGCGGTGATGTACGGCATGAACCTCTCCACCGCGTTCTCCTCGTCGCTCGTGCTCACTTGCCAGCCGCTCTTCACGCTGGCGATTCTCGCCTGGCTCGGCGCCGAGCGGCTACGCAAGCCGCAGCTGATCGGCACGCTGATCGCGTTCTCGGGAATCGCGATCTTCCTCGCCGACAAGTTCGCCGCCGGTTTTTCGCGCGCCGGCCTGGGAGACCTCACGCTGCTCCTCGCCGGCGCGGCCTTCTCCGCCTATACCGTGCTGCAGCGGCCGCTTGCCGACCGCTATGGCCCACTCATCGTCCTTTCCTACACGCTGCTCTTCTCGATGCCGGTGATGCTGGTGCTGACCTATCCCTTCTTTGCGGACTTGAAGGCGGCGAGCCTCGGCCCGGCGGTCTGGGCCGCGATCTTCTGGGCGCTGGTAGTGTGCTCCTTCGTCGGCTGGATGCTATGGACCTGGGTGAACAGCGTGCGCGGCATCGCGCGCAGCGCGCCCTTCATGTACCTCATGCCGCCGGTCGCCGGCGTCATGGCCTGGCTTACGCTCGGCGAGACCTTCACCTGGCTGAAAATCCTCGGCGCCGCGATCACCATGGGCGGCGTCGCCTGGGCACAGTTCGGCAGCGGCCCGCCGCCCAAGGAAGCGGCGCAGCCCGATTCGGCCTAATTGGCGCCCAGGCAGCGGCGGAACAGCTCGGCCGCGGTACGCACGCCGAGCTTTTGCATGATGCGCGCGCGGTGGAACTCCACCGTCTTCAGGCTGATCGCGAGCTCCTCCGCGATCTGACGGTTGGGCTTGCCCTCGAGCACGCGGTCGAGCACCGCGCGTTGGCGTGCGCTCAGCTCGGAGAGCGACGCCTTTTCGGCTTCTTCGTTGTAGTCCTCGAGCGCACCCAGGACCTGCGACAGCAGGCGCTCGTCGTCGAACGGCTTCTCGATGAAGTCGTAGGCGCCCTTGCGCATCGCTTCCACCGCCATCGGGATATCACCGTGGCCGGTGATGAAAATGACCGGCGCGCGCACGCCGCGCCCGA
This sequence comes from Burkholderiales bacterium, assembly GCA_035649875.1. Classification (GTDB taxonomy): domain Bacteria; phylum Pseudomonadota; class Gammaproteobacteria; order Burkholderiales; family SG8-39; genus SCGC-AG-212-J23. Next base: position 35,358 of record DASRIR010000044.1, on the reverse strand, counting down.
GAAGCTCGTCGTGCAGGTCGGTCCCCGTCATGCCGGGCATGCGGATGTCGAGCAGCACGCAGCAGCGCCGGCCGAAATCCGCGTCGCGCAGGAACGCGGCGCCGGAGGGAAAGGTCTCGACTTCGAGTTCGGCAGTGCGGAACAGCAGCCGCACCGCGTTGCGCACCGCATCGTCGTCGTCCACCAAGTACACCACGCGATCGCGGATCATCGCGGCAGGGTGAACGAGAAGCGCGAGGCTGCGTCGTGCCGGATCGTGCCGCCGTGCGCCTCGACCACCGAGCGGCAGATCGAGAGCCCGAGGCCGAGTCCGCCGCGCTTGGTGGTGACGAAGGCCTCGAACAGGTGCTCGCGCACGTCCGGGGGCACGCCGTCGCCGAGATCGGAGACCGCAAGGGTGCCGCTGCCGTCCGGCTCGACGCGCGTGGCGACCGTGACGCGGCGGCGCTCCGGCGGCAGCTCCTGCACCGCCTCGACGGCGTTGCGCACCAGGTTGAGCGCCGCCTGCTCGATCAGCAGGCGGTCGGCGCGCACGACCGGCGGCTCGGCCGAAAGCGCGCGCTCGAACATCACGCCGGCCTCGCGCGCGCCGGGCTCGGCGAGCTCGAGCACCGCTGCGACCAGCTGGTTCAGGTCCTGCTTGGCGAGCGCCGGTCCGGGATGGCGCAGCAGACCGCGCAGGCGCTGGATGATGCGGCCGGCGCGCTTTGCCTGGTCGCGGCAGATGTGCATCGCCTGGAGCAGCTGCTCCGGATCGGGGTTGCCGGACTGCAGCATGCGCATGCAGCTGTGGTTGTAGGTGGCGATCGCCGCCAGCGGCTGGTTCAGCTCGTGCGCCACCGCCGAGGCGAATTCGCCCAGCGCAATCAGCCGCGCGGTGCGATGCGCGGCGTCCCGGTGCTTCGCGATCAGCTCGCGCGCGCGGCGCTCCTCGGTGACATCGGACAATACGCAAAGCGATGCGGGGCGGCCGTCGATCCAGGAAAGCGGATGCGAGCGCAGCACGTACCAGCGGTCGCTCGCGCCGTCGTGGAACTCGCCGTCGCCATGGAGCGGCGGCGGTGCGTCGAATATTTCGCGAAAGCGCAGATTGCCGTACAGGAAGGCGCCGCTGCCGACTTCCTGCACGTACACCGGGTGCGGCAATGCCTCGACCAGGGCCGAGAGCAGCGCCATACCGGTCTCGTCGATCGCAAGCATGACGATGAGCTTACTAGGGTTTGCCCCAATTGTTGCCGCGCGAGCCGTTGTATAGCCTCGCGCAAGGGTGGCTGATCCTAACAACAGGCTGGGTCGTACGCTGGAAGGATTCGAACTGCTGCTCGCTGCCGCCACCGCGCTGGTCCGCGCCAAGTCCTCCCGCCCGGCGCTGTTCGACGCCTACGACGACGCTTCCGACCGCCTGATGGACGGCTTGCGCGGCAACGGCATCCCCGAGCAGCAGCTTCAGGCAGTGCACAAGGCGCTTTCGCGCCTGCGCCTCGCGCTCGAAGAGAGTCCGCCCTAGCGGAAGAAGGTGCGGAACGCGCCCGCGGCGCGCTCGATCCCCGCCGCGTCGACGTCGAGGTGAGTGACCAAGCGCATCGGCGTGCGCGGCAGCACCAACACCTGCTTCGTTTTCAGGTAATCCCCCAACTGCTGCGCTTTTTCGGGCGGGATTTTGGCGAGAACCATGTTGGTGTTTAACTGAACGTCCAGCCCGAGCTCGCGCAAGCTGCGGCCGAGCTTCGCCGCGTTGTCGTGATCGACCGCAAGGCGTTCGACATTATTCTCCAGCGCGTAGAGGCCGGCGGCGGCGATCACGCCGGCCTGCCGCATCCCGCCGCCGAGGATTTTCCTCGCCCGCTTCGCTCTCTCGATGAAAGCCTTGCTACCCAGGAGAACTGTACCCGCCGGCGCACCTAGGCCCTTTGAAAGGCACGAAGACACCGAGTCGAACCCGGCACAGAGGTCCTTCACCTTCATCTTGAGCTGTACCGCGGCATTGAAGATGCGCGCGCCGTCAAGATGGACCGCGAGATTCTTGCGTTTCGCCAGATCGACTGCTTTCGCGAGGTATTCCCTCGAGAGAACCCGGCCGGTGATGGTGTTTTCCAAAGACAATAACTTCGTTCTGGCGAAGTGCGGATCATCCGGCTTGATCGCGGCCTCGACTTCGGCGAGGTCGAGCGTCCCGTCGGGACGGTTCGGGATCGCCTGCGGCTGGATCGAACCGAGCACCGAGAGGCCGCCGGCCTCGTAGCGGTAGCTGTGCGCTTCCATGCCGAGGATCACCTCGTCGCCGCGCCCGCAATGGCTCATCAGCGCGGCGAGGTTGGACTGCGTGCCGGAAGGAAAAAGCAGCGCCGCCTCGAAGCCGAAGAGCTCGGCGGCGCGCGCCTGCAGACGGTTGACCGTCGGATCGTCGCCGAACACGTCGTCGCCGAGCTCCGCGTCATTCATCGCCTTGCGCATGCCCGGCGAGGGGCGAGTGACAGTGTCGGAACGCAGATCGACGAGCGCAGTCATGCCGGGGATACTATCGCAGCATGGATAGATTTACCGAAGTGTCGGCCGCGCTCAAGCCGTATTTCGACGGGCTATACGAAAGCGATACCCGCAAGCTCGCGCTGATTTTCCATCCCGCGGCGATTTACGCCTGCGCGACGAGCGGCGAGCTGCTGCGCCTGAACATGGATGACTACTTCAAGCTGGTGGACAAGCGCCCCTCGCCCGCGAGCCGCAACGAGGTGCGGCGCGACGCCATCGTGTCGATCGAGTTCGCCGGTCCGGTGACCGCCTTCGCGCATGTCAAGTGCGCCATCGGCCCAAAGTACTTCACCGACTTCCTGACGCTGATCCACGTAGACGGCCGCTGGCAGATCATCGCCAAAGTGTTTCACTACGAGGAGTAGCCGAGGCGCTGCGAAAGCTCGCGCGCGACTTCGCCGAGCGGCAGGCGCAAGTCGCGCAGCTTGCTGTAGGTCATGCGGCTCTTGGGGCCGAGCGTGCAGATCGAGCCGAGCACCTGGCCGCTGTGGCCGAACACCGGCATCGCGATGCAGCGGATACCCTCGATGTGCTCTTCGTCGTCGATCGCGTAGCCGCCGGAGCGGATGCGGCGCAGCTCGCCCTCGAACGCGGCGCGCGTAACGATGGTCTTCGGCGTGTGGCGCGCGAAGCGCATGCGCGCGAGGAGCCCCGAGAGCTCCGGCGGCGGCAGCCACGGCAGGATCGCCTTCGCGACTGCGGTGCAGTGCAGCGGCCGGCGCGCGCCGACGTCCTGCACGACGCGCACCGGGCCGTCGTGCTCGCGCTTCGCCACGACCGTCACCGCGCCGTCGCGGTACACCGAGAAGCTCGAGCCTTCGCCGCCGCGCCGCGTGAGATCGGCGAGCGCCGGCTGGGCGATGGCCGCGAGCTGCTCCGGCGACCAGGTGCGGCCGGTGATCTGGAAGGGCTTTGCGGCGAGCTCGTAGGCGCGCGTCTCGGCGTCCTGCCGCAGATAGCCCAGGCTCACCAGCGTCTGCAGCAGGTGGTGGGCGGTGCTGCGGTGGAGCCCGGTGCGGCGCGCGGCCTCGGCGAGGCTGGTCCGCGCACCGTTCAGCGCCACTGCCTCCACCAGGCGCAGGCCGCGCTCGAGCGATTGATGGGTGCGTTGTTTCATACGCTGAGAAGGTTGTCGCGGGACTGTTTCAGGGGCCAGAATACCCGCTCCTCTGGAGGAGGCCAATCATGAATCGCCTGTCGGTGTTGGCGCTCGCGGCTGTCCTGGCGCTTCCCGCAGTGGCACAACAACCCGCCCCGAAGCTGCGCCTCAACATGGCGAGCACCTTCCCGGGCGCCATGGTCCTCATCGGCGACGCGGCCAAGAACAAGCTGCCGGAAAAGATCGCGCGCGCCTCGGGCGGCGAGATCGAGCTGCGCTTCAACGAGCCCGGCGCGCTCGTGCCCGCGGCGCAGGCCATGGACGCGGTGTCGGCGGGCTCGGTCGACGCGGCCTGGGCCGGCGCCGGCTGGTACTCGGGGAAGGACACCGCGTTCAACATGTTCTCCACCGTGCCCTTCGGGCCGGGCATCGGCGAATACCTGGCGTGGATGTACCAGGGCGGCGGGCTGCCGCTCTCGCGCGAGATGTTCGCCAAGTACAACCTGCACAACGTCCCCTGCACCATCATCCCGCCGGAAGCCTCGGGCTGGTTCCGCAAGGAGATCAAGACCCTGCAGGACCTGCGCGGGCTCAAGATGCGCTTCTTCGGCCTGGGCGCGCGCGTGATGGAGAAGCTCGGCGTGTCGACGCAGCAATTGCCCCCGGGCGAGATCTTCCAGGCGCTGCAGACCGGCGTGATCGACGCTACCGAGTTCTCGCTGCCGGCGATGGACCAGAAGCTCGGCTTCTACCAGGTGGCCAAGTTCTACTACTTCCCCGGCTGGCACCAGCAGGCCACCTTCTTCGACCTCTATTTCAACAAGGCCAAGTGGGACGCGATGCCCGATCGCTACCGCGCGGTGATCGAGCTCGCGTGTGGCGATCTGATGCGCGAGGCGATCGCCGAGGGCGAGGCGTCGCAGTGGAAGGCGATGAAGGAGATGCAGGACAAGAACGGCGTGCAGATCCGTCGCTGGTCGCCCGAGATCATGGCCGCCTATGAAAAGGCCTGGAACGAGGTGGTCGCCGAGGAATCGGCCAAGAACCCGAGCTTCAAGCGCGTATGGGACTCGTACGCGCAGTTTCGAAAGGATTACGCCATCTGGCGGGACATGGGGTATCTGAAATGAAAATCGAGATCGTCGTCGGAGTTGCGCTGGGCCTTGCCGTCTCGCTCGCTCACGGACAGGCCAAGCACTCACTGAAGTTCAACCACGTGCTCGGCCCGAAGGAGCCCTACCACGAGGGCTTCGTCGACTGGGCGAAGGCGGTCGAGGCGCGCACCAAGGGCGGCCTGAAGATCGACGTGTTCCACAGCGCGCAGCTCGGCAAGGAGGAGGACATCCTCGAGCAGATCCGCGCCGGCGCGAACATCGGCCAGAACACCGACTCGGCGCGCATGGGCAACTACGTGCCGGGGATCGCGGTGATGAACGGCCCCTACTTCGCCGAGACGCTCGAGGACGTCGCCAAGCTGCGCAAGGCGCCGACGGTGGTCAAGTGGAACCAGGAGCTCGCCGACAAGTTCGGCTTCAAGGTGCTCTCCTTCAGCTGGGTGCAGGGCTACCGCCACTTCTTCACCAACAAGGCGATCCGCCAGCCCTCTGATCTCAAGGGCCTGCGCATCCGCACCCCGCCCGCGCCGATCTGGCAGGAGTCGATCCGCGCGCTCGGCGCCACGCCGGTGGCGATGGCCTTCACCGAGATGTACCCCGGCCTGCAGCAGAAGGCGATCGACGGCGTGGAGCTCGTCTACAACAACATCCCGGGCGGCAAGTTCTACGAAGTGCTGAAGTTCGCCAACGAAACCAAGCACATCATGCTCATCAACTTCGAGGTGGTGAGCGCGAAGTGGTTCAACGGCCTGCCCAAGGAGTACCAGCAGATCCTGATCGAGGAGTGCGACAAGGCCGGCGAGGCGACCTCCAAGCGCATCTTCAAGCTCGAGGCGGAGGTCGAGGCCGACCTGAAGAAGCGCGGCATGACCATCGTCGAGGACGTCGACCTCGCCGCGTTCCGCAAGGCCGGCGACAAGGCCTACGAGGTCCTGAAGATCAAGGACGCCAAGGACCAGGTCTACAAAGAAATCGGAAAAAAATAGTACCTGCTGAAAGGGGTCGGGACCTCTTGGGGTCCTGACCCCTTTTCCGATGAAGCCGTTCTATCAGAAGCTGTGCGCGGCGGAAGCCGCGCTTGCCGGCACGCTGCTGGTGCTCATGGTGGCGCTCATTTTCCTCGGCGGCGTGGCGCGCGTGCTCGGCTACCCGCTCAACTGGAGCACCGATTTCGCGACGGCGTTCTTCGCATGGGCGTGCTTCCTGTGCGCGGACATTGCGTGGCGGAAGAACAGCCTGATGGCGATCGAGTTCCTGCCCGCCCGGCTCCCGGCGAAGGCGCAGCGGCTCCTCCGCATGGTCAACTACGCCATCATCAGCGCATTCCTGCTCTACTTCATGGTGATGGGCGCGTGGCTCGCCTGGACGAGCCGCGTGCGCAGCTTCCAGGGCATTCCCGAGATCAGCTACTCGTGGGTGACCGCCAGCGCGGTAGTCGGGGGTTTTCTGCTCCTCGTCACTACGGTGCTCAAGGTGGTGGATGAGGTCAAAGGCAAGCGCAGCGGCCCGGCCACGGCCACGGACGTCCTCTGATGATCTGGGTCCTGGTCGCGTTCACGGTGCTGTTGCTGATGGGCATGCCGATCGCCTTCGCCATCGGTATCGCCGGCTGCATGTTCTTTCTCCAGCACCCGGAGCTGCCCTCGACCATCCCGATCCAGCTCACCATCACCGAGACGCAGAACTTCGCGCTGCTCGCGATTCCGCTTTTCATCCTCGCCGGCAATCTGATGAACAACGCCGGCATCACCACGAACCTGCTGCGCCTCGCCACGGTGCTCACCGGGCGGCTGCAGGGCGGCCTCGCGCAGACTTCGATCGCGCTCTCGACCCTGATGAGCGGCGTCACCGGCTCGAGCATCGCCGACGCGGCGATGAACACGCGCCTGCTCGGTTTCGAGATGCTGAAGCGCGGCTTCTCCAAGGGCTACGCCGCCGGCGTCCTGTCCTACGGCTCGCTGCTCGCGCCGATCATTCCGCCGGGCATCGGCTTCATCCTCTATGGCACCGTCGGCCAGGTGTCGATCGGGCGTCTCTTCGCCGCCGGCATCATCCCGGGGCTCATGCTGTGGGCCGCGCTCGCGCTCACCATCTCCATTACCGCGCGGAAAAGGGGATATGCGCCTGAGCTGAAGAAGCGGGCGACGCTGAAAGAGATCGCGCTCGCCTCCTGGGGCGGGATCTGGGCGGTCCTCTTCCCGGTGATCCTGCTCCTCGGCCTGCGCTTCGGCATCTTCACGCCCTCGGAGATCGGCGCCTTCGCCGTGGTGTACGCGGTGGTGATCGGCCTGTTCGCCTACCGCGTGCTGAAGGCGACGAGCCTGCGCGAGGCGATCGAGGGCAGCCTGGTCGACATCGGCGCGGTGATGTTCCTGCTCGCGCTCTCGGCCATCTTCGGCTACGGCATCGTGTTCGAGCGCGTGCCCGAGGTGATCTCGGCGTGGATGCTCGAGCTCACCGATAGCCCGAACCTGGTGATGGTGCTGATCGTGCTCTTCATCCTGCTGGTCGGCACCTTCATGGAGGGCTCGGTGCTGATCATCATGCTGACCCCGATCTTCCTGCCGCTCGTCACCAAGTACGGCATCGACCCGGTGCACTTCGGGCTGGTGTTCATCATGGCGGCGACCATCGGCAACTACACCCCGCCGGTGGGCGCGGCGATGTTCGTGGTCTGCCAGATCCTGCACTGCCCGATCGGGGTCTACACGCGCGAGTCGATGCCGTTCCTGATCTCGGTCTCGGCGGTCACGCTGCTGCTAATCTTCGTCCCCGAGATCGTGCTGTGGATTCCAGACCTGATCTTCGGCAAGCCGTAGTAGGAGAACTCCTTGCCCAGCGAGTTATCCCGGTGCTGCGCCTGGCGAGCGCGGCGCTCACCGCGCGCGCGATCGACTGCCTTCACGAGGCGGGTTACGCCATCGCCGAAATCACCATGACCACCCCGGGCGCGGTGGATCTCATCAAGAAAACCCGGAATGCAGGCGCTGGCACGGTGCTCGATCTGCAAACGGCCCGGCGCTGCATCGACGCCGGCGCGCGCTTCCTGGTCTCGCCCTGCCTCGTGCCCGGGCTGGCCAAGCTCGCGCACGATGCCGGGCGCCTGGCGCTCATCGGCGGCTTCACTCCGGGCGAGATCCTCGCCGCGCAGCGCGAAGGCGCGGACATCGTGAAGGTGTTCCCGGCGTCGAGCGGCGGGCCGGAGCATCTGCGCGCGATTCACGCGGTGTTCCCGGATATTCCCCTTTGCCCGACCGGTGGGGTCTCGCTGAACAATATCGAGGAATACTTCGCGGCCGGCGCGGCCCTCGTCGGCGTCGGCAACAACATCATCGACCAGAAAGCCCTCGCCGCGGGCGACCAGGCGGCGGTGATCGCGCACGCGCGCCGGTTCCTCGAATGATCGTTTCCATCGGCGAGCCGATGATCGAGTTCAACCAGACCGGGGACCAGCGCTTCCTCCAGGGCTTCGGCGGCGACACCTCGAACATGATCGTTGCCGCCGCGCGCAGCGGCGCGCGCGCCGGCTACATCACGCGCGTGGGCGACGACGAGTTCGGGCGCATGTTCCTCGAGCTGTGGCAGCGCGAGGGCGTGGACACCGGCGGCGTGATCGTCGATCGCGAGGCGCCCACGGCCGCGTACTTCGTGACCCACGGACCCAAGGGGCACGTATTCAGCTATCTGCGCGCGGGCTCCGCGGCCAGCCGTCTCAAGCCGGAAGATCTGCCGGATCTGAAGCGCGCCTCGTTTGTCCATGCCTCGGGCATCACGCTGGCCATTTCACAGTCGGCTTGCGACACGGTGCTCGCGGCATTCAACAGCGCCCGGGGCAAGATCGCGTTCGACTCGAACCTGCGGCTCAAGCTGTGGCCGCTCGAGCGCGCGCGGGCGCTGATCGGCGCCGCCGCCGGGATGGCGGATTACTTCTTTCCGAGCATCGAGGATGCGCGCGCGCTAAGTGGCGTTGAATCTGCGGATGAGAACCTGGACTGGGCCCATCGCCTCGGAGCAAAGACGGTGTTCCTCAAGCTCGGGCCGGACGGCGTCGTCGTCAGCGATGGATCGAAGCGCGAACGCATCCCCGGCATCAAAGTAAAAGCGGTGGATGCCACCGGCGCGGGCGACTGCTTCTGCGGCGCGGCGCTCGCGCGCCTCGCGGCCGGCGACTCGATCTGGCAAGCGGCGCGCTACGCCAACGCCGCCGCGGCGCTCGCCACCACTGGTTACGGCGCGGTCGAGCCGCTGCCGCGGCCCGACGCGGTGCGCGAGCTCATCGGAACTTCCTGAGCTCGAGCCACTCGTCGGCGGTCGCGACGCGGTTGCCTTTCATGGATCCCGGCGCCGCGTCGCAGCGCTCGCCGGTTCTTGCGGTCGTCACTACCTCGACCTCCCGACCGTCGATGACGGCTTTCGGCGTGCCCCAAGGCGAAGCGAAGGGCTGGTAATCGCAGGCGCGCACGAAGTCGTGGATGCGGCCTGCCGGCGCGTTCCAGTCGATGCGGCCACCCTGGGGCACCTCGCGCCCGAAGTAGCGTCGCTGCGTGCGGTCCTGGGCGACGGAAGGGAGGGGCTCTCCAGCGGCAACCAGTTCCAGCATCTTCTTGATCAAGCCCACGCCCTTCTGGGCGCAGCGCAGAGCGAGGCTCAGCCCGGTGTCGGCGGCCTCGACCGGAAACGCCTCCTGAAAGACCACGGCACCGGTATCGATGCGCGCTTCCATCCGGTGCAAGGCAACGCCGTGTCTCTCCCAGCCGTGGTAGATGGCCCAGCTCGGCGCATTCAGGCCCGCGCAGGCGGGCAGCAGCCCCGGGTGCAGGTTGAATGCGCCGAGCCGGGGGACCTGGAGCACGGCCGGCGGGACGATGTAGAGGGAATGCACGTTGAGGAGGAGCTCGGGACCCTTTTCCCGGAGTTCGCGAGCGAAATCGGGCTCCCGCACGCGCCGTGGGGACCACGGCCGCAGGCCCAGCCTGGAGGCCAGGCTCCAGGCCGGGGACCCCTCGGTGGTGAGGAGCGCGACCAGCTCGTGCGCCCCCCGTGCCACCAGGTCGAGGACCCGGGCGCCCGCCGCCTCCTCACAGAGCAGAGCGACTCGCATTCCCGCAATTTTGCCGACACAGATAGGCTGAAGGGCGCTTGCTGACATAGTCCGTAAGAAACGTGGCTTCGGTTAAATCGTCCCGCCATGGACCGATACACTGCCGGCCGGATCCACGTCTTCTCGACGTCCCCGCAGTCCAAGGACGTGCCGCGCGCCGAGTACCTGAAGCGCGTCGCCGACGTCGCCCGCTGGAGCGAAGAAGCGGGCTGCGAGGGCATCCTGGTCTACACCGACAACTCGATCGTCGACCCCTGGCTGGTGTCGCAGGTGATCCTGCAGACCACCGATCGGCTCGCGCCCCTGGTGGCCACCCAGCCGGTGTACATGCACCCCTATTCGGTGGCGAAGATGGTGGCCTCGCTCGGCTTCCTCTACGGCCGGCGCCTCTGGCTCAACATGGTCGCGGGCGGGTTCAAGAACGACCTCGTTGCGCTGAACGACGAGACTCCGCACGACAAGCGCTATACGCGCCTTGTCGAGTACACGCTCATCATCAAGCAGCTCCTGGAATCGGGCGGGCCGGTCACCTTCGAGGGCGAGTTCTACAAGGTGCGCAACCTCAAAATGGCGCCGCCCCTCGATCCCGGTCTGGTGCCCGGAATCCTGATCTCGGGCTCCTCGCCGGCGGGGCTCGAGGCGGCAAAAGCCATCGGCGCGACTGCGGTGAAGTATCCGCGGCCGCCCAAGGAGTACGTCGGCACACCCGCCCCCGAGGGCATCGGCTGCGGCGTACGCGTCGGCATCATCGCGCGCGAGACCGAAGCCGAAGCCTGGGCCGTGGCCGAGGCGCGCTTCCCGGCCGACCGCCGCGGCCAGATCGCGCATCAGCTCGCGATGAAGGTGTCCGACTCGCACTGGCACAAGCAGCTCTCGCAGGCCGCGAAGGACAACGGCTTGCGCGAGGGCGCGTATTGGATGTGGCCCTTCGAGAACTACAAGACCTTCTGCCCGTATCTCGTCGGCGACTACGGACAGGTCGCCGAGCAGATCGCGCTCTACATGAACGTCGGCTACCGCACCTTCATTCTCGACATCCCGCCCGCGCGCGAGGAGCTCCAGCACATCGGCAAGGTGTTCGCGGCGGCAACCGCAGTGGTCGGCAAGTGAAGCGCCTGCTGCAAAACCTGGTCGCGCGCCAGGCCGCGGAGCGGCCCGAGGCGACCGCGATCGTCTACGGCGCGAAGCGCCTGTCCTACGGCGAGCTCGACGCCGCGGCGAACCGGCTCGCGCGCGCGCTGGTCGAGGCCGGCTGCCGAAAAGGCGATCGCGTCTGCTTCCTCTATCCCAAGAAGCCGGCGGCGATGGTCTGGATGCTCGGCATCCTCAAGGCGGGCGCGATGCACGTGCCGCTCGACCTCGCGAGCCCGGCGGAGCGCCTGCGCCGGATCGTGGCCTCGTGCGAGCCGCGCTTCATCCTCGCCGCGGGACCGGCGGCGCAACTGGCCGCGGGGCTGCAGGATCTTTCGAAGATCGTGTGGATGGAAGAGACCGTGCCGGCGGCGATCCGTCCCGCGTTCACGCTGAAAGACGTCGCGCGCGCTTCTTCCACGGAAACGCCAATCGCTACGCAGCCTGAGGATCCTGCGCATATTCTGTTTACGTCCGGCTCGACCGGGGTCCCCAAGGGCGTGGTGATCACGCACGCGAACGTGATGGCGTTCGTCGACTGGGGGCTGAAGCACTTCGGCCTGAACCGCACCGACCGCGTCTCCGGCCACACGCCGCTGCACTTCGACCTTTCCACCTACGACATCTTCGGCGCGTACGCCGCGGGCGCCGAGCTGCACGTGGTCCCGCTCGAGACCGCGCTTCTACCGCACCGGCTCGCGGAGTGGATCCGGGTCTCGCGCCTGACCCAGTGGTTCTCGGTGCCCTCGGTGCTCAACTACCTATCCAAGGTAGACGCGGTAAAGCCGAACGACTTCCCCGAGCTGCGGCGCGTGATGTGGTGCGGCGAAGTGCTGCCGACCCCGGTGCTGATGCATTGGATGAAGCGGCTGCCGCACGCGCGCTTCACCAACCTCTACGGCCCCACCGAGACCACCATCGCATCGAGCTACTACGACGTGCGGGCGTGCCCGCAGAGCCCCACGGAGCACATTCCCATCGGCAAGGCATGCGACGGCGAAGAGCTGGTCGTCATCGATGGTGAGGTGCATATCGGCGGCGTCGGCCTCTCGCCCGGCTACTGGCGCGACCCCGAGAAGACCGCGGCCGCGTTCCTGCCGCATCCGTCGCGGCCCGGCGAGCGCATCTACCGCACCGGCGACCTCGGCCGCATGCGGCCCGATGGCCACGTAGAGCTGATCGGCCGCGCCGACACGCAGGTCAAGAGCCGCGGCTACCGCATCGAGCTAGGAGAGATCGAGGCCGCGCTCGCCGCGCTGGCGTTGCTGCGCGAGAGCGCGGTGGTCGCGATTCCGTCGCAGGGCTTCGAGCAGTGGCAGATCTGCTGCGCCTACGTGCGCATGGACGGCCACGCGGTAACGCCCGCGGCGCTGCGCACCGAGCTCGCGAGGCTCATTCCCTCGTACATGATGCCGACGCGCTGGCAGGCCTACCCCGCGCTGCCGCGCAACCCGAACGGCAAGGTCGACCGCCCACGTCTGAAGAAAGACCTATGCACCATCACCCAACCCTCGTTCGAGATGTAAGTTCGCTGTTCCGCGACAAGCTCGGCATCGAGGTGCCCTCGCCCGAGTGCGACCTGATCGAGAATGGGCTGCTCGACTCGCTGCGCCTGGTCGAGCTCCTGCTCGAGATCGAGGCGAGCCTCGGCTGCCGCATCCCGATCGACGAGATCGAGCTCGACGATCTGCGCTCGGTGCGCCGCATCGCGCGCCTGATCGAGGCGCGCACCCCGGCGCACGCCGCTTGAACGCGCGCCCGTTCCTGCCGCGCGACGCCGCGGGCGTGACGGCGCTCCACCGGCGCGTGTTCCCGACCGCGTGCTGGGATTCGCCCGACGCGTTCGAGGCCTACGTGCGCGAGGTGCTCTTCGGCAACCCGTGGGTCGATCCCGAGATTCCCTCCTGGGTGATCGAGGACGACGGACGCGTGGTCGGCTTCCTCGGCATCGTGCCGCGCCGCATGCGCTTCGGCAGCCGGGTGCTGCGCGTCGCGGTGAGCTGCCAGCTGATGGTCGACCCGGACTCGCGCGGCAGCTTCGCCGCGCTGACGCTCGTGCGGCGCCTGTTCGCCGGCCCGCAGGACCTGACGATCGCCGACGGGGCGAACGACTCCTCGCGCGCAGTGTGGGAAGCGTGCGGCGGTATCACTTCACCGCTGCACTCGCTGCACTGGGTGCGTCTGCTGCGCCCCGCACAGGGCCTGCTCAGCCTTGCCGGCGGGCGCCTGCGCGGCCTGCGCGCGGTGGCGGCTCCGCTGGCCGCGGCCGTGGACGCCTGCCTCGAGCTTGGCCGGCGCGCCACCGCGCGCGCCGCGGCGCGCTTCGGCGCGCTCGACAAGGACAAGGATGGCTACATCTCGCGCGAAGAAGCGCGCGACGCCGCCTGGGCGGACCGCTTCCATGAGGCGGACCGGGACAACGACGGGCGCCTGTCGCGCAGCGAATTCACCGTGCTGGCCGAGGAAGTGCTCGCGCTACGCGACGAGCCGCTAACGGCGACCGGGCTGCTGGAAGCATTCAAGGCGGTCCGCGCCGGGCAGCTGCAACCGGATTACGACCTGGCCTCGCTCGAGTGGCTTCTCGCACAAGCGCTCGCCAAGCGGCGCCATGGCGAGCTGCAGGGCGCGCTCACGCGCGAGGCCGACTCCGGCCGCATCGCCGGCTGGTTCCTCTATTACCTGAACGGCACGGTGAGCCAGGTGCTGCAAATCGGTGCGCGCCCCGGCGCACTGAACGCGGTCTTCGAGCAGATGGCCGACCACGCGCGCAGCCGCGGCGCTCGCGCGCTCGAAGGCCGCATGGAACCGAGCCTGAGCGCCGTGCTGCAGGGCAAGCGCTGCCTGATGCAGAACCGGGCGATCTGCACCCTGCTGCACGCGCGCGACCACAGTCTGCTCGTGCCGATCCTGCGCGGCGACGCGTTCTTCTCGCGCCTGGAAGGCGAATGGTGGCTGCGCTTCAACGGCGAGCCGCCGGCAGTGGTTTCCAGTAGCTCTACCAGTTTCACCACCGTTCAGCCGAGACTAAACTTGCCGCATGTCGGCGCTTGATGCCGCCGCGGTCGTCATACTCCTCGCCCTGCCCTGGTGCTGGCTCGTCGGGCGCGAGCTGGCCAGGCAAAGCGATCCCGAATACCTGCGCGCGCACGGCGTCGTGATCGTCTCCGAACGCGTGCTCGAGCATCGCGGCACGCCGATCGGCGAATACCTCGGCCACCCGATCTGGGACCGCGTTCGGTTCATGGGAATGGACTACCGCTTCGATCACGTGCAGGACCGGCGCAAGCGCGAGCGCCTGGCGCCGGGCGAGCTATTTATCGAGCCCGGGCTTGTCTACATCACGCATTAGGCTGTCGCCGGCCTCGAGCGAGGACGAGTCCGGCGCGTCTTCCTTGAGCGCCGGCGTCGCCATGCGGTCGCCGGCCTCGAGCCACTGCGGGAACCACATCGCGATCTGGGGAAAGGCCAGCACGAGCACGACGCAGATGCACTGGATCACCATGAACTGGTACATGCCGCGGTAGATCGTGCCGAGGCTCCATTCCCGGACCGCCTGCTTGAGGTAGTACGCCGACATTGCGACCGGCGGCGAGAGGAAGGCGGTCTGCAGCACCACCGCGCTGATGGTGCCGAACCAAACCATGTCGTAGCCGAGACCTGTCGCCACCGGTGCCAGCATCGGCAGGAAGATGAGCACGATCGCCGGCCACTCGAACGGCCAGCCGAGGAGGAAGATCAGCATCAGCAGCAGCGTCATCGTGCCCCACGCCGGCAGCGGCATGGAAACCAGGGCCTGCGTGATCCAGGTCGCGGTGCCGAGACGCGCGAACACCGCGCCGAAGATGTTCGAGGTCACGGCGAGGAACAGCACCATGCTGGTAGTGGCGAGCGTGCTGTGGCAGGCATGGAACAGGCCCTTCCAGCTAAAGCGGCCATAGGCGACGACGAGCAGGATGGCGCCCAGTGCGCCGAGCGCCGCCGCCTCCGTGGCGGTGGTGAGGCCGGCGAGGATCGCACCGAGCGTGGCGAGCGTGAGCACGGTCACCGGGACCAGGCCGACCACGCATTCCCAGAGAATGATCCGGAGAGAAGGCTCCCTTTCCTCCTTCGGCACCGGCGGCCCGAGCTTCGGGTTGAGGAAGCTGCGTCCCATCGTGTAGACCATGTACATCGCCGCGAGCAGGAATCCCGGCCCGAACGCCGCGGCGTAGAGCTGAAGCACCGACACGCCGAGCACCGGGCCCATCACCACCAGCATCACCGAGGGCGGGATCAGAATGCCGAGCGTGCCGCCCGCGGTGATCGCGCCCGCGGACATCTTCACGTCGTAGCCCGACTTGATCATCATCGGGCCCGCCATGATGCCGAGCAGCACCACTGTCGCGCCCACGGTGCCCGCGGCGATGCCGAAGAGCGTGGCGGTGGCGATCACCACCAGGTAGAGCGCGCCGCGCACCGGCGCGAACAGGTCGCGGAACGCCTTGAACAGCCGCTCCATCAGCCCCGCCTGGTCGCAGACGTAGCCCATCAGGATGAACATCGGCACCGCGACGAACTCGTCCTGCTTCATCAGGCCGAGCGTCTGGAGGTAGGCGAGGTCGAACACCCTCGGCCCCAGACCGATGAAGCCGAAGATCAGCGCGAGAAACAGCAGCGTAAAGCTGATCGGCACGCCGATGAAGATCGCGCCGAGCATCACCACCAGCATCACCAGGCCGAGAAGCTCGAGGCCGCTCATCCGCAGCGACTCATCCGTAGCTACTCATAGCGACTCATACTTCGAGCTTTTCCCGATGCTCGAACTCGCGGCTGAAGCGGATCTGGTAGCAGGACTTCAGGGATTCCGAGATCCCCTGCACCATCAGCAGCAGCGCCGCGAGCGGGATCGCCGAGCGGAATGGCCACATGACGGGGCGCCACGGCGTCTGTTCGGATAGTTCATTGATCGAAAATGAGTACCAAGCGTCGTCGATGCTGATGACCATCAGGATGACGAGCGTCGGGTAGAACAGCAGCAGGTACGAGCCGAGGTCGATCCAGCCCTTCTTCCGCTCGGAGAACTTCTCGTACAGCATGTCGGTGCGCACGTGCGCGCCCTTGTGCAGCGCGTAGGCGCAGCCCAGCATGAACGCCGAGCCGTTCGTCATGTAGCTCGACTCGAGCACCCAGAGGGTGGGCGCGTTGAAGAGATATCTCGAGAAGCACTCGTAGCTGATCGTCGCCACGAGGTAGAGCATCGAGAGCGAGATCAGCTTCCCGCTGAGGTCCGAGAAGCGGTCGATGCCGCGGATGGTGGCGTAGAACGCCGGCGGGAAGTCGTTCATGGCAAAAGGCTGCGGATTATACGGAGCCGGCACAACTGGGATAACTACGAGGTACCGTATGATTCGGGACTTTCCGGAGGAAACGAGATCCATGATCGCGAGACTTTGGTGCCTGCTGGCCGCGCTGGCGCCAGCGTTTGCCCTGGCGCAGGCCTGCCCCGACAAGAACCTGCTCTACTGGCAGGCCTTCCCGGCCGGCGGTGAGTCGGACATCTCGGCGCGCCACCAGCAGCTGGTGCTGAAAAAGAAGTGCCCGGCGATCGAGACCATCATCCAGTACAAGCCGGGCGCCGGCGGCGCGCTGATGTGGACCCAGGCGAACGCGCTCCCCGCCGACGGGGTCAACGTCTATGGCATCAACCTGCCGCACATCGTGCTGCAGCCGATGGAAGGCACCGTGCAGTACAAGACCGACGAGCTGGTGCCGGTCTACTGGTATCACTACACGCCCGACGCCCTGGTAGTGACCGAGGGCAGCGCGATCAAAACCTTCCAGGACTTCGTGGCGGCGGCGAAGAAGGATCCGGAGAAGCTCAGCCTCGGCGGCTCGGGGCTGAACTCCGCCAACCACGCCGCGCACGTGCGGCTGAACACCGTGTTCGGGTTTAAGACGACCTACGTGCCGTTCAAGGGCACCGGCGATATGACCACCGCGGTCATCGGCGGCCACGTCTCCGGCGCCATGTCCTACACCGCCTTCGCTATCAACAACAAGGGCAAGGTGCGGGCGCTGGCGGTGGCGATGGACAAGCGCCACCCGCTGCTGCCCGACGCGCCGACCTTCAAGGAGCTCGGCGTGGACTGGGTCGACGGCGCATTCCGCGGCGTCGGCATGCCGAAGTCCGCCACCCCGGAGCAGCGCAAGCGCGTGTCGGAGCTGTTCGCCGCGCTCAATGCCGATCCGGAGATGAAGGAGCTCGCGGCGAAGAGCGGCTTCGAGCTGGTCGACGTCGGCGTCGACAAGATGGACGCCTTCATGAAGGAAAAGGTGAAGGTCTACACCGACGCCGGCAAGCGCATGGGCCTCGGCTCGAAGTAACCTCTAGATCTCCACGCGCGTGCCGAGCTCCACCACGCAGTTGGTGGGAATGTTCAGGTAATCGGTGATGTTGCCGGCGTTGCGCGCCATGGCCGAGAAGATGTGTTCGCGCCAGCGGCCCATCGCCGACACGCCGGCGGTCGCGGGAACGATCTTCTCGCGCGACAGGAAAAACGACGTCTCCATCAGGTTGAACTCGAGGCCGAGCGCGCCGCAGAGATCGAGCGCGCGCATGAGGTCGATCCGGTTCATGAAGCCGTAGCGCACGCGCACGCGCCAGCAGTTGTTGCCCAGGCGCTCGCAGATCACCCGCTCCTCGAACGGCACCCAGGGTACGTCGCGAAACTCGACGGTGAGGAACACCACGCGCTCGTGCAGAGTGCGGTAGTGCTTCAGGCTGTGGAGCAGCGCGTGCGGCGTCACGTCCGGAGTCGCGGTAAGGAATACCGCGGTGCCGGTAACGCGCTGCGGCGGCTCGGCGAACAGGCTCTTGAGGAAAGGCTCGAGCGGAACCGACGATTCGCGCAGGTGCTGGAGCAGGCGCTCGCGGCCCCGGCGCCACGTGCTCATGACGAGGAATAGCGCGCCGCCGACCACCAGCGGGAACCAGCCGC
The DNA here is from genome assembly GCA_035649875.1 of Burkholderiales bacterium. Lineage (GTDB taxonomy): Bacteria > Pseudomonadota > Gammaproteobacteria > Burkholderiales > SG8-39 > SCGC-AG-212-J23. Next base: position 17,406 of record DASRIR010000044.1, on the reverse strand, counting down.
CGTCGTTGATCTTGAGCAGCGTCGCGGAAAAGAACGCAATATCGATGACGAGGAAGAAGCCGGTCGCGAACAGGCACAGCCACAGCGGATAGCGCCAGGCGAAGCGGATGACGAAGAAGGTGAGCAGCGTATCCACCAGCATCGTGCCGGTCACCGCCACGCCGTACGCGCCGGCGAGCGCCGAGGAGGAGCCGAAGCCGATGACCGCGCCGATCACTACCGCGCACAGCAGCCAGTTCACGCTCGGGATATAGATCTGTCCGAACTCGCGCGCCGAGGTATGGACGATGGTCATGCGCGGCAGGAAGCCGAGCTGCACCGCCTGGCGCGTGATGGAGTAGGCGCCGGAGATCACCGCCTGCGATGCGATCACGGTCGCGGCCGTGGCAAGCGCCACCATCGGGTAGAGCGCCCATCCCGGCACGAGCCGGTAGAAGGGATTCGCCGCCGCGCCCGGCTCGGCCATCAGCAGCGCGCCCTGCCCGAAGTAGTTCAGAACCAGCGCGGGCGCGACCAGGCTGAACCACGCGATGCGCACCGGCTTCTTCCCGAAATGGCCCATGTCCGCGTAGAGCGCCTCGGCCCCGGTGACGGCGAGCACCACCGCGCCGAGCACGACGAACGATTCCACGGCGTGCGTCATCAGGAATCGCACCGCGTGCACCGGATTCAGGGCGGCCAGCACCGATGGCTCGCGCGCGATGCCGTAGATCCCCGCGGCGCCGATCGCCAGGAACCAGAGCAGCGTCACCGGCCCGAACAGGGCGCCGATGGTCTCGGTGCCACGCGACTGCAGGGCGAACAGCGCCGCGAGCACGCCGACGGCGATCGGCACCACGTAGGGCTTGAACGCCTCCGTGCCGACCTCGAGCCCCTCGACTGCCGAGAGCACCGAGATCGCTGGCGTGAGCACGGCGTCGCCATAGAAGAGCGACGCGCCGAACACGCCGATCAGCATCAGCGGAACGCGCCATTGCGGCTGGCCCTTGATCGCCTTGGTGGCGAGCGCGATCAGCGCCATGATGCCGCCCTCGCCGCGGTTGTCGGCGCGCATGATGAGCATTACGTACTTGAGCGACACCACGATCATCAGCGACCAGAACATGAGCGACAGCCCGGCGAGGATGTTGTCGTGCGTGAGCGCGATGCCGTGCTCGGCGGAGAACGTCTCCTTCACCGCGTAGAGCGGGCTGGTGCCGATGTCGCCGAACACCACGCCGAGCGCGAGCAGCGTAAGGGCGGGCGTCGATTGCCGCATGGCCATGGGGCCGCAACTCTACGGCCGCGCGCCGCGGCGTGAACGGCGGCGGGCGCTTTTTTACGCGTTCTTAATGCCGGCCTTGGGCTAGAGTAGCCGCATGGGTTACGCATGGGCGGCCGGCGCTTCGGTCGTTGCGACGCTCGTTGCGCTCGGCCTCGACGCCTACTTCCACGTGGTCAACGTGGTCCTGGTGTACCTCCTCGCGGTGGTGCTGGTCGCGTTGCGCTGGCCGCGCGGCCCGGTGATCGCGGTTGCGGTTCTCAACGTCGTCGCGTTCAATTTCTTCTTCATTCCGCCGCGCGGCACGTTCCACGTCGACGATCCGCAGTACCTCCTCACCTTCGCGATGATGCTCGGCGTGGGCCTCGTGGTCTCCGGCCTGACCGAGCGGGTCCGCGCGCGCGCCAAGGCGCAGGCCGCGCTCGAGGTCGAGGCCGAGACCGAGCGCGTGAGGAGCGCGCTCCTCGCCTCGATCTCGCATGACCTGCGCACGCCGCTCGCGGTGATCACCGGGAGCGCCTCCACGCTCGCCGAGCGGGGCGAGCGCCTGCCTCCGGAGGAGCGCACCGCGCTCGCGCAGAGCATCTTCCAGCAGGCGCGCGACGTCTCGGAGCTCGTCACCAAGGTGCTGCAGATGACCCGCCTCGAGGCGGGCGCGATCCGCCTGCAGCGCGACTGGGACTCGCTCGGCGAGATCGCCGGCGCGGTGCTGCGCCGGCTGCGCGAGCGGCTCGCGACGCACCTGATGATGGTCGACCTGCCCGACGACCTGCCGCTGATCCGCGTCGATCCGGCCCTGATCGAGCAGGTGCTCGGCAACCTGCTGGAGAACGCCGCGCGCCATACGCCGCCGCGCACGCTCATCCGCCTGCGCGCGCAGGTCAGCGGCGGCGAGCTGGTGGTGTCGGTGGAGGACTTCGGCCCGGGGCTCGCCGAAGGCGACCTCGAGCGCATCTTCAAGAAGTTCCACCGCGGCGCCGGCCTCGGCCTCGCGATCTGCCGCGCGATCGTCGAGCTACACAAGGGCCGCATCTGGGCCGAGCGTCTGCCCGGCGTCGGCACCGCGTTCCGTTTTACTTTGCCGCTGGAAACGCCGCCTTCAGTACCCGCCGAAGCGGCCAATCCGGCCTGAATGGATTCCAGGCAAACCATTCTCGTGGTCGAGGACGAGCCCGAGATCCGGCAATTCCTGCGCTCGTCGCTGCACGCCGAGGGCTACCGCGTGGTCGAGTCGCCAAACGGCCGGCGCGGCGAGATCGACGCCGGCATGCACAAGCCCGACCTCGCGATTGTCGATCTCGGGTTGCCGGACTTCGACGGGCTGGAGGTGATCCGGCACATCCGTGAGTGGTCGCCGATGCCGATCATCGTGCTCTCGGCGCGCATCCAGGAGCACCAGAAGATCGACGCGCTCGATAGCGGCGCCGACGACTACATCACCAAGCCGTTCGGCGTCGGCGAGCTGCTCGCACGCGTGCGGGTTGCCTTGCGGCACGCGGTACAGCCTGCGTCGGGCAGGGAGCTGTCCCTGGGCAGCTCGAGGATCAATCTCGAGAAAAGGCTCGCAACCAAGGACGGCGCCGACGTGCATCTCACCGCGATCGAGTTCCGCCTACTCGCCTGCCTGGCGAAGCACTTGGGCATGGTGGTCACGCACAAGCAGCTGCTGCAGGAAGTCTGGGGGCCGACGCACGTCGAGCACACGCACTACCTGCGCGTGTACATGAAGCAGCTGCGCGAGAAGCTCGAGCCCGACCCGGTTCGTCCCCGCCACCTGCTGACCGAGACCGGCGTCGGCTACCGCCTGGTCGCCGACGACTAGATCTCGACCCGCGTGCCGAGCTCGATGACCCGGTTGGTGGGAATGTTGAAGTAGTCGGTGATGTTGCCGGCGTTGCGCGCCATGGCGGCGAACATGCGCTCGCGCCAGCGCCACATGGTCGAGGGACCGCCGTGCCCGGGCACCACCTGCTGGCGCGAGAGGAAGAACGAGGTCTGCATCAAGTCGAAGTCGAGGCCGAGCGCGCCGCAGACTTCGAGCGCGCGCATCACGTCGGGCCGGTTCATGAAGCCGAAGCGCACACGCACCATCCAGCAGCCGTGCCCCACCCGCTCGCACGTGACGCGCTCCTCGAACGACACCCAGGGTACGTCGCGGATCTCCACCGTGAGGAACACCACGCGCTCGTGCAGCACCTTGTTGTGGTTGAGGTTGTGGAGCAGCGCGTGCGGCGTGGCGTCCGGCGTGGCGGTGAGGAAGATCGCGGTGCCCGGCACGCGGTGCGGCGGATCGTGCATCAGCGACTTGAGGAACGGCTCGAGCGGTACCGAGGCCTCGTTCAGGCGCCGGAACATCACCTCGCGCCCGCGCCGCCACGTGGTCATGATCACGAACATGGCGATGCCGATCACGAGCGGGAACCAGCCGCCGTGCGGCACCTTGAGCATCGCCGAGCCGAAGAACGCGATGTCGATCGCAAAGAAGAACCCGGTCGCGAACACGCACAGCCACAACGGATAGCGCCAGGTATAGCGGATGACGAAGAAGGTCAGGATCGTGGTCACCAGCATGGTACCGGTGAGGGCCACGCCGTAGGCCTGCGCCAGGTTGCTGGACGAGCCGAAGCCGAGCACCGCCGCGAGCACCATCACCAGCAGGAACCAGTTGAGCGCCGGGATGTAGATCTGCCCGTACGCGCGAGCCGAGGTCTGCACGATGTTGAACCGCGGCAGGAAGCCGAGCTGCACCGCCTGGCGCGTAAGCGAGGCGGCGCCGGTGATCGAAGCCTGCGAAGCGATGACTGCGGCGAGCGTGGCGAGCGCCACCATCGGGTAAAGCGCCCAGCCGGGGAACGAGTGGTAGAACGGATTCGAGATCGCCGCCGGATTGGCGATGAGCAGCGCGCCCTGCCCGAAATAGTTCAGCACCAGCGCCGGCAGGACGACGACGAACCAGCCGATGCGGATCGGCCATTTGCCGAAATGGCCCATGTCCGCATAGAGCGACTCGGTGCCGGTAAACGCGAGCAGCACGGCGCCCAGCACCGCGAACGAGGCGATCGCGTGATTCGTGAGGAAGCCGTAGGCGTGGCGCGGGTCGAGCGCCGCCAGCACACCCGGATTGAGCCAGATGTTCCAGACCCCGATCGCGCCGAGCGCGAGGAACCAGAGCAGGCAGATCGGCCCGAACAGCGCCCCGACTTTCGCGGTGCCGAGGCGCTGCAGCGCGAACAGGCCGAACAGCACCAGCACCGAGATCGGCAGCACCCAACGCGCGAACACCGGCGTGCCGACCTCCAGGCCCTCGATCGCCGACACCACCGACGTCGCCGGCGTCATGACGGTCTCGCCCAGGAACAGGGCCGCCCCCAGCAGGCCGAGCAGCACCACCACCAGGCGCAGCTGCGGCCGGTTCTTCAGCGCGTTGCTCGCGAGCGCGAGCAGCGCCATCGTGCCGCCCTCGCCGCGGTTGTCCGCGCGCATCACCAGCACCACGTACTTGAGCGACACCACGATGATCAGCGACCAGAAGATGGTCGACAGGCCGCCGAGGATCACGGCGGGCGTGAACGGCAGGCCGTGCGCCGGGGAGAACGTCTCCTTGACGGCGTACAGGGGGCTCGTGCCAATGTCGCCGAAAACCACGCCAAGCGCGGCGAGCGTCAGCGCAGCCTGGGTGTCTTTACCCGAACGGTCTCTATCCAAGGAGGATGCTAGAACCCGCTTATTGAGGCGTGGCGCAACCTACCGTCGCGCGGCAGGAAACGCAAATTCGAGCTTCAGCTTGAGGGAAAAAACGCCCTGCAGCTTGTCGACGAGCTCGCTCACCGGTTCTTCTTGGCCGCTACAGGTTTTGTCGTACCTACTGCTCGCGCGGCTTTTTGCGCTCCCTTCGGCGCGAAATCCAGGTTGATCATGTCGCCGAGCTGGTCGGCGTAGGTCTCGCGCACCTTCTGCATCACCGGCAGCGCCTTCTTGAAGGCCTCGACCAGCTTCGGGTCGTACTTGGTGCCAGCGCCTCGCTCGATCTCGCCCGCTGCGCGCTCGATCGGCAGCGGGTCGCGAAAGAACTGCGTGCTGGTCATGGCCTCGAAGCTGTCGACGATCGCCATCACGCGCCCGCCCCACGGGATCGCGTCGCTTTTGAGCCCCTTCGGATAGCCGCTGCCGTCGTAGTTCTCGTGGTGGGTGAGCGCGAGCTGGCGCGCGAGCTTGAGCAGCGGGTCTTCGTGCTCGCCGATGATCTCGGCGCCGAGCTCGGGATGACGCTTGACCCGCTCCCAGTCGGGCACCGAGAGCTTGTCGCGCTTGCGCAGGATCTCGGCCGGCACGCCGAGCTTGCCGATGTCGTGCAGCGGCGCTGCCTTCATCATCATTTCCGCCACCTCCGGCTTGGCGCCGGAGGCCTGCGCGATCAGCTTGGCGTAATGTCCCAGCCGCATCACGCGGTTGCCCACCGCCTGGCTCTCATGGAACTCGAGCACGCGCGCGAGGCGCCGGATCAGCTCGGTGCGGGTGCTTTCCACCTGCTCCGTCCTTTGTTTGACCAGGCGCTCTAGCTCGATCTGGCGGTCGGCGAGCGCGAGGTGCGTGCGCACGCGCGCCTTGAGCACCGCGGCGTTGGCGCCGGACTTGGTGACGTAGTCGGCGGCGCCGAGTTCCAGGCCCTCGACCTGCGCCTGCGCGTCGGCCTTGCCGGTGAGGAAGATCACCGGGATGGTGCTGGTGCTGGCCTCGCTCTTGAGCGCGCGGCACACCTCGAAGCCGTCGATCTCGGGCATCTCCACGTCGAGCAGGATCAGGTCGGGGCGCGGCTCGCCGGACGCCTTCTCGATCGCGGTGCCGGGGTCCGCGGCGGTAATCACCTGGTAGTCCGTGCCCAGCGCCTTTTCCATGAGCGCGAGCATGTCCGCGGAGTCGTCGACCACGAGGATGATCGGGCGTGTCTTGTCGCTCACTCCGCGGAGTTTACCTTTCGCTTGGCCTTTTCGAGCAGCCTGCGGTGCGCCTCCGGCGCAACCGGCTCGCCGTAGAAGAAGCCCTGCACTTCGTCACAGCCGTGGCGGCGCAGGAAGCGCAGCTGGGCGTCGGTCTCGACGCCCTCCGCGATCACCTTGAGGTGCAGCGCATGGCCGAGCGAGATGATGGCCTGCGCGAGCACGCCGTCGTCGGCCTCGGCGCCGCTGCCGATGTCGCGTACGAAGGAGCGGTCGATCTTGAGGATGTCGATCGGCAGGTCCTTGAGGTACGACAGGCTCGAATAGCCGGTGCCGAAATCGTCGACCGAGAGCGTGACGCCGAGCTGCTTGAGGCCCTGCAGCACCGCGATCGCGGCGTCGACGTTGCCCATGACCATGCTCTCGGTGAGCTCCATCTCGAGCTGCGCCGGATTGAGTCGCGTCTCCTCGAGGATGCGCGACACGGTGCGCACCAGGCCCTCCTGCCGGAACTGCCGCGCCGACAGGTTCACCGACACCACGCCCGGCTCGAGGCCGGCGTCCATCCACTCGCGCGTCTGGCGGCAGGCCTCGTGCAGCACCCATTCGCCGATGCTCACGATCAGGCCCGTCTCCTCGGCGAGCGGAATGAAGCGCGCGGGACGCACCAGGCCCCAGTCGGGATGCAGCCAGCGTACCAGCGCCTCGGCGCCGACGATGCGCCCGTTTTTCAGGCTGGTTTTCTGCTGGTAGTGCAGCGTCAGCTCCTGCCGCTCGAGCGCGCGGCGCAGGGCGTTCTCGAGCGCGAGGCGCTCGCTCACCCGCTCGTTCATCTCGGAGGTGTAGAACTGGAAGTTCGAGCGCCCGTGCTCCTTCGCCCGGTACATCGCGGCGTCGGCGTTCTTCAGCAGCGTGTCGACGTCGCGCCCGTCCTGCGGGTAGATGCTGATCCCGGCGCTGCACGAGACGTAGAGCTCCTTGCCCTCGATCACGATCGGCTCGCTCACCTTGGCGGTGATGCGCTGCATCGCGCGGTAGATGATCTCCTCGTTCGACTGGTCGTTCAGGATCAGCACGAACTCGTCGCCGCCGACGCGCCCGACGGTGTCGCCTTCGCGCAGCACCGTGCGCAGGCGCTCGCCCATGGCTTTCAGCAGCAGGTCGCCGGTCGAATGGCCGAGCGAGTCATTGACGAACTTGAAGTGGTCGAGGTCCATGAACACCACCGCGATCGCGCGCGGCAGGCGCTGCGAGTACACCGCCTGGCGCAGGCGGTCGTGCAGCAGGTTGCGGTTCGGCAGCCCGGTGAGCGCGTCGTAGTTCGCCTGGTGCTCGAGCTGCACCTGGTAGCGCTTGCGCTCGATCGAGTAGCGCATCGAGCGCAGCAGCAGCTCGCGGTCGAGGCGGCCCTTGACCAGGTAGTCCTGCGCGCCGCTCTTTACCGCGGACAGCGCGACGGTCTGGTCGTCGTTGCCGGTGAGCACGATGATCGGCACCGTGGGCGAGTGCGCGTACACCCGCGCGAACGTTTCCAACCCCATGGAATCCGGCAACGACAAATCCAGCAGAACCAGCCCGGTTTCGCCGCCAGCCAGGTGCTCGAGGGCGCGCGACAGGCGGTCGGCGCAATGCACCTGGAACGGCGCGTCCGGATCCTCCCGGATCATCTCCTGGATCAGCCGGGCGTCGCCCGGGTTGTCCTCGATCAGGAGGACCTGGTGCATCACAACTAAGACTTGCCGTTCGGCGGCAGCGTGACCACCGTCAGCCAGAAGGTGTCGATGGTCTTCACCACCACCATGAACTTCTCGAGGTCGACCGGCTTGGTCACGTAGCAGTTGGCGTGCAGGTTGTAGGTGCGCACCACGTCCTCCTCGGCCTTGGAGGTGGTGAGCACCACGACCGGGATGCGCTTCAGGACATTGTCCGACTTGATCTCCTGCAGCACCTCGCGCCCGTCCTTGCGCGGCAGATTGAGGTCGAGCAGGATGATGTCGGGGCGCGGCACGCCGGCGTACTTGCCCTGGCGCCGCAGGAATTCCATCGCCTCCACGCCGTCCTTCACGGTGTGCAGGTTGCTGTAGACCTTGCCTTCCTTGAGCGCCTCCTTGGTGAGGCGCACGTCGCCGGGGTTGTCCTCGACCAGCAGGATCTCGATCGGTCCGTTTCGCTCGACCATCAGTTGCCCCCTCGTTCCTTCGGTAGGGTGAAGTAGAAGCTCGAGCCCTCGCCCGGGCGCGAGTCGACCCAGATGCGGCCGCGGTGACGCTCCACCACCTTCTTGCAGATCGCGAGGCCGATGCCCGTTCCCGGGTATTCGCCCTTGTTGTGCAGCCGCTGGAACACCATGAAGATGCGCTCGTAGTACTGCGGCTCGATGCCGATGCCGTTGTCGCGCACTTCGAACTGAACTTCAGTTGCCTTTTCCGAAACCCCGACGTGGATGCGCGGCACGGAGCTCGAGCGGAACTTGAGCGCGTTGCCGATCAGGTTCTGGAACATTTGCGCGAGCTGCACTTCGTCGGCCGAGACCACCGGCATGGCATCGTGGGTGATCACGGCGCCGGCTTCCTCGGTCGCCGCGCGCAGGTTGAACAGCGCGCGCCCGAGCGCTCCCTCCGCGGCGACCGGGCGGAATTCCCCGCCCTTGGTGCCGACGCGCGAATAGGCGAGCAGGTCCTCGATCAGCTGCTTCATGCGCGTCGCGCCGTCGACGATGTAGGCCATGAACTCGCGCGCGTCGCCGTCGAGCCTGGCGTCGTAGCGCCGCGCGAGCAGCTGCGTGTAGCTCGCCACCATGCGCAGCGGCTCCTGCAGGTCGTGCGACGCGACGTAGGCGAACTGCTCGAGCTCGGCGTTCGAGCGCTTGAGCTCCTCGTGCGCCAGCTGCAGCGCGGCGTCGGCCTGCTTGCGCTCGGTGATGTCGTCGAAGATCGCGACCTCGTACAGCGGTGCGCCGTTCACGTCGCGCACCAGCGCGATCGCAATGTCGCACCACACGACCCGGGCGTTGTCGCCGCGGATGTAGCGCTTCTCGAAGCGTGCCTGCTCGATCTCGCCCGCGCGAATGCGCGCACGCTCGGCGTCGGTCACGTCGCGGTCGTCGGGATGCGAGACCTCCTTCACGTGCTTGCCGAGGAGCTCGTGCTCGGCGTAGCCGAGGATCTCGCAGAGCGTGTGGTTGACGCGCACGAAGCGGCCGTCGATCACGTGGCAGATGCCCGAGGCGGCGAGCTCGAAGGTCTGGCGGAAGCGCGCCTCGCTCTGGCGCAGGCCGGCCTCGGCCTCGCGCTGCGCGGTGATGTCGTCGTAGACCGCGATCTCGTAGAGCGGCCGGCCCTCGGCGTCGCGCTCGACGGTCATGGTGAACTTGACCCACACCACCGCGCCGTCCTTGCGCAGGTAGCGCTTCTCGAGGCGCACGACGTTGACCTCGCCGGAATAGAGCCGCGGGCGCTCGCGGTTGATGATGTCGAGGTCGTCGGGATGCGAGATCTGGCGGCCGGTGAGCTTGAGCAGCTCCTGCTCCGGGTAGCCGAGGATCTCGCACAGCCGGCGGTTCACGCGGATGAAGCGCCGGTCGAGGCCGATGTGCGCCATGCCGGAGCCCGCGTACTCGAAGGTATTGCGGAAGCGCCGCTCGCTCTCGCGCAGGCGCGTTTCGGCGTCGTGCTGCGCGGTAATGTCGCTGATGGTCGAGACCAGGCCGTAGTGCTCGGTCTCGTCGATGCGCCGCAGGAACGTCGTGTTCACCGAGAGCCAGGTCACCGATCCGTCGGGGCGCTTGATGCCGACCACGGCGCCGCTCACCGGCCTGCCGGTGCGCACCGTGGCGCGCGTCGGGCGGTCCTCCTGGGCAATCGGCGTGCCGTCCTCGCGGATGCAGGGCAGGAGCGAGGTGAAGCCGGGCTTGCCCATTAGCTCGGACACCGGCAGGCCGAGGATGTGCTCCGCCGCGCGGTTCGCGGACACGATCGTGAGCTTGCGGTCGTACACCAGCATGCCTTCGCTCGCCGAGTCGACGATCGCGCGGAAGCGCTCCTCGCTTTCGCGCAGCGCGCTTTCGGCGATCTTGCGTGCGGTGACGTCGAGGATCGCGCCGATCAGGCCGCCGGGAAACACCGCCTTGTAGTAGATGGTCTCGCGCCGCCGTCCGTCGGGCGTGACGATCGGGATCTCGTAGCTTTGCGCGCCGCCGGTTTCCCAGAGCTCGCGGTCCTTGGCGGCGTGCTTCTCGGCGATCGCGGGATTGGTCGGATAGAGCTCGAACACCGACTTGCCGACGAAAGCCGCGCGCTTCACCCCGAACAGGTCTTCCCACGCCTGGTTCACGCCCAGATAGCGGCCGTCGCGGCCTTTGACGAACATCGGCACCGGCAGGCGCTCGAGCAGCTCCAGCGCCGATTCGAGCGACGACGGGACCACAAAGGGCGCTTTCGCGGGTTTCAGCGTCTCCATTGCGCGCCGATTCTAATCTCCGTACAAGCCCTTGGCTGTGGCTTTGAACACGACCAGCGGCACGACAGTCTCGAGCGTGGGCACCGCGACCCTGGCCGCGCGCGCGAAGTCGAGCGCCGCGACGAGCAGCGCGTCGATTTCCATCGGCCGGCCGCGCTCGTAGTCCTGCAGCATGGAGGGCTTGTGACTGATCGCGCCCGAGGACTGGCCGCCGCCCGGGCGCTGCGGCGCGGCTTCCACGTTGATGCCGTGGGCCTGGGCCACCGCGCGTGCTTCGGCGGCGAGCTGCTTCGACAGCGCGCCGAGCCCCGGGTCTTCGCGCACTTCCTTCACCGTCGCGCCGGCGAGCGTGCACAACGCGATGGTGCTGAGGTTCTGCACCAGCTTCCCCCATACGGCTTGCCGGATATCGGGCGTGGGCGGTGAATAGATGTCCGCCCGAATGAGGAGCTCGCGCAGGGAGCGGATGCGCTCGCTGTCGCGATCATCCGCGTGCCCGACGACCAGCATGTTGTTGCCCGGCACGTTGTTCACGATCACGCCGGGCTCGCGCACCTCGTTCGCCGAGTAGACCACACCGCCGATGATTTGATTTTGATGGAGTGCATTTTTCAGCTTCGCGCCCGGGTCCAACCTGGACAAATCGGGCGGCTGCGGCCGATCCGGGGCGAGACCGGTGCCGTACCACCACGGAATGCCGTTCTGGGCGAACACCACCCCGGTATCGTCGCCGAGAAGCGGCGCGGCTTGCTCGGCGAACGCCCCGAGCCGGTTCGCTTTCAGGGTCACGAAGACGAAATCTTGCACTCCCAGCCCGGCTGTGCGCTCGGCGGCGCGCACCCGCCCGCGGATCGTGTCGGCGCCGTGGATCAGGGTGACGCCCCGCTCGCGCATCGCCGCCAGGTGCGCGCCGCGCGCGACGACCGAGACCTCGTGCCCGCTCGCGGCGAGTTTGGCTGCGAAATGACCGCCGACCGCGCCGGCGCCGAAGACACAGATGCGCATGGGGAGTCTCTAAAATCCTAATGATGTCGGAAAAGCTTCCCGTGGTGATCGCCGGCGCGGGTCCCACGGGCCTGATGTGCGCGCTGGCGCTCGCGCGCCGCGGCGTGCCGGTCGTGGTGTGCGAGGCCGAGGCCAGCCTCACGCACGACCTGCGCGCGGGCAGCTTCCATCCGCCGACGCAGGAGATGATGGCGCCCTACGGCATCACCGAGCGCATGCACGAAAAAGGGCTGCAGGTGCGGCGCTGGCAGATCCGCAGCCGCCGGGGGAAAGAGGTCGCCGAGTTCGACCTCGGGCTGCTCAAGGACCTGACGCCCTACCCCTACCGCCTGCACCTCGAGCAGCACCGCCTGACGCCGATCCAGCTCGACATCCTGCGCAAGGAGTCGAGCGCGGAAGTGCACTTCGGCCACCGCATCACCGGCTTCGAGCAGAAAAACGGCTCGGTGCTGGTGCGGTTCGAGTCCGAGGGCATTCCCGGCAAGCTCGAGGCCGCGTGGCTGATCGGCGCCGACGGCGGGCGCAGCACCATCCGCAAGCTCCTGCCGGTCGAGTTCGACGGCTTCACCTGGCCCGAGCAGTTCCTGGTGGTCAGCACGCCCTACGATCTCGGCCGGCACGGCTTCACTATGAACGCCTACATCGCCGACCCCGTCGAGTGGGCGGCGGTGTTCAAGATGCCCGACTCGGGCCCTCCGGGTCTCTGGCGCCTTGCGTTTCCCTGCGATCCGGGCTTGCCGGATGACGCTTTGCTGGATGCCGGCGCGGTCCAGCGCCGAATGAAAGGGCTGTTGCCCACCGGTTCCGACTACGACATTCGGTACCAGAGCATCTACCGGGTCCACCAGCGCGTGGCGAACGAATGGCGCCACGGGCGGGTGCTGCTCGCCGGCGACGCCGCGCACCTCAACAACCCGCTCGGCGGCTTCGGCCTGAATAGCGGCATCCACGACGCGGTGAACCTGGCCGACAAGCTGGCCGCGGTGTGGCGCGGGGAGGCGGAGGAGGCGCTGCTCGATCGCTACGTCCGCCAGCGCCGCGCCACGACCATCGACCAGGTGCAGGCGATGTCGATCCGCAACAAGCGCCTGCTGGAAGAGCGCGACCCCGAGGTGCAGCGGTCCCGCATGGCGGAACTGGTCGCGATTGCTTCGGATGCGCAGCGCGCAAGACAATATCTGCTCGAAACTTCCATGATTGCCGGTCTGCGAAAAAGCATGGAGATTCCCTGATGCGCATTGCGCGCTTCGATAACAACCGCGTCGGCCTGGTGCGCGACGACGGCATCCACGACCTGACCGGGGCGCTCGCGCAGCTGCCCGAGCACCGCTACCCGTTCCCGCGCCAGGACCCGCTGATCGCGAATCTGGACATCTTCGAGAATGCGACCACGACGCGCGTCGTTTCCCTCGCCAAGGTCAAGCTGCTGAGCCCGGTGGCGAATCCGACCAAGATCATGGCGGCGCCGGTCAACTACACCAAGCACCTCGAGGAGGTGCTCGCCGACAAGGGCATCCACCACGGCAATCTGGTCGCCGAGATCCACAAGGCCGGCATCTTCCTCAAAGCGTCGAGCTCGGTGGTCGGGCCCGGCGAGGGCGTGCGCCTCATCCACCTCGACCGGCGCAACGATCACGAGGTCGAGCTCGCGGTGGTGATCGGCCGGGAGGGACGCAACATCGGCACCGGGCACGCGCTCGACTACGTCGCCGGCTACTGCATCGGCCTGGACATGACGATCCGCGGCACCGAGGACCGCAGCCTCAGGAAGTCGCCCGATTCCTATACCGTGCTCGGGCCGTATCTCGTGACGGCCGACGAGATTCCGAACCCGGGCGCGCTCAATCTCTCGATCTCCGTCAACGGCCAGGAAAAGCAGCGCGCCAATACGCGCGACCTCATCCTTTCCGTGCCCGAGCTCATCGCCTGGGCCTCGTCGTTCTATACGCTTTATCCCGGAGACGTGCTGCTTACCGGCACCCCGCAGGGTGTCGGGCCGGTACGACCCGGCGACGTCATGGTGGCGTCGCTCGAGCACATCGGCGAAATGCGCGTCGAGGTGCGTCAGGCCTGAAAAGCGAAAAGCCGCCCATGCCCGTGGGGGCAAGGACGGCTTTCGCTTGTAAGAACTGCTACTGCTTTTTCTCTTTCTCGGGGTCGGTGCTGCTCGACGAGGAGCTGGAGCTCGACGGAGCGCTCGAACCGCTGGCCGCGCCGCTGCTCGGTGCGGAGCTCGGGGCGCTGGAACTCGGGGCGCTGCTCGAGCTGCTGCTCGCGCCACCCGAAGCCGAGTCCTTCTTCGTCGGGTCAGCAGCGGACGAAGAAGAGCTGGACGAGGACGGGGAGCTCGGCGGCGTGCTCGCGCTGCCCGAAGTGGAGCCGGAAGCCGAACCGGAAGCCGAACCCGACGGCGCGCTCGGCGTAGTGGTCGAGCCGCTGGACGACGTCGCGCCCGAGCCGGGGGTGGTCTTCGAAACGGCGCGGTCGCCGTCAGTCCTGTCGCAACCGGTGAGCAATCCGGCGCCAAGCGCCAAGGAAACGGCAACTGCCAAAGCTGAAAGTCTCATCGTGAGGGCCTCCGTGGGTTGGGGTGAGACTATTGGAGCAAGGTTTAGGCCCGACGCGGTACCATCCAGAAGTACCATTCCCTAATCCACTTGGACTATCCCCTTACCACCACCGTGGTCGGTAGCTATCCCCAGCCGGGATGGCTCATTGATCGGGCGGCCCTCGGCTCCAAGGTGCCGCGGGTGCGCGCCCCCGAGATCTGGCGCGTCGACCGGGCGTTCCTCGAGCAGGCCCAGGACGACGCCACGGTGCTCGCCATCCGCGACATGGAGCTCGCCGGCATCGACATCGTCACCGACGGCGAGATGCGGCGCGAGAGCTATTCGAACCGCTTCGCGACCGCGCTCGAAGGCATCGACATCGAGAACCCGGGCAGCACGATCAACCGCAGCGGCGTGGCGATTCCGGTGCCGCGCGTCGCCGGCGCGATACGCCGGCGCGGACCCGTCGAAGTGCGCGACGTGCAATTCCTGCGCGCCAACACCGGGCGAAAGATCAAGATCACCCTTCCCGGCCCGTTCACCATGGCGCAGCAGGCGCAGGACGACTATTACAAGGACGAGGAAGCGCTCGCCCTCGCCTTCGCCGCCGCGGTCAACGAGGAGCTGCGCGACCTCAAGGCGGCCGGCGCCGACGTGCTCCAGCTCGACGAGCCGTGGATGCAGGCGCGTCCCGAGCGCGCCGCGCGCTACGGGGTCAAGGCGATCAACCGCGCGCTCCAGGGCATCCCGGGACCGACCGTGGTGCACGTGTGCTTCGGCTACGCCGCGGCGGTGAAGGACAAGCCGACCGGCTATTCGGTGCTGCCGCAGCTCGAGGCGACGACCGCGTCGCAGATTTCCATCGAAGCGGCGCAGCCAAAACTGGATCTGGGCATTTTGCGGGGTTTCCGCAACAAGCAAATGATGGTGGGCATGATCGACCTCGGCACCGAAAAGGTCGAAACACCGCAGGAAGTCGCGGCCCGCATTCGCGCCGCGCTCGAGCACGTGCCCGCCGAACGCCTGGTGCTCGCGCCCGACTGCGGCATGAAGTACCTGACGCGCCAAGCCGCCTTCGGCAAGCTGAGGGCGCTCGCCGAAGGCGCCGCGATCGTCAGAAAAGAGCTCGCCTAGCCGCCGCTCTTCGCCTTCGCGTCCTCGCTCTTCGGCCCGGCCCCGTCGCCGCGCTGCTGGAAGTCCTTCTGCTGCTCGCCCTGTTTCGGATCGACCTGGCCCTGCACCGGGTTCGCGCCGTCCCGTTTCTCGCTCTGGCTTGGCTGGCCGGTGTTCGCGGGAGTCGACGGGGTATTGGATTGCGGCGTCGTGGAGGCGCCGGTGCCGGCCGGCTGGTTCGCGGGGCGCTCCGCCGGGCGGTCGCAGCCGGCGAGAACGCCGAGGGCGAGCGCGGTTGCTACGGTAAGGATGGAGGTTTTCATGCCCCCTCGGGCTGCAATGCGCGTGCCCGCTTAGAAGCCGAACAGCCGCGCCGGGTTGTCCGCGAGGATCTTGCGCCGAACGGACTCTTGCGGCGCCCAGGTTTTCAGGAGCGCGAAGAGCTCGTCGGTGTGCACATGGCCGAACGAGAGGTGCGGATAGTCGCTGCCCCAGATCAGGCGATCCGGCAGCGCCTCGACCAGCGCCTGCGCGAGCGGCGTGGCGTCGGCGAAGCCCGGCGCGGTCGAGATGCGGTACGCGCCGGTGAGCTTCACCCAGCAGTTCGCGTTTTGCTTGCAGAACGCCACGAAGTCCCGGAAGCCGGGCTGTGCCGCGCCTTCCTTCGCGAGAAACATCCCCATGTGCGCGATCGTGTAGGCGCACTTGAGCTTCTCGAACGTTGAGAGAAGCTCGCGCGTGAGCCAGCCCGGCGTGAGGAAGTCCAGCATCCAGCCGCGCTGTGCGCAGCGTGCGTCCAGGCGCTGGATGCGGGGCAGCATGCTGTTCGAGAAACCCGGCTCCGGCGCCTTGATCGGGTTCACGTTCACGCGCACGCCGCGCACCCCCGCGGCGTGCAGGCGCTCGAGTGCGCCGTCGGAAGCGTTTTCGTCGATGTCGACGATGCCGCGGCACTTCGCCGCTCCGAGCTCGCGCATGGCGTCGAGCATGCAGGCGTTGTCGCGCCCGTACGCGCTGGGTTGTACGAAAACATAGCGCTCCATGCCGAGCTTTCCACTCTCTTTCAAATACTCGTCGAGGGGCGCATGCGGCGGCTTGTACCGCAAGTCATTCGCGTACCGATAGCGCCCGGCCGGGCCGAAAACGTGGAAGTGGCTGTCGCAGATCAAAGGATGCAGGGCACCGCGCTTCTCTCGCAGACTCCTCTGATCTTTTCGCGCAGGGTGTCCGGGATCGGAATTCCGTCGCGCAGGCGCTCCTCGCGCGCTTTCGCCTCCGGGTCGCCGGGCACGAGTACCGGCGCGGCGGGGTCGAGCGGCGGGGTTGCGTGCAGCACGTCGATCACCGCGTCGAGGTCGTCCTCGAACGCGCCCTCGGGCCGGAAGGCTTTCGGATCGATCGCCAGGAAAAAATGGCCAAGCCGGTCCGGATCCGACGGGCCCTGGGTTTTCACCCGGATGGGCGAGAACGAGGCCCCGGAAAGCGCGCCGCCGAGGATGTGGACCATCAGCGCAAGGCCGTAGCCCTTGTGGCTCGACATCTCCGGCGTGCCGCCGAGCGGCGTGAGGCCGCCTTGCTTGGTCTTGTAAAGAATGTCGAGCGCGGCGTCGGGATCGCGGATCGCGTTTCCCTTGTCGTCGAAGACCCAGCCCGCGGGGATCTGCTTGCCCTTCAGGCCATACACCTTGATCTTGTTGTTCGCCGCCGCGGAAGTCGCCATGTCGAGCAGGAAGGGCGCGTTGCGCTTCGCGGGCGCGGCGAACGCGATCGGGTTGGTGCCGAGCACGGGAACCTTAGCGCGCGTCGGCACCACCGCCACGGTGCGCGTCGCGCTCGTCACCATGCCGACCATGCCGCGCCGGGACGCCATCGCCGCGTAGTAGCCGGCGGCGCCGAAATGTTGCGAGTTGAACACGGTGACGACGCCGACCTGCATCGCGCTTGCCTTCTCCAGCGCCAGGTTCATCCCCATCACCGCGGCCGGGTGGCCGAGGCCCGCGTCGGCGTCGATCAGCGCGGTCACCGGCCCTTCGCGCACGACCTTCGGCCTCGCCTTCAGGTTGAGCTTTCCGCGGCGGCGATA
>DASRIR010000043.1:0-2735 GCA_035649875.1 Burkholderiales bacterium | reverse complement strand
GCGGTGCAGCCCAAGCCCGAAGGCATCGCTCAGGCGTTCCTCGTCGGGCGAGAGTTCATCGCTGGCGATCGCGTCGCGCTCGTGCTCGGCGACAACATCTTTCATGGTCACGATCTCAGCGCCCTCCTGCAGAGCGCAGCTGCGCGCGAGGAAGGCGCGACGGTCTTCGCCTACCCCGTCAACGATCCGGGCCGCTACGGCGTCATCGAGTTCGATGCCCACGGAAAGACGACCAGCATTGAAGAGAAGCCGCGGCAACCGAAGTCGCGCTACGCGGTTACGGGTCTTTACTTCTACGACCGCAAGGTCGTGGACATCGCGGCGCATCTCAAGCCGTCGGCGCGCGGCGAACTGGAGATCACCGACGTGAACCGTGCCTACCTCGAACGCGGCGAGCTCAATGCCGTGGCCATGGGGCGCGGCATGGCGTGGCTCGACACCGGCACGCACGAGGCACTATTAGAGGCCGCGCACTTCATCGAAACGATCGAGCGCCGCCAGGGGCTCAAGATTGCCTGCCCGGAGGAAATCGCCTACCGCATGGGCTTCATTAGCGGAACCGAACTCGAAGCGTTGGCCAAGCCCCTGGAAAAAAGCGGTTACGGCGAATATCTGCGGCGCGTGCTGACGGAGCGGCTGCTATCGTGAAAGTGACGCGTACCGAGCTCCCCGACGTGTTGCTGCTCGAGCCGCGCGTGCACCAGGACGAGCGCGGCTTCTTTCTCGAGAGCTACAACCGTCGAACCTTTAAGGAGGAAACCGGCCTGGATACTGGTTTCGTCCAGGACAATACGTCGTTCTCCGTGCGAAACGTGCTGCGCGGCCTGCACTACCAGATCCGGCACGCCCAGGGAAAACTGGTCCAGGCCTTCGCCGGCGAAATCTTCGACGTTGCTGTCGACTTGCGTCGCAGCTCTCCGACCTTTGGCCGATCGGTGGGCGTTACGCTGACCGGAGGAGGCCATCGCATGATCTGGATCCCGCCGGGCTTCGCACACGGCTACATGGTGCTCTCGGAACACGCGATCGTGTTCTACAAGACCACGGACTATTACGCGCCAGAGCACGAGCGCACCATCCTTTGGAACGACCGGGAACTCGCGATTCGCTGGCCGCTCGACAGCGAACCGATCGTGAGCGACAAGGACCGCCGCGGGACGTTGCTGAAACAGGCCGAGGTTTTTGCTTGACCATCGTGCTGTTCGGTGGCAACGGTCAGATCGGCTGGGAGCTTCAACCTGCGCTCGGCTTCCTGGGGTCCTTGACGACTCTTGGACGGGCGGAGGTGGACATGGAACACCCCGATCGGCTCCGTGCCGCGGTGCGGACGCATTCTCCGAACGTGATCATCAATGCCGCTGCATACACCATGGTCGATGCTGCCGAGGCGGACGAGCCCCGCGCGTGGCGTGTAAACGCGGATGCCCCCGGCGTGCTGGCCGAGGAGGCCCGCAGGCTCGGGGCGCTGCTCGTGCACTATTCGACCGACTATGTTTTTGATGGAGAGGCGCGTTCGCCATACGAAGAGTCGGCCCCGCCTCGGCCGCTCGGTGCCTATGGCCGAAGCAAATTGGCCGGCGAGCTGCGCGTCCGGGAGTCGGGCGCGCGTGCGGTCGTTTTGCGAACGGCCTGGATCTACGCCAGCAGAGGAAAGAACTTCTACCTCACGATCCGCAGGCTGGCGAAGGAGCGTGAGTCTTTGCGCGTTGTCGCGGATCAGCGCGGCGCGCCGACCTGGGCACGGTCCGTTGCCCAGGCGACGGGCACTTTGCTCGCCCGCTTATTCGACCCTGGAGTGGCCGAGCGCATCTTCGCCGAATCTCCATCGCGGCTGTATCACATGACGTGCGGCGGCGAGACCACTTGGTTTGGATTCGCCCAAGCCATTCTCGCGGATTTGGAGCGGCCGCACGCTCGGTTGGAGCCGATTAGCACGAACGAATATCCCACGCCGGCACGACGGCCCCGCTATTCCGTGCTCTCCAATGCGCGCCTTGCCGAAGACTTTGGGATCCGACTACCGCATTGGCAAGAGGCTTTCACGGCCATGAACGGGCAGATGCCATGAACGAGCGCCGTTATACGCCGCGTTCCGAGTTACGCGAGCCGCTTCGGCTGCTATGCACCGCCGTACGAGATCTGAAGGCAGCGCGTTATCTCGCGTGGCGCATCCTGGTCCGCGACCTGAGCGCTCGATATCGCCAAACCCTGCTTGGCTACCTCTGGATCGTGATCCCTCCCGTCGCCGTAGCGCTCGGGATGACGCTAGCGACGCGTTCGCAGATTTTGCGCATTTCGGAAACCGATCTTCCTTATCCGGCGTACCTCATTTTCTCCATGTCGCTTTGGCAGACTTTTGCCGAAGCGCTCGCGGCTCCGCCCTCGCTCATACAAAAATCTCGCGGCGTATTGGCGCGAATCTATTTCCCGCGCGAGGCGCTACTGATCGCCGGCCTCGGCGATGTGCTGGTGAACTTTGCTGTGCGCGTGTTGCTTATCCTCTCGACCTTTGTGCTGTTCGATGTTTCGCTGGCCTGGGGTGCGCTGCTGGCCGTTCCGGTGGCTGCCGTATTGATCCTGCTCGCATACGGCCTGGGCCTGCTGGTCGCGCCGTTTGCCTCGCTATACCACGACCTTTCGCGCGCCATAACGATTGGCCTGATGATCTGGCTCTTCTTTAGCCCGGTCCTCTATCCTGTGCCGGCTGCCGACACTGTATTCGGTACGCTCGTTCG
>DASRIR010000042.1:0-2282 GCA_035649875.1 Burkholderiales bacterium | reverse complement strand
AACCCGCGACCCCCGGCGTGACAGGCCGGTATTCTAACCGACTGAACTACCACTCCGCGTGTACTGGTGGGTGCTGAGGGGATCGAACCCCCGACCTTCGCCTTGTAAGGGCGACGCTCTCCCAGCTGAGCTAAGCACCCGTGCCCTCTGGGAGCCGGTTAGTTTACGGCATCCTTCAGGGCCTTGCCAGCCTTGAACGACGGCACGCGGCTCGCGGGGATCGCTATCGCCTCGCCGGTGCGCGGATTGCGACCCGTGCGCGCGGCGCGCGACTTTGCGACGAAGTTTCCGAAGCCCGACAGCGCCACCGCATCGCCCTTCTGCAGCGCCTCGGTCAGCGTCGAGAGCACGGCCTCCACAGCGCGCGCCGCATCCGACTTGGCGAGACCCGTGCGTTCAGCGACCGCATCGATCACGTCGTTCTTGTTCATGCGTCTAACCTCCGATAGTTCGTTGCGGCGACGGCCCGCATGGCCGCACCGCGGTGCGCACGATCAGTGCGCCTGTACCTTGCCCTGCCGGCGTCCGGGACGCTTGCTGCGCTTCTCCTCGACGACCTGGGGCGGGACGACGTTGATCGGCTGCGTCTGAGGCTGCGGCATGTTGCGCAGCGCGAACTGCAGGACCTCGTCGATCCACTTGACCGGCTTGATCTCCAGGCTGCCCTTGATGTTCTGCGGGATCTCCACCAGGTCCTTGACGTTCTCGTCGGGGATAAGAACCGTGCGTATGCCGCCACGGTGCGCCGCGAGCAGCTTTTCCTTCAAGCCCCCGATCGGCAGCACCTCGCCGCGCAGCGTGATCTCTCCGGTCATCGCCAGGTCGCCGCGCACGTGGATGCGCGTCAGCGCGGAAACCAGCGCCGTGCACATGCCGACGCCGGCGCTCGGGCCGTCCTTCGGCGTCGCGCCTTCCGGCACGTGTATGTGCACGTCCGCTTTCTGATAGAACTCGGGATCCAGACCGAGCACGGCCGCGCGGCTCCGCACCACGGTCATCGCCGCCTGAATCGACTCCTGCATCACTTCGCCGAGCTGGCCGGTGTGCGTGAGCTTGCCCTTGCCCGGCACGATCGCCGCCTCGATGGTCAGCAGCTCGCCGCCCACCTCGGTCCACGCGAGCCCGGTCACCTGGCCGACGTGATCGTTCTCCTCGGCGCGGCCGTAGCGGAAGCGCTTGACGCCGAGGTACTTCGGCACCTGCTTCGGCGCGACCGTTATCAGCTTGCGGCGCGTGTCGAGCAGCAGCTCCTTGACGGACTTGCGGCAGATCTTCGACAGCTCGCGCTCGAGATTGCGCACCCCCGCCTCGCGCGTGTAGTGGCGGATGATCTCGAGGATTGCGGCATCGGAAATCTTGATTTCCTCGGGCTTGAGACCGTTCTGCTTGACCTGCTTGGGCAACAGATAGCGGCGCGCGATGTTCGCCTTTTCGTCCTCGGTGTAGCCGGGCAGCCGGATGACTTCCATGCGGTCGAGCAGCGGCGGCGGGATGTTGAGCGTGTTCGCGGTGCAGACGAACATCACCTCGGAGAGATCGAAGTCGACTTCGAGGTAGTGATCGCTGAACGCCGAGTTCTGCTCGGGATCGAGCACCTCGAGCAGCGCCGCCGAGGGGTCACCGCGGAAGTCCATCGCCATCTTGTCGACTTCGTCCAGCAGGTACAGCGGATTGCGTACCCCGGTCCGCGCCATGTTCTGCACGATCTTGCCGGGCATCGAGCCGATATAGGTGCGGCGGTGCCCGCGTATCTCCGCCTCGTCACGCACGCCGCCCAGCGACATGCGCACGAACTTGCGGTTCGTCGCCCGCGCGATGCTCTGACCGAGCGAGGTCTTGCCCACGCCGGGCGGGCCGACCAGACACAGGATCGGACCCTTGAGCGTCTGCACGCGCTGCTGGACGGCCAGGTACTCGACGATGCGCTCCTTGACCTTGTCGAGGCCGTAGTGGTCTTCGTTGAGCACCCGCTCCGCCGCCGCGATGTCGTGCTTGACCTTGGTGCGCTTCTTCCACGGGACCTTCACCAGCCAGTCGATGTAGTTGCGCACCACGGTCGCCTCGGCCGACATCGGCGACATGAGCTTGAGCTTCGCCAGCTCGGAGCCCGCCTTGTCACGGGCTTCCTTCGGCATGCCGGCGCGTGCGATGCGCTTCTCGAGCTCGGCGATCTCGTTGGGCGCGTCGTCCATCTCGCCCAGTTCCTTCTGGATCGCCTTCATCTGCTCGTTGAGGTAGTACTCGCGCTGGCTCTTCTCCATCTGCTGCTTGACGCGGCCGCG
>DASRIR010000041.1:0-2736 GCA_035649875.1 Burkholderiales bacterium | reverse complement strand
GTTGAAGGTCTGCGCGCGCCCGGTGCCGCAGTTGTAGACGCCCGAGACCTTGCGGTGCTCGAGGAACCAGAGGTTCACGTCCACCACGTCCTCGACGTAGACGAAGTCGCGCTTCTGCTCGCCGTTGCCGTAGCCGCCCGAGCCGACGAACAGCTTCACCCGGCCGCTCGCGAGCAGCTGGTGATAGGCGTGGTAGGCGACCGACGCCATGCGCCCCTTGTGCGCCTCGTTCGGCCCGTAGACGTTGAAGTAGCGGAAGCCCGCGATTTGCGCGGTTGCCTGCGGCAGACGCTGACGAACCAGCTGATCAAACAAGAACTTCGAATACCCGTAAACGTTGAGCGGCTTCTCGCAGCGGCGCTCCTCGCGGAACTCCGGCCCGGCGCCGTACACCGAGGCCGACGAGGCGTAGATCAGCGGCACCTTCTCGCCCTGGCACCACTCGAGCAGGCGCTTGGAGTACTGGTAGTTGTTCTCCATCATGTAGCGGCCGTCGCTCTCCATGGTGTCGGAGCACGCGCCCTGGTGGAACAGCGCGTCCACCGCGCCCTGGTAGCGATCGAGATGGGCGATGAACTCGGCCTGGTCGACGTAGTCGGCGATCTCGCAGCCCGCGAGATTGCGGAACTTGTCCGAGTGCTGCAGGTTGTCGACCGCGATCACCTTGGTGATGCCGCGGCGGTTCAGGCCCGCGACCAGCTTCGAGCCGATGAATCCCGCCGCCCCGGTGACGACGTGGTAAGTCATTTGCCGAACAGCTCGCCATGGGTAGCGGCAGCGGTCCCCAGCTTGCCGACCACGATGCCCGCGGCACGGTTGGCGATGCGCATGGCCTGCTCGAGGCCCGCTCCGGCAGCCAGCATGACCGCCAGCGTGGCGATCACCGTGTCGCCCGCGCCGGTGACATCCAGCACCTCGTGCATGGTTTCCGCTTTGATGGAAGTGCTCTTCTTCCCGAACAGCGTCATCCCGCGCTCCCCCCGCGTCATGAGCAGCGCCTCGAGCCCGAGCTTCCGGCGCAGCGCCTGAACGCGGCTTTTCAGATCCTTCTCGTCTTTCCAGGTGCCGATCACTTCGCGCAGCTCGTTGGTGTTGGGCGTAATGATGCTCGCGCCCTTGTAGCGGGAATAGTCGTCGCCCTTGGGATCGACCAGCACCCGCTTCCGGGCGCGGCGGGCGATGCGGATCATCTCGGCGATGTGCGCGAGCCCGCCTTTTCCGTAATCGGAGAGGATCACGACATCGCACTCCGGAAGCGCCTTCTTGAACTCGGCGAGCTTCAGCGCCAGGACCTCGCGCGACGGCGGCTTCTCGAAATCGATGCGCAGGAGCTGCTGCCGGCGGCTGATCACGCGCAGCTTCTGCGTGGTGCTGAGACCGCCGTCGCGGTGCAGGCTGGCATCGACGCCTTGCTCCCGCAGCAGCTTCTCGAGCGCGCGGCCGGGCTCATCGCGGCCCACCACGGACAACAGGCGCGTCTTGGCTCCGAGCTCCTTGCAGTTCCAGGCCACGTTGGCCGCGCCGCCCAGCTTCAGCTCTTCGTCCTTCTCGTTGATCAGCACCACCGGCACGGGGGCCTCCGGCGAGATGCGCGACACGTCGCCGAACCAGTAGCGGTCCAGCATCACGTCGCCGACCACCAGCACCCGTGCCTTGGAGGTGTCTATGTCCTTCTTCCTATCGGGAAATACTCGAAGCCCATGTCCTTCAGCACCGCCGGATCGTAGAGATTACGCCCATCGAAGATCGCCGGCGTCTTCAGGTTGGCCTTGATGGCGGCGAAATCGGGGCTGCGGAACTCCTGCCACTCGGTGACCACCGCCAGCACGTCGGCGCCTTCCAGCGCGGCCATCGCCGACTCCGCGATGTGGACGTTCGGGTCGCCCTGGTAGACCTTCTTCGCCTCGTGCGCGGCTGCCGGGTCGTAGGCGCGCACCTTGGCGCCGGCGGCGGTGAGGTCGGCGATCAGCGTGCGGCTCGCCGCCTCGCGCATGTCGTCGGTGTTCGCCTTGAAGGCAAGGCCCCACACCGCCACGCATTTGCCCTTCAGGTTGCCGAGGCGCTTGCCGATCTTCTGGCCCATCACGTGCTTCTGCGCGTCGTTCACTTCCTCCACCGCGCCCAGCACGCGCAGCGGCCGACCGGCCCCGGCCGCGGTGCGGCGCAACGCCTTCACGTCCTTCGGGAAGCAAGAGCCGCCGAAGCCGGCGCCGGGATAGAGGAACTGGTAGCCGATGCGTGGATCGGAGCCGATGCCGCGCCGCACTTCCTCGATGTCGGCGCCGATCGACTCGGCCAGGTTGGCGAGCTCGTTCATGAACGAGATGCGCGTCGCGAGCATCGCGTTGGCGGCGTACTTGGTGAGCTCGGCGGAGCGTACGCTCATCACCATGATGCGCTCGTGATTGCGCTGGAACGGCGCGTAGAGCTGGCGCAGGAGCGCGACCGCGCGCTCGTCGTCGGCGCCGATGATCACGCGGTCGGGCCGCATGAAGTCCTCGACCGCCGCGCCTTCCTTGAGGAACTCGGGGTTCGACACCACCGAGAACGGCACGCTGGTCTCGGCCTGCACCGCCTCGCGCACCTTGTCGGCGGTGCCCACCGGCACGGTCGACTTGGTGACGATCAGCTTGTAGTCGCGCATGTGCCGGCCGATGGTGCGCGCCGCGGCAAGCACGTGCTGCAGGTCGGCCGAGCCGTCCTCGCCCGGCGGCGTGCCGACGGCGATCAGCTGCA
>DASRIR010000040.1:0-14511 GCA_035649875.1 Burkholderiales bacterium | reverse complement strand
CTGGGATCGCCCGGCAAGGGATTACCGAGCTGCGGCAATCCTGTCGGCGCCGAGCCCTCCAACACGCGCCAGCCGAAATTCGTTCCCGCTCCGGTTCCCGCTGCGAGGTAATTGATTTCCTCTCGCGCATTCTGTCCAACGTCGGCGATATAGAAATCGCCCGTTGCGGGGTCGAAGCTCGCGCGCCACGGATTGCGCAACCCGTAGGCGAACACCTCGTCTGCGCCCGTGGTGCCGACGAATGGATTGTTCGGCGGGATGGCGTAGTTGCGCAATGGATCGGCGGGAAACGCGTCGCTATTGACGTCGATGCGCAGCATCTTGCCGCGCAGGTCATCGATGTTCTGCGCGGCATTCTCCGGATCGTTGGCACTGCCGCTGTCGCCGCTCGCGATGTAGAGAAGGCCGTCGGGACCGAAGCCGATCCAGCCCCCGTTATGGTTGGTAACGCCGCTCGTGCGGTCGATCGTCAGCAGCACGCGCATGCTTGCCGGATCCGCCACGTTCGCATCGGCGGAACGGGTCAATTCGAGGATCTCGGTATCGCCGAGTTCGTTGGTGAGGTTCAAGTACAGCTTGCCGTTGGCGCCGTAGTTGGGATGGAACGCGAGGCCGAGGAGGCCGCGCTCGCCCTCGTTGGAAAGATCCGTCGCCGGGACGTCGAAGAACGGTTGCGGAGAAAGCCCACCCGTGGCGAGGTCCAGAATGACTACGCGGCCGCTGTTCTTTTCGAGAACGAATAGCCGGTTGGGGTCGCCCGGCGGAGACGCCGCGTAAAGCGGTGCGTCGAGGCCGGAGGCTATAAGGTCGGCCTGTATGTGCATCGATTTCGACAAGCAAATCGCGCGCCAGAACGACCCCTCCGCCAGAGCCCGGAAACGCTAGAGCCTCAGTTCGACGCTTACACCGAATGTCCTGCTGGGCAGCGGATACACGCTGTACCGGTCGGGCACGAACGCGCTGCGCACCGCGTAGTCGTAGTACTTCTCGTCGAACAGGTTGTTGATCGTCGCCCCGAGCCGTCCCCAGCGGAAGCTCTGCACGACCTTGAGGTCGACCAGGTAGTACGCCGGGATGCGATGGCCGAGCGTGTTGGGCTCGTCGTTGTCCAGCACCTGCTCGCTCACCCCGGTCAACGCGGCGGACAGCCGCGTGCGCGGCGCCACGTCCCAATGCCCGCCCACGTTGAGCTTATGGCGAGGCACGAGCGGCACCGTGTTCCCCCCGATCGGCATGTTGGTGCCGATCGCAACCGGCGATCCCTGGAGCGTGCCCTCGAGGAATTTCGCGTCCGTATAAGCGTATGAAGCGGTCAAGCCAAGCGTGCGGCTCGCCTGGAACTTGCCGTCCAGCTCCAGCCCCTCGCGCCGAGACGGGGGCAGGTTGGTGTTGCCGACCCCGGTGGTAAACGGGTCGAGATGGATCTCGTCGAACACGTCGATGCGGAAGAGCGTCGCGCGCGCGGCGTGGCCGCCGGCGCGCCACTCCGCGCCGCCTTCGTGCGTGCGTGAAAACTGCGGCCGCAGTACCTGGAATTGCGGCGCGAAGAAGATGTCGCTTTCGTAGATCTCCTCGGCATTGACGAAGCGGAAGGCGCGCCCGGCCCGGGCGAATGCCGACCACTGCGCACCGAGCGCCTGCCGCAGCCCAAGCTCCCAGGCGTGCTGGTTCTGCTTTTCCTCGACTGGCACGGCCGCCGCGCAGAACGCGAAGGGGCCGGTGCACGGCGGAGCGCCCAGGTCCACCGCATCCTCACCCGAGTACTTGGCGCGCTCCGTACGCCAGCCCGCCGTGACCACGGTGCTGGGCGTCACCTGCACTGTGTCCAGGATGTAGAGGCCCGCGGTGTCCTGGTCGATCGAGACTCGGTTGGTCGGCCGCTCGAGGTTCTCCGGCCGGTCGGTGCGCCGCGAGCGATACCGCCACCAGTGCCAGTCCGCGCCGGCGACGAACGTATGGCGGCCGAGCAGGAGCTTGACCTTGGGCGTGAGCGAGCTGAGCTCCAGGTCATCGGCCCGGTAAGTCGGGAAGCCGCTCTGGTCGAAAAAGGAGCGCTGGTCCTTGTCGCGCGTATCGACCCCGATCGAGAACTCCGCGTTGCCGATGCGCTGCAGGAAGGAGACGCGCGCGCGCGTACCGTCGCGACTCGCGTAGTCGAGCGGCGTGGTGGCGCCGCGCGGGTCGGTACTGTATTGGTCGAGCCCGATGGAGGGCTGCACGAACCGCCCGCCGGGCAGCCGGATGTCCTGGTTGTCGGTGCCGACGCGCAGGTCGAGCGCGCCGTCGCCGAGCGCCCAGCGCAGGTTGAGGCTGCTGTTGAGCTGCTCGTTGCGGTTGTTCGCCCGGTAGCCTTCGGATTCGTAGCCGTGGAGCGAGCCGTTCGCGCCGAACGCGCCGCTGCCGTAGGCGCCGTAGACCTGGCCCTCCACCGTCTCGAAGCTTGCGACCCGTCCGCTGATCTCGAACATCCTGCCCGGCGTGAGGGGCGAGCGCGTCACGATGTTGACGATGCCCGCGGTGGCGCCGTCGCCGTAGAGCACGCCGCCAGCGCCGCGCACGATTTCCACGCGCTCGATCGAGGCGAGCGGGATCGCCGGCCATTGCACCCCCGAGAGATCGAAATCGTTGAGGCGCCGGCCGTCGAGCAGGATGAGCGTATTTTGCGGCCCGGTGACGCCGAAGCCGCGCAGGTCGATCGAGGTATACGCGGCGTTGTTACCGTACAGATCCTTCATCGTGAAGCCGACCTCGCTCGAGATGAGCTCGGGCAGCGTGCGCGCCGCGCTCTTGCGGATGTCCTCTTCGGTAATCACGGTCACGCTGGCCGGCATGCGGCGCACTTCCTCCGGGAAGCGCGGCGCGGTGATGACGACGGCGGGTTCTTGCGCAAAGCAGGTTGAACAAAGAACGAGACCGACTACGGTGAAGCGCATGGAAACCTCCCTGGCGTCATCCCCGACGCCTTAGTGGTTGATAGGCGCTTCCAGGCCGGTCTCCGGACTCGCGAGGCATGGCGTCTCGCCTTCCCGTGCTTGCGCACGGTGGCAATCCTGAGACGCTTCTCTCGCATACCGTTGCGGGGGCAGCAGAGGCTTTGCACCTCTTTCCCGAGCACCCGGGAGCGTGCCGATATCATAAACGCGTGAAATGGGCCGCGTTCGCGCTCGCAGCGCTCACGTTCAACTCTCTTGCCGAGGTTGCGGTGCGGGACGACTACGGCAATACCGTGCGCCTGCCCTCGCCCGCCCGGCGCATCGTCAGCCTGGCACCGCACCTGACGGAGCTGGTCTTCGCCGCGGGCGCCGGCGCGCGCATGGTGGGTGCGGTCGAGTACAGCGATTTCCCGGCGCGGGCGCGCGAGCTGCCGCGCGTCGGAAGCGACGCCCAGATTAGCCTCGAAGCGGTGCTGGCGCTGCGCCCGGACCTGATCGTGGCCTGGCCGAACCCCGGCAGCGTGCGCGCGATCAACCGGCTCGCCGAGCTCGCGTTGCCGGTGTTCCGCTCCGAGCCGCGCGAGCTCGAGGACATCGCCGCCACCCTCGAGCGCCTGGGCGTCCTGGCCGGCTCTGCGGGGGAGGCTGAGCACGCCGCGCGCGCGTTCCGCGCGAGGAAAGCGCAGATCGAGAGGCGCTATGCGGGCAGGCCGAGGCTGCGGGTCTTCTACCAGGTGTGGGACCGGCCGCTCCTCACGGTCAACGGCGATCACGTGATCAGCAAGGTGATCGGGCTTTGCGGCGGCGAAAACGTGTTCTCGGCGCTGCCGCTGATCGCCCCCGAAGTCGACGTAGAAGCGGTATTGCGCGCCAGGCCGGAGGTGATGCTGACGAGCACCCCCGGGGCCACGCGGCCGCAATGGCTACCGAAGAGCTACTTTGCGGTGGTGCCAGCGGATCTGTTGCAGCGGCATACCCCGCGCCTGCTCGACGGTGCCGAGCAGGTCTGCGGGGCGCTGGAGCAGGCGCGCGCGGCAAGGTCATGAAGTACATGCAGAAAGCCTGCTTACTGCTTGACCTTGCTTGAGTTTTGCAACATAGTGCGGCTGCGTGGAGACGGAGTTCAACTCGTTGGAAGCGAAGGTGGCGCAGTTCGTGACCCTCTGCGAGCGGCTGCGCGCCGAGAACGTGGAACTGCGCCAGCAGCTCGCCGCCGCGCGAACTGACGCAAAGCGCCTGCACGAGAAGATCGACGGTGCGAAGGCACGCCTGGAAGGGCTGCTCTCGCGCCTGCCGGGCTAACGCCGCGGCATGGCCGACCCAAAGACCGTGGAAGTGAACCTCCTCGGCCGCAGCTACCGCGTGGCGTGCGACGACCACGAGCGCGAAGCGCTGATGCAGGCGGTCGCTTACCTCGACGCCAAGATGAACGAGATCCGCAAGGCCGGCAAAGTGATGGGCGCCGAGCGCATCGCGGTGATGGCCGCGCTCAACGTGGCGCATGAATTGCTTACCATGAAACTCGGCGCCGGGTTCGATCTCGGCCACGCGAAACGCCGCCTGGTGGCGCTCGAATCGCAGATCGACGCGGCGATTGCAAAGCAGGAGAAGTTGTTCTAAAAAAGCTCTCGGTTCCCTGCGGTGAGCGACAGGGCCCCATATTTCCGAACCGATAGCTTCCTCAGGTTGCGGATCTAGCGTCACTGTTGCGATCGTCCCTCGCGCTCCTCGAGCGCGTGCCGGACGAACCTGATGTGACCGGTAAGCGACCACCCTGTTTAGCCAGGGTTCGGGAGCCGGGCCCACCGCCACCGCGGGGAACCACTTCCCACAAGAACCACAATGAAATACTGGCTGATGAAGTCCGAGCCGGACGAATGCTCGATCGATGACGTGCTCGCCGCGCCAGGGCGCATCACCCCCTGGAGCGGCGTGCGCAACTACCAGGCTCGCAATTTCATGCGCGACGAGATGAAGATCGGCGACGGGGTGCTCTTCTACCATTCGAGCTGCCCGGAGCCGGGGATCGCCGGCATCGCCGAGGTGGCCTCGGCGGCCTACACCGACAAGACGCAGTTCGAGCGCAAGAGCGACTACTACGACCGGGAGTCGAAGAAGGACAATCCGCGCTGGGTCAACGTCGATGTGCGCGCGCTGCGCAAGACGCGGCTCTTGTCGCTCGCGGAGCTGCGCACGCACAAGCCGCTCGCCGGGATGCGGCTGCTGCGGCCCGGAAATCGCCTGTCGATCACGCCGGTCACGGAGAGCGAGTGGAAGTACATCGCAAAGCTGCTCTGACGAACGACGTGCTGCTGAAGGCGCTCGCGCGCGAGCCGACGCCCTACACGCCGATCTGGCTCATGCGCCAAGCCGGGCGCTACCTGCCGGAATACAACGTCACGCGCGCGCGCGCCGGCAGCTTCCTCGCGCTTGCCAAGAATCCCGCGCTCGCGGCCGAGGTGACGCTGCAGCCGCTCGAGCGCTTCCCGCTCGACGCCGCGATCGTCTTTTCCGACATCCTCACCATTCCCGATGCCATGGGGCTCGGCCTCGCGTTCGCCGAAGGCGAGGGCCCGCGCTTCGCGCGCCCCTTGCGCGACGAAAAACAGGTTCTCGGGCTGAAGGCGCCGGACCTTGCGCAACTGGAGTACGTGTTTGCCGCCGTTCGGGAGAGCAAGCGCGCCCTCGCGGGCCGGGTGCCGCTGATCGGCTTCTCCGGCAGCCCGTTCACCCTCGCCTGCTACATGGTGGAGGGCTCGGGGAGCGACGACTGGCGCACGCTCAAGACCATGCTGCATTCGCGCCCCGACCTCCTGCATCGCATCCTCGAGGTCAACGCGCGTGCGGTCTCCGATTATCTCGACGCGCAGATCGAAGCCGGCGCGGACGCGGTGATGCTCTTCGATACCTGGGGCGGAATCCTGGCGCACGACGACTACGAGGTTTTTTCCCTGCGATATTCGAGAGAAGTATTCAGGCAGGTGAAAAGGGCGCCGACCATCCTCTTCACCAAGGGCGGAACACCGTGGCTCGGCTCGATGATGAGCAGCGGTTGCTCCGCCGTCGGCGTCGATTGGACTTGCGACGCGCGCGCGGCGCGCCGGATCGCTGCGGGGCGGGTCGCCCTTCAAGGAAATCTCGATCCCGCCGCGCTTTTCGCGCCGCCCGAACGCGTGCGCGAAGCCGCGCGCAAGGTGATTGACAGCTTTGGAGCGGACCCCGGCCATGTCTTCAATCTCGGCCACGGGATTCAGCCGCGCACACCCGTCGAATCCGTTGCGGCGCTTGTAGACGAAGTACGCACTTACAGTGCGCGAGCGAGTACAAAAAAGCCTACCGGCCCTTGACTTATGCACAAAATTCGGCGGCTGCCGGGCGTATCCCTATACCAAGCGATCCCCCGGGCTAAGCCTCTGTAACCCTCTGACGCCGAAGGATAAAAATCGCAATTCGGGGCGTTTCGCCGAGGGTTTTCGGACCTACCGAAGCCGTATGACACGAGGATGAAGCGCTTACCCACAGCTTTATCCACAAACCCTAAGTCCTTGCCGGACCGGGAAAATTCACGCATCCGCGTAGCGCTCGACGTACCGCTGCCGACGCTCTTCGAGTACTCGCTCCCCGAGCAACTCGATGCGCGCGCCGGCGATCGCGTCGCAGTGCGCTTCGGCGCGCAACAAAAAATCGGCGTGGTGATCGAAGCGCGCGCAACGCCCGAGCTGCCGGCGGAGCGCATCAAGCCGATCAACGCGGTGCGCGACGACGCGCCGCGCTTGCCGGAAGAATGGATCGCGCTCATGCGATTTCTTTCCGGCTACTACCAACGCCCGCTCGGGGAGACGGTGATCGGCGCGCTCCCGCCGCGGCTGCGCTCGACGAAACCGCTGCCGCGCAAGGTTATGAAACAGGAAACCTCCGCAAGCGGAACGCGTTTCGTGCCCGGCCACCAGCTGTCCCCGGACCAGAAGCAGGTTGTAGAGCGCGTCGGCAATGGTTTTAACGCATTCCTGCTGCATGGCGTGACCGGGAGCGGCAAGACCGAGGTCTACCTGCATCTCGTCGCCAGAATGCTCGAGCGTGGCATGCAGGCGCTGGTGCTCGTCCCCGAGATCAGCCTCACACCGCAGCTCGAGGCGCGCTTCAGGCAGGCGTTTCCTGACACCCAGCTTGCGCTCATGCACAGCGGGCTCGAGGACATCGCGCGCACGAGCGCGTGGCTCGCCGCGGCGCGCGGCGAGGCGGGGATCGTGCTCGGCACCCGGCTCGCCGTGCTCGCGCCGCTACCCCGGCTCGCGCTCATCGTGGTGGACGAGGAGCACGACGCGTCGTTCAAGCAGCAGGAGGGCTTGCGCTACTCCGCGCGCGACGCAGCGGTCTACCGCGCCAAGCTTGCCGGCTGCCCGGTCGTGCTCGGCACCGCCACCCCTTCGCTCGAGACCTGGCACAACTGGACGCTCCGGCGCTACGAGCGGCTCGAGCTCCCCGAGCGCGCCTCGCCCGGGGCGCGCCTGCCGGCGGTGAGAACCGTCGACCTGAGAGAGGACCCCGCCGAGCAAGGTTTTTCCCGAGAACTGCTTAAAGCCGTTGCGGAGAGACTGCAAAGGCGGGAACAAAGCCTGATCTTCATCAATCGCCGCGGCTACGCGCCGGTGCTCGCCTGCGACGCCTGCGGCTGGACCGCGGGATGCGGGCGCTGCACCGCGCGCATGGTGCTGCATGCCGCCGACAAGTCGCAAAACCGCAACGGCAGGCTGCGCTGCCACCATTGCGGCGCCGAAGGCGCCATCCCGCGCGCCTGCCCCACCTGCGGCAACGTCGACCTGAAGGCGATGGGGCGCGGCACCCAGCGCGTGGAGGAGACGCTCGCGGCGCGCTTCCCCGGCGCGCGCGTCGTACGCATCGACCGCGACAGCGCGCGGCGCCGAGCCGAGCTCTCGCGCACGCTCGAGGGCATCCGGCGCGGCGAGGGCGATATCCTCGTCGGCACGCAGCTGCTCGCGAAAGGACACGACTTTCCGGCGCTGACGCTGGTCGGCGTGCTGAACGCGGATAGCGCGCTGGTTTCGACTGATTACCGGGCGCCCGAACGCCTGTTCGCGGTGCTGGCGCAAGTCGCGGGGCGCGCCGGCCGGCGCGAGCGCCCGGGCGAAGTGCTGATCCAGACCCGTTATCCGCGCCATCCGCTCTTCGCCGCGCTCGAGCGGCACGACTTCGCCGGCTTCGCGCAATCGCAGCTCGATGAGCGCCGCGCCGCGGGCTTTCCGCCGTTCGTGTTCGAAGCCGCGCTGCGCGCCGAGGCGGCGAAGCTCGAAACCGCGATCAGCTTCCTGAAAGACGCGGCTGCCTTGGTGCCGCCTCCGGACGAGGTGCGCGTATACGACCCCGTCCCGCATCTCCTCACGCGCCGCGCCAACCTCGAGCGCGCGCAACTCGTCATGCAGTCCAGTTCGCGGCCGGCGCTGCAGGATTTCCTCGGGTCGCTTTCCGCGCAGCTCTTCGAGAATGCGCCCCGCCATGTGCGCTGGCATCTCGACGTGGACCCGATCGAGTTCGACTAAGAACTTATAATTCAAGCCCTTCCATGGCAGTAGACCCGAAAGCGGTAATCGAGGCGGCGCTCAGAAAAGCCGTCGACGAAGTGGCGCCCGGCCACGCGTCGGAGCGCAACTGCGCGTTGGAGCGGCCGCGGCAAGCGAGCCATGGCGACTACTCGTCCAGCGCGGCGCTGCAGCTGGCGAAGCCGACGAACAAGAAACCCCGGGATCTCGCGGAATCGCTGAAGCGCTCGATTTCCGAAGCGCTCGGTTCCGGTTTCGCGGAGCTCAGCATTGAGGGCCCCGGATTCATCAATTTCCGGCTCAACAAGAGCGCCAAGGTCGATGTCATCCGTAAGGTCCTGGAAGCCGGCGCAGCGTATGGGCGCGCGCGCAAGGCGCGACCCGAATCGGTGCAAGTCGAATTCGTTTCGGCCAATCCCACCGGCCCGCTGCACGTCGGCCATGGCCGGCAGGCGGCGATCGGCGACGCGCTGAGCTCGCTCATCGAGGCGCAGGGCGACAAGGTGACGCGCGAGTTCTACTACAACGATGCCGGCGCGCAGATCCACAATCTCGCGCTTTCGGTGCAGGCGCGAAAGCGCGGCATCAAGCCCGGGGACCCCGGCTGGCCGCAGGATGGCTACGCGGGCGACTACATTGCGGACATCGCCGGCGCCTACGGCGGCCCGGACGAGCTGGACGCGATCCGAGCCTTTGCCGTCGCGTACCTCCGAAACGAGCAGGACGTCGATCTGCGCGAGTTTGGCGTGAAGTTCGACGTCTACTACCTCGAGTCGAGCCTCTACACCGAGGGCAAGGTGGAAGAGACGGTGAAGGCGCTGCGCGCGAGCGGCAAGACCTACGAGAAGGACGGGGCCCTGTGGCTGCGCACGACCGACTACGGCGACGACAAGGACCGTGTCGTGCGCAAGTCGGACGCGAGCTATACCTACTTCGTGCCCGACGTCGCCTACCACCTCACCAAGTGGCGCCGCGGCTTCCGCAAGGTGATCAACGTGCAGGGTACGGATCACCTGGGCACGATCGCTCGCGTGCGCGCCGGGCTGCAGGCGCTGAATGTCGGCGTGCCGCAAGGCTATCCCGACTACGTGATGCACAGCATGGTGCGCGTGATGCGGGGCGGCGAGGAGGTCAAGATCTCGAAGCGCGCCGGCTCGTACGTCACCTTGCGCGACCTCCTCGACTGGGTCGGGCGCGACGCGGTGCGCTTCTTCCTGCTCTCGCGCAAGGCCGACGCGGACTTCGTGTTCGACATCGACCTCGCGCGCGCGCAGACCGAGGAAAACCCGGTCTACTACGTCCAGTACGCGCACGCGCGCGTCTGCAGCGTGTTTGCCCAAGAGAAAGGAAGCGCGGCCGGATTGGCGCAGGCGGACCTTTCGCGGCTTACTAACGAGCGCGAGCTGGCGCTGGCGCAGCGCATCGGCGAATTCCCCGAGGTCATCGCCGAGGCCGCGCGCGAGCTATCGCCGCACGCGGTGACCTTCTACCTGCGCAGCCTCGCGGGGGAGTTTCACAGCTACTATAATGCCGAGCGCATCCTCGTCGACGACGAGGCGCTGCGCACGGCGCGACTCGCGCTCTGCGCGGCGGTACGCCAAACTCTGGCCAGCGGGCTGTCGTTGCTTGGCGTCAGTGCTCCGGAGAAGATGTAGAAGAGGTAAATGCGGCGCTTATCCCGATCGATGTCGAAGCCACGCAAGCGCGAGCAGGGAAACTTCCTCGCGGGCATGGGCGTGGGCGTGCTGGTCGGGCTCGCGGTGTCGCTCGCCATCGCGTTCTACCTCAACCGCACGCCGATCCCCTTCATGACGGCCAAGCCGAAGCAGGCCGAGAAGGACGGCGCGACCGCCAAGCCGCCGGCGATCGCCGGCCTGCCGCAGACCAGCGCGCCGCCGAGCAGCCCGCAGGAGAAGCCGAAATTCGACTTCTACCGCATCCTGCCGGGCTCGGAGGAGCAGGTCAGCGAGAAGGAGATCCGCGAGCGCCTGCGCGCGAAGGGCGGCGGTCAACAGGATTCCGCCAAGGACGTTTATTTCATCCAGGCAGGCTCGTTCCAGAACCCCGCCGAAGCCGACAATCAGAAGGCGCGGCTCGCGATCCTGGGCTTCGAGTCGAGCGTCGAGCCGGCGAACCTGCCGGACAAGGGCACCTGGTACCGCGTGCGCATGGGCCCCTACGCCAAGCTCGACGAGATCAACAAGGTGCGTCAATCGCTGGCGCAGAACGGCATCGACGCCAGCCTGATCAAGGTAAAGGACCAGCAATGAACCCGGTACGCCGTACCCTGATCGCCGCCATCGGCCTCGCGCCGCTGGGCGCGTTCGCCCAGCATCCCCCCGCCTTTGTCGAGCTCAACCCGCCGCAGCCGGTGGAGAGCGGCGACAAGATTGAGGTGCTCGAGTTCTTCTGGTATGGCTGCATCCATTGCTACAACCTCGAGCCCAAGCTCGACGTGTGGCTGAAGGCGCTGCCGAAGGACGTTGAGTTCCGCCGCGTGCCTGCCGTGTTCAACGACCGCTGGGGCCTCGACGCCTCGATCTTCTACACCTTAGAGGCGCTCGGCGTGCTCGACAAGCTGCATCGCCCGTTGTTCGACGCGATCCATCGCGACCGCCTGCGTACCGACAAGTGGCCGGAGCTCTCGGCTTGGCTCGAGAAGCAGGGCGTGGATCCGAAGAAGTTCGAGACCACGGTGAAGTCCTTCGGCGTGCAAAGCAAGACGCGGCGCGCCGTGCGGCTCACCTCCGCCTACAAGATCGACGGCACGCCCGCGATGGCGGTGCACGGCCGCTACACCGTGCCCTCGGGCGACGGCATGCTGAATACCGTCAACCAGCTGGTCGCCGCGATCCGCAAGACGGGCATCGCCAGCAAGTAAGTGCGGGTCGTCATCACCGGCGCCTCCTCGGGGATCGGAGAGGCGCTGGCGCGGCACTACGCGCAGCACGCCTCCGCCCTCGGCCTGATTTCGC
Organism: Burkholderiales bacterium; assembly: GCA_035649875.1. GTDB lineage: Bacteria > Pseudomonadota > Gammaproteobacteria > Burkholderiales > SG8-39 > SCGC-AG-212-J23. The sequence continues at coordinate 3,045 of DASRIR010000040.1, read as the reverse complement.
GGCGCAAGGTCGAAGGACTCGGCAATCAGGTCGTTTCCTATGCCGTCGACGTCACGGACCAGTCGGCGCTGACCGCGGCCGCGCAGGACTTCATCCGCCGCTTCGGCGCTCCCGACCTGGTGATCGCGAACGCCGGCATCGCGAGCGGGACCAGCGGCGCGGATGCGGGAGATATCGAGAAATTGAGAAAAATACTCGACGTCAACGCCACCGGCCTCGCCGCCACGCTCGCCGCCTTCGCGCCGGCAATGCGCGAAGCCGGTTGCGGCACCCTTGCCGGAATCGCGAGCGTTGCCGGCTTCCGCGGGCTCGCCGGCAACGGCGCGTATTGCGCTTCGAAATCCGCAGCGATCACCTGGATGGAGAGCCTGCGCGCCGAGCTCTACGGCAGCGGGGTCTCGGTGGTCTGCGTCTGCCCAGGCTACATCGACACGCCGATGACGCGCGTCAACCGGTTTCGCATGCCGTTTCTCCTGCCCGCCGACGAGGCCGCTCGGCGCATCGCGCGCGCGATCGCGGCGCGGCGCAGGCTCGCGGTCATTCCCTGGCAGATGGCGTTGGTGTCGCTGCTGCTGCGGGCGATGCCGGGCTGGCTCTACGACCGGATCGCTTCGCGGGCGCCGCGAAAGCCTAAGGACGTCCCGATCTAGCTGCGATGCGCATCATCGCGTAGCTCCCCGGTGCGTCTTCGATCGCGCGCAGCGCGCCTTCACCCGGGATACGCGCCGGCGCCTTACCGCCGCCGTGCGGCTCGATCCAGCGCTGCCAGTCTTCCCACCACGAGCCCGGGCGCTGCGTCGCGCCGGCGAACCACTCGTCGGCCGTCTCAGGCAGCGCTTCGTTGGCCCAGTAGTGGTACTTCTTGGCCGCCGGCGGATTCACGATGCCGGCGATGTGGCCCGAGCCGCCGAGCACGAAGCGCGTGGACCCGCGCAGGTATTTCGCTCCCTTGTAGGTCGTCTTCCAGGGTGCGATGTGGTCCTCGACCGTCGAGACGAAGTAGGCCGGCAGCGAGACCTTGGAGAGATCGATCGGCACGCCGGCGAGCTGGATGCCGCCGGGCGTGCCCATCAGATTCTTGATGTACATGTTGCGCAGGTAGAAGCTGTGCATGCGCGCCGGCATGCGCGTCGAGTCGGCGTTCCAGTAGAGCAGGTCGAACGGGAACGGGTCCTTGCCCATCAGGTAGTTGTTCACCACGAAGGACCAGACGAGGTCGTTCGCGCGCAGCAGGTTGAAGGTGCCCGCCATCTCCGAGCCTTCGAGGTAGCCGCGCTCGTTCATTTTGCGCTCGAGGCTCTGCACCTGCTCTTCGTCGATGAAAACGCCGAGCTCGCCCGGCTGCGAAAAGTCGAGCAGGCTGACGAAGAACGTCGCGCTGGCAACACGTTTTTGTTGTTGCTTATGAGTCAGGTATCCCAAAGTTGCGCCGAGAAGCGTGCCGCCCAGGCAGTAGCCAATGAAGTTTACTTCGCGCGCGCCGGTCGCCTTTTCCACCGCGTCCAGCGCGGCGAGCGGCCCTTCGAGCATGTAGTCCTCGAAGCCCTTCTGCGCGAGGCGCGCGCCCGGGTTGACCCAGGAGATCACGAACACCGTATGCCCCTGGCTCACCGCCCAGCGGATGAAGGAGTTCTTCTCGCGCAGGTCGAGGATGTAGTACTTGTTGATCCACGGCGGAATGATCACCAGGGGCCGCTTGTAGACCTGCTCGGTGAGCGGCGCATACTGGATCAGCTGCATCAGCTCGTTCTGGTAGACCACCTTGCCGGGCGTGGTGGCGACATTGCGCCCGAGCTGGAAGGCGGTCTCGTCGGTCATCGAGATGCGCAGCTTGCCGCCGCCCTTCTCGATGTCGGCAAGCAGGTTGTTCAGCCCGCGCACCAGGTTCTGGCCGCGGCTCGCGAGCGTCTCGCGCAGTACCTGGGGGTTGGTGAGAAGAAAGTTCGACGGCGAAAGCGCATCGACGTACTGACGCGTGAAGAAAGCGACCTTCTTCTCGGATTCCTCGGGCAGGCCGTCCACGCTCGCCACCGCCTCGCGGATGCGGCGAGCGCTGATGAGGTACGACTGCTTGATCAGGTCGAACAGGAAATTCCGCGACCAGTCCTCGTCCTTGAAGCGCGAATCGCCCTTGTCGGGCTCGGCCACCGGGCCGGTGTCCATGCCGAAAAGCTTCATCCAGCTCGACTGCCACAGGCGCGTGTAGTCGAGCCACAGGTTCATCGAGAACTGCGCGAGCATCGCCGGATCGGCCGCCATGCGCGCGTAGAGATCCATGAAAGCCTTGGCGATCCCCATCTCGTCGCGCACCGCCGAGGACATGCCTTCCGCCTGCTTCTGCACGAACTCGCCGAGGATCTTCGACGAGCGCTCGGCCACCTGCTGGCAGACCTTGGCGAGCTCTTCCGCTTCCGTTTTGTCAGGGGGATGCATATCTCATGATGCCATCGTTACCCAGCGTACGCTGGGCGCGGCCGGCATAGTACAGGTAATGCAGATGGGCTATCGCCTCACCCATCGCGAAAAAAGTCTGATGCGCGTCGAGCGGCCGGCGGAACAGCACGCTCAGCAGCTCGCCGGCGCTTTTCGGGGTTTTCAAGGAGTCGGTCAGCTCGGCCAGGCGGTCGCGATGGTGCGTCTCGAGCTGCTCGACCCGTCGGTGCGCCCCGCGGAACGGCTTGCCATGTGAGGGCAGGACCAGCACATCCTCGGGGAGTTCCCGGTAGCGCGCGATGGAATCCAGAAACAGGCGCAGCGGATCGCCCTCCGGGTCGATCGACCAAACGCTGACGTTGGTCGAGATCGTGGAGAGCAGCATGTCGCCCGCGATTACCGTATTCAGGTTTTTCGAGTACAGGGACAGGTGCTCGGGCGCGTGGCCGTGGCCCACGATCGCGCGCCAGAGCTCGCTTCCCATCGGCACCTCGTCGCCCTCGATGATGCGGCGGTAGGAGAGCGGGAACTCGGGCACCAGCTCCGCGTAGCGGTTGCGCGAGCTGCGCATGCGCGCCACGCGCTCCTCGTCCAGGCCGTTCCTGCGAAACA
>DASRIR010000039.1:0-26309 GCA_035649875.1 Burkholderiales bacterium | reverse complement strand
CTCCAGCGGCGGCAGCTCCTGCAGGGAGCGCAGGCCGAGCTCGTCGAGGAAGCGCTTGGTGGTGGCGTAGAGCGCGGGCCGGCCGGGCGTTTCGCGGTGGCCCACGGCGTCGATCCAGCCGCGGTTTTCCAGCGTCTGGATGATCTGGCTCGTGACCGTCACGCCGCGGATGTCCTCGATATCGCCGCGCGTGACCGGCTGGCGGTACGCGATGATCGCCAGCGTCTCCATTACCGCGCGCGAGTAGCGCGGCGCCCGCTCCGGGAACAGCCGCTCGAGGAACGGCTGGAACTCCGGGCGGGTCTGGAAACGCCAGCCACTAGAGAGACTTACGAGCTCGACGCTGCGGCCCTGCCACTCCTCGGCAAGCTCGGCGAGCAGCTTGCGGATGGCATCGACGCCGAGCTCGCCGTCGAACAAACGTTTGAGCTCGGTTGCACTGACCGGCTCTTGCGAGGCGAGGAGCGCCGCTTCGAGGATCCGCTTCGCCTCAGGCGGGTTCAGCATTCGCCAATTTTACGTAAATTGGGCCGAAACCAGCAGACTGTGTGATCTCGACCAGCAGCTCGCGCGCGAGCTCGAGCAGCGCGAGGAACGTCACCACCAGCACGGCGACGCCGCGCTGCGGATCGAACAGCTCGCCGAACTCCATGACGCGCCGCTCCTTCAGCGCGCGCAGAATCGAGCTCATGTGCGCGCGCACGGAGAGCTCCTCGCGCGTAACGCGGTGATGCGCCGACAGCCGGGCGCGATGCAGCAGCCCGCGCCAGGCTTCCGCCAGGTCCCTTGCATTGACGTCAGGAAGGCGCTGCGAGACCTGCTTCTCGATCCAGACCGAGATCGCGATCACGTCGCGACCGACCTGGGGCAGCTCGTCCAGGCCCTGCGCGGCTTTCTTCATGCGCTCGTACTCGAGCAGGCGCCGCACCAGCTCGGCACGCGGGTCTTCCTCGATCGCTTCGGCGGCCGGCGGCCGCGGCAGGAGCAGGCGCGACTTGATCTCCATCAGCATTGCCGCCATCACCAGGTACTCGGCGGCGAGCTCGAGGTTGGTCTGACGCATCTCCTCCACGTACTCGAGGTACTGGCGCGTGAGCGGCGCCATCGGAATATCGAGGATGTCGAGGTTTTCCTTGCGGATCAGATAGAGCAGCAGGTCGAGCGGGCCCTCGAAAGCCTCCAGCACGATCTCGAGCGCATCCGGCGGGATGTAGAGATCGTGCGGCAGCTCGATGACCGGCTCGCCGTAGAGCTTGGCCGCGACGGTCATGAGTCGGTGAGCCCCATGGCTTCGCGCACGTCGCGCATGGTTTCGCCGGCGAGCCGCTTCGCCTTCTCGCAGCCGTCGGCGATGATGTTCTTCACCAGCGTCGGATCGTCGAGGTAGGGCTGCGCGCGGCCGCGCATCGGCGCGAGCTCGAGGTTGATGGCGTCGATGATCGGCTGCTTGCACTCCAGGCAACCGATGCCGGCGGTGGTGCAGCCCTTCATCACCCAGGCCTTGCGCTCGTCGTTGGAGTAGATCTTGTGCAGGTCCCACACCGGGCACTTCTCCGGATTACCCTTGTCGGTGCGCTTCACGCGCGCCGGGTCGGTGGGCATGGTCTTGACCTTCTTCGCCACCACCTCCGGCTCCTCGCGCAGCGAGATCGTGTTGCCGTAGGACTTGGACATCTTCTGTCCGTCCAGGCCCGGCATCTTCGAGGCTTCGGTGAGCAGCGCCTCGGGCTCGACCAGGATCTTCTTGCCGCCGCCCTCGAGCCAGCCGTACATGCGCTCGCGGTCGCCGCGCGACAGGTTTTGCTGTTCGTCGAGCAGCGCCTGGCCGCGCGCCAGCGCGCCGGCGTCGCCCTGCTCCAGGAACTTGGTGCGCAGCTCGTTGAGCAAGCGCGCCTTCTTGGTGCCCATTTTCTTCACCGCGGCTTTGGCCTTTTCCTCGAAACCCGGCTCGCGGCCGTACAAGTGGTTGAAGCGCCGCGCCACCTCGCGCGTGAATTCGACGTGCGGTACCTGGTCCTCGCCCACCGGCACGTACTTCGCGCGGTAAATCAGGATGTCGGCCGATTGCAGCAGCGGATAGCCGAGGAAGCCGTAGGTCGTGAGGTCCCGATCGGCGAGCTTTTCCTGCTGGTCCTTGTAGGTCGGAACGCGCTCGAGCCAGCCGAGCGGCGCCATCATGGAAAGCAGCAGGTGCAGCTCGGCATGCTCCGGCACCTGCGACTGGACGAACAGCATCGCCTGGCCCGGGTCGACACCGGCGGCGAGCCAGTCGATCACCATGTCGGTGCCGGTCTGCTGCAGGTCGCCCGGCTTCTCGTAGTCGGTGGTGAGCGCGTGCCAGTCGGCCACGAAGAAGAGGCACGGATACTCGGCCTGCAGGCGGATCCAGTTCTTGAGCACGCCGTGATAGTGGCCGAGATGCAAGCTTCCCGTCGGCCGCATGCCGGAGAGTACCCGGGTCTCGTACATCTAGAGCAGCACCATCGCGCGCACGAGCGCTTCGGATTCCAGCAGCAGCGGGCTCAGGATGAGGCTCAGCGCATTGGAGCCGTAGACGGGAACGAACAGCAGCAGCAGCAGAAGGGGAATGCCGAGCGGCTCGAGCTTGGCGAAGCCCCACGCCGCGCGCCTGGGCAGGAGGCTCGTCAGGATGCGCCCGCCGTCGAGCGGCGGTATCGGCAGCAGGTTGAGGAGCATCAGCACGAGATTGACGAGGACACCGGCGGCGCTGACGCCGATCAGGTATTCAACCGGCCCAGCACCGTGGCGCATCACCGCGTCGACCAGGCCGCCGGTGCCGTGCCGCGCCGCGAGCTCGGTCCACGCGTCGGCGCGGCTGCTGAACGCGATGCCAACCTTTAGCACCAGCACCCAGAAAAGCGCCATCACCAGGTTCGCCGCCGGCCCGGCGGCGGCGACCCACGCCATGTGCTGGCGCGGCTTGCGCAGCGCCGAGTAGTTCACCGGCACCGGCTTCGCCCATCCGAACAGGTACTTCGAGAACGTGAGGATCACGATCGGCACGACGATGGTGCCGATCAGGTCGATGTGGCGCACCGGGTTCAAGCTAATGCGGCCCTGCGCGTGCGCGGTCATGTCGCCAAAGTGACGCGCCACGTAGCCATGCGCGGCCTCATGGAGCGTAATGGCAAACAGGACGGGGATCGCGTAGATGGCCAGCGTTTGTGCGAGCTGGCTGAAATTGACGTCCATCTTGCGGCTGCAATCTTATCAGACGCGTTCGATGGCGAAGGGTGCGAGCGAGCCTTTGCCTTCGCGCAGCACGCGCGGCGTCTCCTCGGTCAAATCGATGACCGTGCTCGGCTCGATGCCGCACGATCCGGCGTCGACCACCAGGTCGACTTGCTTCTCGAGCGCGGCGCGAATGTCCGCCGGCTCCGAAAGCGGCGTTCGCTGCCCGGGAAGCATGAGCGTTGCGGAGAGCATCGGCTGATCGAGCTCCGCGAGCAGCGCGTGCGCGACCGGATGTCCCGGAACGCGCACGCCGATGGTTTTCTTCTTCGTCAGGCGCCGCGGCACTTCACGCCGCGCGCGCAGGATGAAGGTGTAGCTGCCGGGGGTCACGCTTTTCAGCAGCTTGAATTGCGCATCATCCACGACCGCGTAGCGCGCCATCTCGGCCAGATCGCGGCACATGAGCGTGAGATGGTGACGCTCGTCGATACCCCGGATGCGGCGCAGGCGCTCGGCGCCCTGCGCGCTGCCGCGGTCGCAGCCGAGCGCGTAGCACGAGTCGGTCGGATACGCGATGAGGCCGCCGCGGCGCACGATGTCCGCGGCCTGGCGGATCAGGCGCTTCTGCGGGTGGGTCGGGTGGATCGAGAAGTATTGGGCCATCAGCGCGCGCAGAACTCGTCCAGCAGGCGCGCGACCGCTTCCGGCTGGTCGTGGTGCAGCATGTGCCCGGACTCTGGCACGGCGACATGGCGCAGCGTGCGGAAGGCCGCACGGCGCTCCGCGTGCGCCGCGGCATCCAGGCCGACGCGCTTGAGCGCATCGGAATCCGCGGCCTCGACCCAGAGCACGGGTGCAGTCGCGAGCTGCCAGCACGCGCGCACCTCGTCCTGGCGATAGAGCACCGGGTTCACGATCTTGTGCGCCGGATCGCTGCGCAGGGTCACGCCGCGGCCGTCCACTTCCTTGCCCCAGTGGCGCGCCAGAAACACCGCCTTTTCCCGCGAAAGCCTCGGGTTGTTGCTGCGCATGCGCTCGGCGAGCGCGGCGAAGCTCTCGTAGGGGCGCAGCCGCGGCGGCACGCGAACCTCGTCGAGCCAGCGCGCGTAGCGCTTGGGCGCCTGATCCGGACGCGTCGCCGCGAGCCCGAAGCCTTCGAGGTTCACGAACCTCGCGACTCGCGCCGGACGCACCCCGGCATAGAGGCCGGCGACGTGGCCGCCCATGCTGTGGCCCACAATATTGATGGGGGAAGCGGGTTCTACGTAGTCCAGGATTTGATCCAGATCGGCCAGATAGTCGGGAAACCAGTAGCTGTCGGCTTTCGCCCAGTCGGTCAGCCCATAGCCGCGCCAATCCGGCGCATGGACGTCCCAATCGCGTTCGAGCGCGTCCACCACGAACTGGAAGGAGGCCGAGACATCCATCCAGCCGTGGAGCAGCACCAGCTTGGGCGCGCCGGGCAATGGCCAGTGACGAACGTGATAGCGCAGGCCGCGGATTTCCACGAACCGCGACTCGCTCTGCCTCATGTGAAGGGAAACGCGACCTGCGGCCGCCTGCCGGACACCAGGTCGGCGAGCACGCTGCCCGATCCGCAGGCGAGCGTCCAGCCGAGCGTGCCGTGGCCGGTATTCAAATAGAGATTGCGCAGCTTCGTCCTGCCGATGACCGGCACATTGTTCGGCGTCGCCGGGCGCAGCCCGGTCCAGTTCTCGATCGTGGTCACGCCGCCGAGTCCGGGAAAGAGAGCGCGAATCCGGTGCGCGATCGCCGCGCAGCGCGTCGCGTTCAGCGTGGTGTCGTAGCCGGTGAGCTCGGCGGTGCCGGCGGCGCGCAACCGGTTGCCGAGGCGCGAAATCACAATCTTGAAAGCCTCGTCGGTCAGGCTTACGGTCGGCGCGGCATCCAGCTCCGCCGGAGCGAGCGGCAGCGTGATCGAATAGCCCTTCAGCGGATACACCGGGATGCGGATGCCGAGCGGCGCGAGCAGGAGCGGGCTGTAGCTGCCGATCGAGACGACATACGCGTCTGCGGTGGCCCGCTCCCCGCCTTCAAGGCGGGTCGCGCTGACGCCGTCGCCGGCGGTTTCGATTGCCGCGATCGAGCTGCCAAAGCGGAAAGTCACTCCCCGCGATGCGGCGATGCGCGCCAACTCCTGCGTAAAGCGCCACGCGTCGCCGGATTCGTCCTTCGGGTCGTAAACCCCGCCGACCACGCGGTCGGTCGAATGCCTGAGCGCAGGCTCGAGATCGAGGCATTGGGCAGCGGGCTTGACCTCGCGCTGTACGCCGAGGGCGCGCATCGCTTCGGCGTGGCGCGCCATGGCGTCGAAGTCACGCTGGCTGGTCGCGAACTGCAGGATGCCGCGCTCGAGGTGGTCGTAGCGCAGGCCGAGGCTGCGCCGCAGCTCGCGCAGGCATTCGAGGCTGTAGCCGGCGAGGCCGGCGAGCGTGCGGCTGTGGCGCTCGAACCGCCCCGGCCAGCATTCGAGCAGAAAGCGCACGCCCCACTCCCATTGCGCCCAGCTCGCGCGCGGCCGGAACAGCAGCGGCGCGTCCTCGCGCCCGAGCCAGCGCAGGAGCTTCGGCACCACCGCGGGCTTGGCCCACGGCTCGGCGTGGCCGGCGGCGATCTGCCCGCCGTTCGCGAACGAGGTTTCCAGGCCGGCCGCGTCGCGCCGTTCGATCACCGTCACCTCGTGGCCCGCGGCGGCCAGGTACCAGGCGCTGGCGACGCCGACCACCCCCGCGCCGAGAACGACGATTTTCACTAGATTATGATAGCCGCATGCCCCTCTTTGCCCTTGGCGCGCGGCGCGTCCGGCTGCTCGGCGAACACCATTACGTGGCGCACGACGCGACCCTGGTCGGCGACATCACGCTGCACGACAACGTCAACGTCTGGTTCCAGGTCGTGATCCGCGCCGAGAACGATCGCGTCGAGATCGGCGAGGCGTGCAACATCCAGGACGGCTCGGTGCTGCACGTTGATCCGGGTTTCCCGATGACGCTCGGCAAGAACGTCAGCATCGGCCACAAGGTCATGCTGCACGGCTGCACCATCGGCGACGGCAGCCTGATCGGCATCAACAGCGTGATCATGAACGGCGCGCGCATCGGCCGCAGCACGCTGGTCGGCGCGAACACGCTGATCACCGAAGGCAAGGAGTTCCCGGACGGGGTGCTGGTCCTCGGCTCACCGGGCAGGGTGGTGCGCGAGCTGAAGCCGGAGGAGCGCGACCACCTGCTCAAGGTCGCGAGCGGCTACGTCGAGCGCTCGAAGCTCTACAAGAGTTCCCTGCGCGAAATCTAGCGCGGCGCCATCCGGATCGCGCCGTCGAGGCGGATGGTTTCGGCGTTCAGCATCTCGACCTCGACGATCGCTTTCACCAGCTGCGCGTATTCGGTCGGCCGGCCGAGGCGCGACGGAAACGGCACCTGCTTGCCGAGCGATTCCTGCGCCTCCTTGGGGAGCCCCGCCAGCATCGGGGTCTCGAAGAGCCCCGGCGCGATGGTGCAGACGCGGATGCCGTTGCGCGACAGATCGCGCGCGATCGGCAGCGTCATTCCCACGACGCCGCCCTTCGACGCCGAATAAGCCGCCTGCCCGATCTGCCCGTCGAACGCCGCTACGGACGCGGTGTTGACGATTACGCCGCGCTCGCCCGATGCGTTCGGCACCGCCTTGGCCATGGCGTCGGCGGCGAGCCGGATCATGTTGAACGTGCCGACCAGGTTCACGTTGACGATGCGCGCGAAGCGCTGCAGGTCATGCGGCGCATCCTTGCCGAGCGTGCGCTCGGCGAGCGCGATGCCGGCGCAGTTCACCAGTACGTGGAGTCCGCCGAACTCCTTGAGCGCCAGCGCGACCGCGGCTTTGCCGTCCGACTCGCTGGTCACGTCGGTCTTGATGAAGCGTCCGCCGAGCTCGCGGGCGAGTTTCTCGCCCGCGTCGGCCTGCATGTCGGCCACGACCACCTTGCCGCCGTTCTCGGCCGCAATACGCGCGCTCGCCGCGCCGAGGCCGGATGCGCCGCCGGTGACGAGGAATATGCTATTTCGGATTTGCATCGGAAGCTCCGCAGTGAATTCGCCGATAATTCTAACTGCATGCAACTTGCTTTCGGCATTCGTTTCAACGACCTATACGAGCGCGCGGGGCTGCTGCGCGTCGATGCCGCGTTTCTCGCATTTCTTGCGGAGATCGACCGGGGCCTGCGCGACCGGCTGATCGCCGGCAGAAGCGATCCGCCGTCGGGGAAAGCCGAGTCCGATCTGCTCGTCGGCCTCGCGCCGCACGTCGAGGATTTCCTCGCCAAGCTCTTCGGCATCGAAGCCGAGGCGCAAGCGCTCGCCGCGCGGCATGACGAGCTCGCGCCGCTCTACTCCGTCAAGCGCCTGTTCGTGCAGCGGCGCGCGCTGCACAAGGTAAAGCCCGAGGACGCGAAGCCGGACGGATTCGCCTTTACCACCGAGCTCGACTTCGCGCGCCAGGTTACCGCGTGGCTCAAGGATGAACCCGCGCACCAGGAAGACCTCGAGCGGGCTGCGCGCTACGCGGCATGGGCGACGCTTACTCCGGAGGGCAAGGAACAGCATCGCCACGGCGTGCTGTTCAAAGTGCCGCGCAAGCTCGACTACATGAAGCTCATTCCGCACACCGAGCTGCGGCAGCGTGAGGGGTTCGCGCTGACCGACCCCGGCACCGACCTCGCCGGCGCGCTCGACCAGGCCAATTACTGCATCTGGTGCCACGAGCAGGGCAAGGACTCCTGCTCCAAGGGGCTGAAGGAGAAGGCGCCGGCCGAGGGCTGGCGCAAGACCGTGTTCGGCGTGCCTCTCGCCGGCTGCCCGCTCGAGGAAAAGATCTCCGAGTTCCAGATGGTCAAGGCACGCGGCGAGCCGCTCGCCGCGCTCGGCATCATCACGGTCGACAACCCGATGATGGCGGCCACCGGCCACCGGATCTGCAACGACTGCATGAAGTCCTGCATCTACCAGAAGCAGGACCCGGTCGACATCCCGCAGACCGAAACGCGCACCCTGAAGGACGTGCTCGAGCTGCCGTGGGGATTCGAGATCTACTCGCTCCTCACGCGCTGGAATCCCTTCGACCTGCGGCGCCCCCATCCAAAAGAATCTTCCGGAAAAAGAATCTTGGTCGTCGGCCTCGGCCCCGCGGGGTTCACCGTCGCGCATCACCTGATGAACGACGGCCACACCGTGGTCGGCATCGACGGCCTGAAAATCGAGCCGCTCGAGGCAGACGTTTCCGGCGTCGATCCGCTGGGCAATCGACGGCCGTTTCGGCCGATTCGCGATGTCGCTTCGCTGCGGGAGCCCCTGGACGAGCGCGTGATGGCCGGCTTCGGCGGCGTCGCGGAGTACGGCATCACGGTGCGCTGGGACAAGAACTTCCTCAAGGTCATCCGGCTGCTGCTCGAGCGGCGGCGGCAGTTCGCGATGTTCGGCGGCGTGCGCTTCGGCGGCACGCTGACCATCGACGAGGCGTTCGCCGACGGCTTCGACCATATCGCGCTCTGCGCCGGCGCCGGCCGCCCGACGGTTCTGGAAATCCCCAACGGGTTCGCGCGCGGCGTTCGCGCCGCCTCCGACTTCCTGATGGCGCTGCAGCTCACCGGCGCGGCGAAGCGCGAGTCGATCGCCAACCTGCAGATCCGCCTGCCGATCTTGGTCATCGGCGGCGGCCTGACCGCGATCGACACCGCCACCGAATCGCTCGCCTACTATGCGGTGCAGGTAGAGAAGTTCCTCGCGCGCTACGAAGCGCTCGAGCAGAAGCCGCAGTGGACCGCGGAGGAGCGCGAGATCGCCGAGGAATTCATCGCGCACGCGAGGGCGCTCCGCAGCGCGCGGCGGGAACACCGGTTGGATCTCTTGAGGTCCTGGGGCGGCGCCACGATCGCCTACCGCCGCCGGATGATCGACAGCCCGTCGTACACGCTGAACCACGAGGAAGTGGCGAAGGCGCTCGAGGAAGGCATCGTATTCGCCGAGAACCTGACGCCTGCGCGCATCGAGGTCGACAAGTACGGCCATGCCCGTGCCGTGACTTTTTCAAACGGCATCGAGCTGGCGGCGAAGTCGGTGCTGATCGCGGCCGGCACGCAGCCGAACACGGTCCTCGCGCGGGAAGAAGGCGTGAGCCTGGAGCTCGACGGCAAATACTTCCTCGCCTGCGACGAGACCGGCGCACCGCTCAAGCCCGAGCGCCATACCTCAAAGCCCAAACGCCCCGAGGTCCTGCTACACCGCTATCCCGACGGCCGCTTCATGAGCTTCTTCGGCGACCTCCATCCCTCCTACTTTGGCAACGTGGTCAAGGCGATGGGCAGCGCCAAGCAGGGTTACCCGATCGTTTCGAAAGTGCTTGCGGAGCGCGCGGCCGCGTCCGGCACGGATGACGCCCAGTTCCTCGCCAGTCTGAATCGGGACTTGCGCGCCGTAGTGCACGAGGTCAGGCGCTTGACGCCGACCATCGTCGAGGTGGTGTTACGCGCGCCGGTGGCGGCGCGGCGTTTCGAGCCGGGCCAGTTCTACCGCATGCAGAACTTCGAGACCCTCGCGCTGCGCGTACCGGGCACCACCCTGGCGATGGAAGGCCTTGCCCTCACCGGCGCATGGGTCGACCGCGAGAAGGGACTCATCTCGGTGATCGCGCTGGAAATGGGCGGCTCGGCCGACCTGCTCGCCTACCTCCAGCCGGGCGAGCCGGTCATCCTCATGGGGCCGACCGGAACGCCGACCGAGATCCCGCGCGGCGAGAGCGTGGTGCTTGCGGGCGGCGGCCTGGGCAACGCGGTGCTCTTCTCCATCGGCCGCGCGTTGCGCGCCGCGGGCTCCAAGGTGGTGTATTTCGCCGGCTATCGCCGCGTGGCGGACCGCTACCGCGTCGAAGACATCGAGGCCGCATCGGACGTGGTCGTCTGGTGCTGCGACGAGTCCCCCGGCTTTACGCCGCGGCGGCCGCAGGACCGCGCGTTCGTCGGCAACATCGTTCAGGCCATGGCGGCTTATGCCGCCGGGAAATTGGGCGCCCAGGCGATTGCCTTCTCCGCCACCGATCGCATCATCGCCATCGGTTCCGACCGCATGATGGCCGCAGTCGCGGAGGCACGACACCGCGTGCTCAAGAAATTCCTCAAGGAGAGTCATGTCGCCATTGGCTCAATCAACAGCCCGATGCAGTGCATGATGAAAGAGATCTGCGCGCAGTGCCTGCAGCCGCACGTCGACCCCGCCACCGGCAAGACGACCTACGTGTTTTCGTGCTTCAACCAGGACCAGCCGCTCGACCAGGTCGACTTCGGCGCCCTCGCCCAACGCCTGGCGCAGAACGGGGTGCAGGAGAAGCTCACCGCGCTCTGGATCGACCGCTGCCTGAAGCTCCTTCCACCGCCCGCCGAGCGCAAGGCGGCGTGAGCAACGCCCAAGCAATGTAAGCAATTGTCACGGCGGCGCCTTATCTGCGTTGCGGCCCGCGCCACCCGGCCTAGGATGAGTTACGACACACCCTCAAGAAGCGCGGGAGGACGTTCTGAGGTGGTTTTCCATAAGCCCGGCTGTGCCCAGGAGAGTGGTCATCGGCTTCGGCCTGGGCCTGGCGATCCTCGCCGTCAACGCGCTGGTCGCCTATCAAACCATCGTTTCACTCAGGGAAGCCACGCGTGCGGTCGAGGATGGACTGCAGGTCGGGGAGGCCCTGCGTAGCATCGCCTCCGCGGTCGCCGATTCCGAGGCCGGGCAGCGCAGCTACATCATCAGCGAGCGGAAGGAGTACCTCGAGGATTCCACCGAGGTTCTGCGGGTCGCGGATCGGCGGCTGAACGAGATCCGGGCCCTCGTCGGCCATGACGCTGCCGAGCTCAAGCACATCGCCTCTCTGCAGTCATCGATCGCCGCCCGTGCCGCCGAGTTCGAGCGCACGCTCGCGCTGCTGACGAAAGGCGATCGACGCGGCGCCCTCAAGGCGATCTCGACGGAGGGGTCCCGGCGCAACCTGGAAGGCACCTACGAGGTCTTCCGGCAGCTCAGCGCGAAGCAGGACGCGCTTTTCACGCAGCGCACGCGGCAGGTTCAGGAAAATTCCCGCTTCAGCCTCGTGACGCAGTACGTCGCCACGTTCTTCGGCCTGCTGTTTCTCGGCCTGATCTATTACCTGGTCTACCGGGAAATCACGGTGCGCAGGCAGACCGAGGAGAAGCTCAGGATCGTGGCCACCCATGATCCGCTGACCGCGCTGCCGAACCGCACCCTGCTCCACGAGCGCTTGTCGCACGCGCTTGCCCGAGCGCAGCGCCACGGCCGGAGCCTCGCGGTCCTCCTCGTCGACCTCGACCGTTTCAAGCATGTGAACGACACCCTCGGCCACGAGGCCGGCGACGCGCTGATTCAGGTTGCAGCGCGCCGCTTGTATGACTGCCTGCGCGAGACCGATACGATGGCCCGCCAGGGGGGCGACGAGTTCGTGGTCCTGATGGACGAGCTCCCTGACCGCGAGCCGGTCATCGGTGTGTCGCAGAGGATCCTGGACGCCATGGTCCAGCCGTTCGTCATCGACGGGCAGGAAATCCATGTCACCGCCAGCATCGGCATCAGCGTCTACCCCGATGACGGCAGGACGCTCCTGAGAAATGCCGACATCGCGCTGTACCGCGCCAAGGACAAGGGCAGGAACAACTACCAGTTCTATTCGTCGCAGATCGACAAGTACTCCCGCGAGCGCCTGGCGCTCGAATCCGGACTGCGCCGCGCCCTGGAGCGCAACGAATTGCGCCTGCATTACCAGCCCAAGGTGGACGTCGCGACCGGCCGCGTCTGCGGAATGGAGGCGCTGCTGCGCTGGCAGCATCCGCAGCTGGGGTGGGTGCCGCCGAACGCGTTCATTCCGATCGCCGAGGAGACGGGCTTGATACGACCGATCGGCGCCTGGGTGCTGAAGACCGCGTGCCTGCAGAACCGCGCGTGGCAGCAGGGCCTTCAGCGCTTCCCGGTCGCGGTCAACCTGTCGCCCCGCCAGTTCGCCGACGAAAGCCTGCTCGATGACATCAAGTCAGCCCTGGCGGAATCCGGGCTGCACGGGTCGGACCTGGAGCTCGAGATCACCGAGAGCATGGTCATGGACGACCCTGAGCAGGCCGTGAGCATCCTGCGGCGCCTGAAGGAGCTCGGCATCCGCGTGGCGATCGACGATTTCGGCACCGGCTATTCATCGCTCGCCTACCTCAAGCGCTTCCCGATCGACAGCGTGAAAGTCGATCGCTCCTTCGTCCAGGACATCCCGACGGACGTGAACAGCATGGCGATCGCGCAGGCGGTCATCGCCATGGCGCACAGCCTGCGCCTCAAGGTCGTGGCCGAAGGCGTCGAAAGCGAGGCGCAGCTCAGCTTCCTGCGCGGCGAGGGCTGCGACGAGATCCAAGGGCACTATTTCAGCGAGGCGCGCGCCGCCGACGAGCTTGCCGAAGTCATGCGCAAGACCTTGCGGCGCGCCAGCACCATCGTGCTTGCGGAGCATCGGCGCAGGGCATCGGCCTAGGTTTTCTGTCGTCTAGTTTCGCAACTCCCCAACAGCTAAGCGCGCTTGACGTGTAACGCTGCCCGGCGTATAAGTTTTATATAACTTTTATATATGCAGAAGACAAAGGTCCGCACCTTTTCGGCCACGCCGCGCGATCTCCTGATGCTCGAGGCGGTCGCGCGCTATCACGGGCTCAACAAGAGCGCCACGATCGCGAGCCTGGTGCGCAGGGAGTTCTGGCGGGTCTTCCCCGCGGGGACGGACAAGATCCGGCCCGATCGCGGAGCTAAAGTCGAAGGTGAAGCATGAAACGTACTCTATTGATTTATCTTTGTTTATTTCTAGTCACTGCGGACGCCTTTGGGCAAAACGCGGTCAAGATCGGCGAGCTGAACAGCTACAAGGTCTTCCCGTCGTTTCTCGAGCCCTACAAGAAAGGGATGGAGCTCGCGATCGAGGAGATCAACCGGTCCGGCGGCGCGGCCGGGCGCAAGCTGGAGCTGGTCACGCGGGACGACGGCGGAACGCCGGGCGATGCAGTACGCGTGGCCGAGGAGCTGATCGCGCGCGAGAAGGTGAACGTCCTGATGGGCACGTTCGCCTCCAACGTGGGGCTGGCGGTGGCCAACCTGGCGGCGCAAAGGAAGGTGCTGTTCGTCGCATCCGAGCCGCTGACCGACAAGATCGTCTGGGAGAACGGCAACCGCTACACCTTCCGGCTGCGGCCTTCGACTTACATGCAGACCGCGATGCTGGTCCCGGAGGCGGCAAAGCTGAAGAAGCGGCGCTGGGCGATCGTGTACCCGAACTATGAGTACGGGCAGTCCGCCACGGCCTCCTTCAAGAAACTGCTCTCCGAAGCGCAGCCGGGCGTCGAGTTCGTCGCCGAGCAAGCGCCGGCGCTGGGCAAGATCGAAGCCGGCGCGGTGGTGCAGGCGCTCGCGCAGGCCAGGCCGGATGCGATCTTCAGTTCTCTCTTCGCCGCCGACCTGCAGAAATTCGTGCGCGAGGGCAATACCCGAGGCCTCTTCAAGAACACCGTGGTCTTCAACCTGCTTGCCGGGGAGCCCGAGTACCTCGACCCGCTCAAGGACGAAACGCCCGACGGCTGGTGGGTCACGGGCTATCCGTGGAGCGAGATCAACACGCCCGAGCACAAGGCGTTTCGCGATGCGTACCAGAAGCGCTGGAACGACTATCCGCGCCAGGGGTCCGTGGTCGGCTATACGGCGGTCCACGCCGTCGCGAACGCGGTGCGCAAGGCAAAGTCCGCCGAGACCGAAAAGCTGGTCGAAGCCTTGAAGGGATTGCAGATGCAAACGCCGTTCGGTCCTGTCACCTGGCGAGCCATCGACCACCAGTCGACCATGGGCGCGTATGTCGGCCAGCTGGCGAAGAAGGACGGCAAGGGCACGATGGTGAACTGGCGCTACGCCGACGGCGCAAAGTACCAGCCGGCCGAAAAAGAAATCCGCGCGTTGCGCAAGGAGTGAGCGGCTCGGCCGTTCTGCTGCAGTCCCTGAACGGGCTTGCCAGCGCAAGCTCGCTCTTTGTCCTCGCCGCTGGGCTGTCGCTCATCTTCGGCGTGAGCCGGATCGTCAACTTTGCCCACGGCTCGCTCTTCATGCTCGGCATGTATCTCGCGGTCTGGCTGTCGGCCAGGGTCGGGTTTTGGGCCGGCGTGCCGATCGCGGCGCTGGTGCTCGCCGCGCTCGGATTTCTCATCGAGACCCTGCTGTTAAGGAGGATCTACCGGGCGCCGGAGCTGCTGCAGCTGCTCGCCACGTTCGCCCTGGTGCTGGTCATCAAGGACTTCGCGCTCTGGGCCTGGGGTCCTGAAGACATGCTCGGGCCGCGCGCCCCCGGGCTGAGCGGCGCGGTGAGCATCGCCGGCGGCCAGTTTCCCCAGTACGACCTGTTTCTCATCGCGCTCGGGCCGGCCGTGTTCGTGCTGCTTCATTTTCTGCTGACCCGGACGCGCTTCGGCATCCTGATCCGTGCCGCCACCGAGGATCGCGAAATGGCCGGGGCGCTCGGGGTCAACCAGCGCTGGCTGTTCACCGCCGTGTTCACCCTGGGCGCCGCGCTCGCCGGCCTCGGCGGCGCGCTCGCCATTCCGCGCGAGCCGGCGAATCTCGAGATCGACCTCGCGCTGGTATCCGACGCGTTCGTGGTGGTCGTGGTCGGCGGCATGGGCTCCATACCGGGCGCATTCCTCGCGGCGCTGCTCATCGGCGGGATCAAGGCTTTTTGCATCGGGCTCGGCTATTCGAAGATCACGCTGGTCGCCGAATTCATCGTGATGGCCGCGGTGCTCGTGGTGCGCCCGTGGGGTCTTCTTGGCCGCCCGATCGCAGTGTCACGCGCGCCGCAAGACGCGTTCGGCATTTCGTCGCGCAGAGCCATGCCGCTGGTTGTGGCGGTGCTCGCGCTGGTCCCGCTGCTTTCGGACGGTTACATCCTCATCCTGCTCACCGACGTGCTGGTGTTCGCGCTGTTCGCGGTCAGCCTGCACTTCCTGCTCGGCCCGGGCGGCATGGTGTCGTTCGGCCACGCGGCATATTTCGGTCTCGGCGCTTATGGCGCTGCCCTGCTCTTCCTGCGCTGGCAGCTGCCGATGGAGCTCTCCCTGGCAGCGGCGCCGCTCGTCGCGGCAGGCGGCGCGGTGCTGTTCGGTTGGTTCTGCGTGCGGCTCTCCGGCATCTATCTCGCGATGCTCACGCTTGCGCTCGCGCAGATCGTGTGGTCGGTCGCGTTCCAGTGGGATGCCGTCACCGGAGGCTCGAACGGCCTGGTGGGTGTCTGGCCGGCGGCATGGCTTTCGTCGCGCACCGCGTACTACTTGGCCACGCTCGCGCTTTGTGCCGCGTCGATCGCGTGTCTCTGGCGCTTTGCGGTCTCGCCGTTCGGCTATGCCCTGCGCGCGAGCCGCGATTCGCCGCTTCGCGCCGAGGCGAGCGGCATCAACGTGCGCGCGCAGCAGTGGGCCGCATTCATCGTCGCCGGCGGCTTCGCCGGGCTTGCGGGCGCCCTCTTCGCCTTCTCCAAGGGGTCGATTTCACCCGAAACGCTGTCGGTACCACGGTCGGTCGACGGCCTGGTGATGGTCCTTCTGGGCGGCGTTCAGACCCTCACCGGCCCGGTGTGGGGCGCGGCGATCTTTACCTGGCTGGAGGATGCGATGTCGCGCGAGATCGCCTACTGGCGCGCTGGCATCGGCGCCGTGATCCTCCTGCTCGTGCTCGCGTTGCCGGGCGGCCTCGAAGGCACCTTGAAACGATGGTTCTCTCGGTAAGTCGTCTCTCGAAAGCGTATGGCGGCGTCCAGGCGGTGCGTGACGTCTCTTTCGGCGTCGCCGCGGGCGAAATGGTCGCGATCATCGGGCCCAACGGCGCCGGAAAGACGACGTGCTTCAACATGGTGAACGGCCAGCTTGCGCCCGACTCGGGCGAGGTGCGGCTCGGCGATGCGAGCCTGGCGGGGCTGCCTCCGCACCGGATCTCGCGGCTCGGCGTGGGCCGGACTTTCCAAATCACGGCCACGTTCGGTTCCATGAGCGTGCGGGAGAACGTGCAAACCGCCCTGCTCTCGCATCGTCGCCGGAACTATGCCGTGTGGGGCCGCGCTGGCTCGTCTTGCGGAGACGAGGCCGAAGCCCTGCTCGAGCGCGTCGGCATCCGCAGCCAAGCGGACCGGCAGTGCGCCGTCCTCGCCTACGGAGACCTGAAGCGCGTCGAGCTTGCGATCGCGCTCGCGAGCCGCCCGCGCCTCCTGCTGATGGACGAGCCGACTGCCGGCATGGCGCCGGACGAGCGCGGCGCGCTGATGGCGCTCGCGGCTTCGCTCGCGCGCGGCGACCACATCGGGATCCTTTTCACCGAGCACGACATGGACGTGGTGTTCGGCTTCGCCGACAGGGTCATTGTCATGCATCTGGGCGAGATCATCGCCAGCGGGTCGCCCGATCAAGTGCGCGCCGATGCGCGCGTACGCGAGGTTTACCTTGGCGATGCTTGAAGTCAGGCGCCTGAGCGCGGGCTACAGCCGAGCGCAGGTCCTGTTCGATGTCGATCTCGAGGCGCGCGCGGGCGAGGTGGTGGCACTGCTCGGCCGCAACGGCGCCGGCAAGTCGACCACGCTGAAGGCGATCATGGGGCTCGTGCCGGTTCTTTCCGGAGACGTGCTCCTCGACGGCAGAAGCCTGAAAGGCCTCGAGCCCCATGAGATCGCGCGCCTCGGGCTTGGCTACGTCCCCGAGGATCGGCGTATCTTCACGGACCTGACCGTGAGCGAGAACCTGGAAGTCGGCCGCCAGGCGGCGCGCGGCGCTGTCCCGCCCTGGACCGAAGAGCGCCTGTACGCGCTCTTTCCTGCGCTCGGCCCCTTGCGCGAGCGCCGTGGCGCGCGCATGTCGGGCGGCGAGCAACAGATGCTCTGTATCGCGCGCACCCTGGCCGGCAATCCCACGACGATCCTGCTCGACGAGCCCTCCGAGGGGCTCGCGCCGGTCGTCGTGGAGCAGGTGGCGAAGGCGATCGTCGAGATCAAGCGCGCCGGCGTCACGGTGCTCCTCGCCGAGCAGAGCCGCCATTTCGCCGGACGCGTCGCGGATCGCACGTACGTTCTCGAGAAAGGCGTGATCGCATGAGCCGCGGCCTGCTCCTCACCCTCACCGAGCCGCCGCCGGCAATGGAGGAGGAATTCAACGCCTGGTACGACGAGGAGCACCTCGCCGAGCGGCTCGCGATCCCCGGCTTTCGCTCCGCCACGCGATGGGTTGCGGACGTGCCGCCGGGAAAAGGCAAATACCTCGCGACCTATGAGCTCGATTCGGCCGCGGTGTTGCAATCCCCCGCGTACCTGGCACGCTTCCGCAATCAAACGCCCTGGAGCCGGCGCTGCCTGGGCAAGACGGTCCTATTCAAGCGCTGGGCGTGCGAGCAAATCGAGCCTGGCACGGCCGATCCGCACCCGGCCGCCGCGGGCGTGGTGTTCACGATGGGTACAATCCGGCTCGGTGGCGTGCTTCAAATGAGGCGCTTCGCCGCCGATTCGGGCGAGAGCATCGCCCTGTACGAGCTCGCCAACCTCCGCCAGTCCGGCGCCACTGTCTACCGCCTCTATCGCCGCTACCCGTAATCTCGAGCGCTTTGCCTGGCTGTCGGTCGCGGCCGCCATCGCGACGATCAGCCTGAAGGCGTTCGCCTGGTGGGTCACCGGCTCGGTCGGCCTGCTTTCGGACGCGCTGGAATCGATCGTCAATCTCGCTGCTGCGCTGCTCGCGCTCTCGATGCTGCGCCTCGCGGCGTCGCCGCCAGACGAGGAGCATCCCTACGGGTTCTCCAAGGCGGAGTACCTGGCCGCGGGCATCGAAGGGGCGCTGATCGTTCTCGCCGCGGCCGGCATCCTGCTCACCGCGGTGCCACGCCTCCTGAACCCGGAACCGCTGGACGCACCGCTGCTCGGCCTGAGCGTGAGCGCGGCGGCGTCCGTGATCAACCTCGCGGTGGCCATCGTGCTGCTGCGCGTCGGCAAGAAGTACCGCAGCATCGCGCTCGAAGCCGACGGCAAGCACCTCATGACCGACGTGTGGACCTCGGTCGGCGTGATCCTCGGCGTGGCGCTGGTGTTCGCGACCGGCTGGCTCCGGCTTGACCCGCTGGTCGCCCTGGGCGTCGCCGCGCACATCGTCTGGACCGGCGTCGGCCTGGTACGCCGCTCGGCTTCGGGCCTGCTGGACGGCGCCATCCCGCAAGCCGACCGCGATGCGATCCAGAAGGTGCTGACCGAGTATTCCCAGTATGGCGTGACTTTCCACGCCCTAAGGACGCGACGCGCCGCGGCGCGTCGCTTCGTGTCGTTTCACCTGCTGGTGCCGGACCGCTGGAGCGTGGCGCGCGCGCACCGTCTGTCGGAGGAGATCGAGGCCCGCATCCGCACGGTGCTCCCGCACAACGTGTCGGTCTTTACACACATCGAGCCGATCTCCGATCCCGCTTCCTACGAGGACCAGGGTCTCGACCGGTAGGCAGCTAGTGGCCCGGCAGGATGATCTCGATGTGGTCGCGGCTGACGTTGATGAACGGCGCGGACAGGACCTGCCTGCCGCCCACCTGGAGCTCCCAGACCTCCGCGTTGGTTACGGCGATGAAATCGCGCGCCTCCGCCATGAAATCGGTGACGCGCGCGCCGGGCAGAAGATCGATGTGCCCCTTGATCCGGTAGCTGGAGGTCAGGATGGTGACTCTGGTCTTGGGATCTTCCATGCTCAAAGGGCCTTGGCGCGTTCGCGCAGCACGTACTTCTGGATCTTGCCGGTGGCGGTGGTCGGCACGGGCCCGAACACGACCTTCTTCGGGATCTTGAAGCGCGCCAAGTTCTGCCGGCACCAGTCGATGTAGTCCTGCTCGCTGGCGTTCGCGCCGGGCTTCAGCTGAACGAAGGCGCACGGCGTCTCGCCCCACTTCTCGTCGGGCCTGGCGACAACCGCGGCGAGCTGCGTCGCCGGGTGCTTGTAGAGGGCGATCTCGACCTCGACCGACGAGATGTTCTCGCCGCCCGAGATGATGATGTCCTTCTTGCGGTCCTTGATCTCGACGTAGTTGCTCGGGTGCCAGACCGCGAGGTCGCCGGTGTGCATCCAGCCGCCGGCGAACGCCTCCGCGGTTGCCTTGGGGTCTTTGAGGTAACCGAGCATGACCGTGTTCCCTCGCACCAGGATCTCGCCGATCCTCTTCCCGTCCTTCGCCACCGGCTTGCAGCTTTTGGGGTCGCCCACGATGTGTCCTTCCACCACGGGGTAGCGCACGCCCTGACGGGCCATTTCGGTGTACTTGTCCGCCCACTCCTGGGGCGCGCAGAAGGTCGACGGGCCCTGGAGCTCGGTCATGCCGTAGATATGCAGCACCTGGAACCCGAGCTCCTCCATCGCCTGGATGACCTTGGCGGGCGGCGGCGAGCCGCCGGTCTGGATGTGCACCACGTGCGGGAACTTGCGGCGCTCCTCCTCCGGCGCGGCGATCAGCATGCCGAGGACCGTCGGCGCGCCGCACATGTGCGTCACGCCATGCTCCACGATCAGCTCGAAGATGCGCTTCGGCTCCACTGCGCGCAGGCAGACGTGCGTGCCGCCCATCGCGGTCACCGACCACGGGAAGCACCAGCCGTTGCAGTGGAACATCGGCAGCGTCCACAGGTACACCGGATGCGCGGGCATGGCCCAGGCCATCGCGTTGCCGCAGGCCTCGAGAAACGTGCCGCGATGGTGGTAGACCACGCCCTTCGGCCGGCCGGTGGTACCCGAGGTGTAGTTGAGCGCGATCGGGTCCGATTCCGAGCGCGGCAGCGACCAGGCGAAATCCGGGTCGCCGCCCGCGCTGAAGTTCTCGTATTCGACCTTGCCGAGGCGCTCGCCGGGGCCGGTATACAGCGGATCATCGACATCGATGACCAGCGGCTTCTTCTTCAGCTTGGCGAGCGCGGGGCCGACCACGTTCGCGAATATCCGGTCGATGATCAGCACCTTGGCCTCGCCGTGCTGGAGGATATAAGCGACGGTGTCCGAGTCCAGGCGCGTGTTGATCGTGTTCAGCACGGCGCCGGTCATCGGCACGCCGTAATGCGCTTCCAGCATGGGCGGGATGTTGGGCAGCATGGCCGAGACCACGTCGCCCCGCCTGACCCCGGCCTTCTGCAACGCTGACGCCAGGCGCCTCGCGCGTTCCAAAAACTGCTGATAAGTGAAGCGCGTGGCGCCGTGCACGACCGCCGTACGGTCAGGGAAGATCTCCGCGGCGCGCGCCAGAAAGACGATCGGCGAGAGCGGCGTGTAGTTGGCGGGGCCGGGTTTCAGCGCGGACCACATCGTCTTCTTGCGCACCGCAACATCACCTTTGCCGTTCCCCCGTCTTTGCTTGGCCATTGGCTTCCCCTCGCTTTAGACTCGGCCAATCTACTCCAAGGAGGAGGAATCCGTGAAGACACTCGCCCTCGCAGTGGCGTTGGCGCTTTCCACGAGCGCTTTCGCGCAAGAGAAGACGATCCGCATTACCGGCTTCGGCGCCAAGTCCGGCGTGGTGCGCTCGTTCGGCATCAACAGCGAGGCGGCGATGCTCGCCGCCGCGGATGTCATCAACAAGGAGGGCGGCGTCAGGCTGGCGGACGGTTCGAAGGCGAAGGTGGTGGTCGACTTCCTCGACGACCGCTGCAACGCGGAGGAAGGCATTTCGGTCCTGCGTCGCATCTATGGCACCGACGCCGTGGTCGCGGTGGGACCCACCTGCTCGAACGTCGCCGAGCCGCTGTTTGGCATTCTGCAGAAGAAGGTCGACGACAAGGGCGACTCCGGGCTGCAAATGCCGGTGTTCACCGATGTCGCGATCAAGGTGGGGCTCGCGAAGATCTCGGAATGGGCGTTCCGCAACGTGCCGAACGAGACCACCATGTACTCGTCGCTCTTCTACTGGCTGAAGACCAAGTACCCGAACGCGAAGACGGTCTTTGGCGGCGTGGAAGAGGACTTCGCGCACTCGCGCGCCTCGTGGTACGCGGTGATGAAGGACCGCGCCGAGGCGAACGGCTACAACGTGCTCGGCAACTCGAAGTGGCTGCTGAACGACACCAACTTCGCCACCCAGGTGCGCGAGATGAAGAACGCCAACGCCGACATCGTCGCGATCTCGGCGCATCCGTTCACCACCTGCGGCGTGCTGAAGGAGATGCAGCGCCAGGGCGTGAAGCCGAAGCTGGTGGTCGGCCTCACCAGCTCCTCGAGCCTCGAGACCCTGCAGGGCTGCGCCAAGCAGGCCGAGGGCATGATCATCCCGACCTCGTTCGCGCCGGTCACCAAGGAAGGCAAGGCGGCAGCCGAGACCACGGCGAAGTTCAAGGGCGCGGCCGACCTGCACTCGATGGCGGCGTGGGAGAACATGTTCATCCTCAAGCAGGTCATCGAATCCGAGAAGCTGTCCGGTGACAAGGCGCAGCTCCAGGCCGACCGCCGCAAGATCCGCGACGGGCTCGCCAAGCTGAAGGAGACCAAGGGCCTGATGGGGGTGACCAAGCGCACCGACGATCGCGAGGCCGACAAGCCCTACCTCTTCGTCCACGCCAACAAGGGCGAATGGAAGGTTCTGCATAACCCCCTGTAGGGGGTTTGCTCGACAGGGTATTTGCTCGACTTCTTTCAGGCCGTCTCCGACGGCTTACTGTTCGGCGCGACCTATGCGCTGATCGGTATCGGCTTCACGCTGGTATTCGGCGTGATGCACAAGCTGAACCTCGCCTACGCGGCGGCCTCGATCGGCGCCGCGTACGCGGGGCTTCTCATTCTGCAGCTGGGCGCCGGCGCGCCGCCGTGGGCGGTGTTCCTGTGTGCGTTCCTGGGAGGCGGGGTCATCGGCTGGCTGGTCTACCTGACCTGCTTCCATTTCATCCCGCTTTCGCATCAGCTCGCGCCGCTCATGTCGACGGTGGGGATGCTGCTCCTGATCGACGAGATCATCGTGCATGTCACCGCCGGCATGCCGCAGAACTATCCGGCGATGTTCGACGACGTGATGCTGCGCGCGGGCGGCTTCACGCTGCGCGGCGACCTCCTGCTCGTGGCCGGGGTTTCGGTGCTCTGCATGATCGGCCTGCTTGCGCTCCTCTACCGCACACGCCTGGGCCTCGCTACGCGCGCGGTGTCGCAACAACCGGTGGCCGCGCAGCTCTGCGGCATCCGCGTCGCGCGGATCAACGCGCTCACCTTCATCATCACCGGGCTTCTGGGCGGCATCGCCGGCGCGCTGATCGGCGCCTCGGTGGGCGCGCTCTCCCCGCTTCTCACCGCGCCGCTCACGGTGAAGGGCCTGATCGTGACGGTGATCGGCGGACTGGGCAGCATCCCCGGCGCGATCGTCGCCGGCCTGCTGGTCGGCGCGTTCGAGAACGTGTTCCAGCAGTTCCGCGGCGTCACCGAGCGCGATCTCTACGTGATGCTCCTGTTGTTCGCGTTCCTCGTGTTTCGGCCTGGCGGGCTCTTCGCCCCGAAAAGCTGATGGACTTCTACTACGGCCTCGCGCAAACGGTCGGCATTCACACCCTGCTCGGCCTCTCGGCCTATATCGTGCTGCTCACCGGGCAGGTCACGATGGCGCAAGCGGCGTTTTTCGCGATCGGGGCGTATGCCGCGGGCATGCTCACCGTGCTCGCCGGCTGGCCCATCGTGCCCGCGCTCGGCGCAGGCGCGCTCCTCGGTGCGGCGACCGCCGGCGCGGTGGGCTTTCCGGCGCTGCGCGTCAAGGGCTTGATGCTGGTAGTGGCCACGCTCGCCTTCGGTGAAGGCGTGCGCCTGTTCTTCTTCAATTTCGACTACCAGGTGGCCAAGGGCGAGATCAGGGTCGGTCCGCTCGGCGGCGAAGGCTTCCGGCAGATCCGCTACTTCCAGGAGAACGGCTGGAGTACCGGCGAGGTGATGCTGTTCGTCTGGGTCTTCGTCATCCTCGCGATGGCGGTGCTGTGGTGGTTCGACCGCTCCCGCTACGGCGCGGTGCTGCGCGCGGTGGGCGAGGACGAGCTCGCCGCGCAGTCGGTCGGGGTGAACCTGACCGCGGTCAAGGTGAGCGCGATGGCGGTCGGCGGCGCCGTGGCCGGCGTCGGGGGCGGACTCTATGCGCATTACACGACGCACATCGAGCACGCGAACTTCAACGTGCTGCTCGCGACCTTCGCGATCGCGTACCCGATCGTCGGCGGACTGAAGAACGTCTTCGGCACGCTCGTCGCGGTGATCTTCGTTCAGGCGATCCTGATCGAGGGGCTGCGCTTTCTCGGCGACTGGCGCAACCTGCTGTTCGGCGCCCTGATCGTCGCGGCCATGAACCTGCGGCCGCAGGGCTTCCTCGGGGGACGGCGTGCTTGAGCTGAAGGGACTGTCGCGCCATTTCGGCGGGGTGAAAGCGGTGGACGGGCTGGATCTCAGCGTGCGCGAGGGCGAGATCGTCGGGCTGATCGGCCCCAACGGCTCGGGCAAGAGCACGACGGTCAACGTGATCGCCGGCCTGTTCCCTGCCACATCAGGAGAAATCCGCTTCCAGGGGGAGGACTTGCGCTCCCTGGCGACCCACAAGCGTCTTCAGCTCGGCATCGCGCGCACGTTCCAGAACATCCGGCTCTTCGGCCAGCTCTCGGTCTGGCAGAACCTCTGGGTGGCGCAGAACGCGCCCGTGGACCATGCGCGGCGCGGCTTTTTCGCGCGCTGGCTCGGCGGCCAGTCGGGCGTGCGCGCCGAGATTGCCGGGCTGCTCGAGTTCAGCGGCCTCGCCCACAAGCAGGACGAGCTCGCGGCGAACCTGGCCTTCGGCGAGCAGCGCCGGCTCGAGCTCGCGCGCGCGCTCGCCGCGAAGCCGAAGCTGCTGCTGCTCGACGAGCCGGCCGCGGGGATGAACAGCGAGGAAGTCGGCCAGCTTCGCGGCCGGATCCTCAAGCTGCGCGCCCAGGGCATCACGATCCTGCTGATCGAGCATGTGATGGAGCTGGTCATGGGCGTCACCGACCGCATCGCAGTGCTCAACTTCGGGCAGAAGATCGCCGAGGGCACGCCGGCCGAGATCCAGGCCGATCCGCTGGTCAGAAAAGCCTACTTGGGCGGGGCCTAGGTGTTGCGGGTCCAGGAGCTCGTCACGGCTTACGGGAAGATCGAGGCGCTGAAAGGCGTCTCCCTCGAGGTCGCGCAGGGCACGATCACCTGCCTGCTCGGCCCCAACGGCGCCGGCAAGACCACGCTCATGATGACCATCGCGGGCGTGCTGAAGCCCAAGCTCGGCACGGTGAGCTTTCTCGGTGAAAAGCTGTCGGGGCTGGCGCCGCACGCCATCGTCGCCCGCGGCATCGCCCTGGTGCCGGAAAACCGCCTGGTATTTCCGAGCATGACGGTGCTCGAGAACCTGCGCGCGGGAGCGTTCCAGCGCAAAGACGATTTCGACGCAGACATCGAGCGGCTGCTGGGCCGCTTCCCGCGCCTCAAGGAGCGCTCGGCGCAGCTGGCCGGCACGCTTTCCGGCGGCGAGCAGCAGATGCTCGCCGTGGCGCGCGCCCTGATGTCCCGCCCCAAGCTGTTGCTGATGGACGAGCCCTCGCTCGGCCTCGCCCCGCTGGTGGTCGAGGAGATCTTCGCCATCATCGCCGAGCTGCACCGCGACGGCACCACGATCTTCCTGGTCGAGCAGAACGCCCACATGGCGCTCAGGGTCGCGCACCATTTCTACCTGATCGAACAGGGCCGGATCACGTTCAGCGGCGATCCGGGATCGCTCGCCGAGGACGAAGTGATCCACCGGGCCTATCTCGGCTCGGCGAAGGTCTGAGCCGTCGGCGCGGCCGATCGCCCTCGTGCTCGCGGACCTGGTTCAGAACACGCTCGACGGGCTCACCGCCGGCGCAGCGTATGCGCTCCTCGCAGTCGGGTTCACGCTGATCTTCGGGGTGCTGCGCCGGGTCAACCTGTCGTATGGCGCCGCGATCCTGTTCGGCGTGTACTTCGCAACCTGGACGAGCCTCCATTTCCAGGCCGATCTGCTGGTGCTCGCGCTATTGACGATCGCTGCTACGGTGCTCGCCGGCGCGTACGTCGAACGTCTCTGTTTTGCGCCCCACTATCCGTCGCGCGGCAGCCCGCGCGCCGGCGCATCGAGCGGGTCGATCGCCGCGATGGTCGCGAGCTTCGCGCTCTGGATGCAGTTCGAGGAAGCCGCGATCCTGGCGCTGCCGCAGCACTTGTACGCGTTCCCGCCGTTGCACACCGGCGAGCCATTGCGCTTCGGGCAGTTTTTTCTTCGCGTCGAATCGCTCTACCTGCTGCTCGCCGCCGTCGCGGTGTGCGCGTTGCTGTACACGATCCTCTATCGCACGCGTTTCGGTCTGGCGGTACGCGCGGTCGTCGACGTGCCGGTTGCCGCACAGCTCGCGGGCATCAACCTGTCATCGGTGTTCGTGCGCATTTTCGCGCTCGCCTCGGCGATCGGCGGGCTGGCCGGATTCCTGATCGCCGCAAGCCACGAGCAGGTAACGCCGATGCTAGGCATGTGGTCCACGGTCAAGGGCATGCTGGCGATGATGCTTGGCGGCCTCGGATCGCTGCCTGGCGCCGTCGCGGGCGGTCTCGTGCTCGGGCTGGTCGAAGCCCACAGCCAATGGTATTTCGGTCCGCAAATGCGCGACCTGATCGCATACCTGCTGATCTTCGTGCTGCTCGCGCTGCGTCCTGCCTGGATGACCCGATGGACGAGTACTCGGTCGGCGTCCTGACGAACATCGGGCTGTTCTCGTTCCTCGCGCTCTCGGCGTATCTGCTGCTGATCGCCGGCGAGATGTCGTTCGGCCAGCAGGCGTTTTTCGGCGTCGGCGCCTACGCGGGAGGCGTGCTGACCGCGATCTATGGCGTGCCGCTGCCGCTCGCCGCGCTTGCGGCGATGGCCGCAGGCGCGCTCGCCGCCGTGCTCATCGGACTGCCGACGTTGCGCCTGCGCGGCCTTTATTTTGCGATGGCGACGCTCGCTGCGGCGGAGATGGCGCGCATCCTGTTCGAGTTA
>DASRIR010000038.1:0-12350 GCA_035649875.1 Burkholderiales bacterium | reverse complement strand
ACCTGCAGCTCGACCCGGGCATCGGCACCTGCGGCAAGGAAGGGCAAAGCGTGCCGGTTGGGGTTGGCCAGCCGACGCTCAAGATCGAAGGGCTCACCGTTGGCGGCACGGCGTAGCTACCAGACCGAGGATCTAGCCGCCCTCATCCCCGACGGCGCGCTGATCGCGCTGCCGCCGGATTATTCGATGCCCGCCATGGCCGTGGTACGGGCGCTCATCCTTCAAGAGAAAAGAGATCTGCGCCTGCTCGGCGTTCCCGTTCTCGGCCTGTGCGCCGACCTGCTGATCGGCGCGGGCTGCGTCGCCGAGGTGCACTCGAGCGCCGTCTCGCTCGGCGAAGCCGGCCTCGCGCCGCGCTTCTCCGAAGCGGTCGAGAACAACCGCGTCAAGGTGGTGGACGCGACCTGCCCCGCGGTGCATACCGCGCTGCAGGCGACCGAGAAAGGCGTGCCGTTCATGCCGCTGCGCGGGGTGCTCGGCTCCGACCTGATCAAGGACCGCCCCGACTGGAAAGTCCTGCAGAATCCGTTCGCGGGGAAGGAGGACCCCATCCTGTTCGTCCGGGCCATCGAGCCCGACATCGCGCTGTTCCACGCGCGCTGGGCCGACGAGGCGGGCAACGTGTGGGTCGGGCGCCGGCGCGAGCTCGCGACCATCGCCCACGCGGCGAAGCAGGCCTTCGTGACCTACGAGGAACCGAAGCCCGGCGACATGCTGGAGGACGAGCTGCTCGCCCCAGGCGTCATTTCGGCGACCTACATCACCGCCACCGCGCACGCGAAGCGCGGCGCCTGGCCGCTCGGCATCGCGGGGGTTTACGACATCGACGACGCGCACCTCGCGCACTACGCGAAAGAGGCCAGGACGCGCGCGGGCTTCGAGCGCTACCTGGACCAGTTCGTCTGCACAACCGCGAAGAACTCCTCGCCTGCGTAATCGCCCGGCTCATCGGCGACGCGCGCCACGTCGCCGTGGGCGCCGCTTCACCGATCCCGGCGACCGGCGTGTTTCTTCACCAGCAGAAGAATCCGTCGCTGCGCGTCTCGAGGCTTCACAAGAGACAGGGCAACCCGTTCACCGAGGGCTCGCGCGAGCTGTTCGATCTCGCCGGCCAGGGCCGCATCGACCTCTTCTTCCTCGGCGGCGCGCAGATCGACGGCGAGGCGAACCTCAACCTCGTGCGTGCCGATGGCCGCCGCTTCCCGGGCTCGTTCGGCTCCGCGTTCATGTACTCAGTGGTGAAGAACGTGATCCTGTTCCGCGAAGAGCACTCGACCCGGGTGCTGGTTCCCAAAGTCGAGTTCATCTCCGCGCGCGGCGATCCGGCGGCGCTGCTGACCGGGAAGGCGCTCTTCTCCTGGCAGAAGGACAAGCGCCGCTTCCGGCTGGAAAGCGTGCACGAGCCGGGCGACATCCGGAAGGAAACAGGCTTCTCCTTCGACGGTTCACACGACTCGGCGCTGACGCCCCCGCCCTCCGCCGACGAGCTTGCCCTGCTGCGCGGCCCGGTGGCCAAGG
This sequence comes from Burkholderiales bacterium, assembly GCA_035649875.1. Classification (GTDB taxonomy): domain Bacteria; phylum Pseudomonadota; class Gammaproteobacteria; order Burkholderiales; family SG8-39; genus SCGC-AG-212-J23. The sequence continues at coordinate 10,832 of DASRIR010000038.1, read as the reverse complement.
CGATCGCCGCCGACTACCCGGATTTCGCGAAACGCGTGTGGGGAATAAACTAGCGCCATGAACGCACCCGAAAAGCTCAAGCAGTACGACCGCGATTCCCAGGTGGTGGGCAACATCGTGCACCTGGAGCATTTCAACGTCATCGTCGGCGACCAGCGCCTCGCGACGCTGTTCTACGTCGTCGGCCTGGGCGGCACGCGCGACCCGTACATCTTCACGGGTCTCGAGAACATGTGGGTGAACTTCGGCCGCACGCAGGTGCACCTGCCGAACCGCGGCGGCAAGGCGCCGGAAGTGCTGCGCGGCACCGCCGGATTTGTCGTGCCGAACCTGGACGATCTCGTGAAGCGGCTCGAGCATGCGGGCAACGAGATGAAGCGCGTCGCGCCCGAGCTGCGGACCAAGTTCTCCTGGCGTGAAAAGGAGGGAACCATCGAAGCGACCTGCCCGTGGGGCAACCGCGTGCGTTTGCACGCGCCCGCGCCGGAGTTCGGCCGCACCGAGCTTGCCCTTTCGTACGTGGACTTCGACGTGCCGCAGGGCACGACCGACGGCATTGCGCGCTTCTATAACGAGATCATGAAGGCTCCGGCCAAGGTGAAGAACAACCGCGCCACTGTCAGCATCGGCCGCGACCAGCGGCTGTTCTTCACCGAGACCGCCGCACCGCTGCCGGAGTACGACAACCATCACATCCAGGTTTACATCGCCGACTTCGCGAGCCCGTACCACTGGCTCAAGGAGCGAGACCTCATCAACATGGAGACCGACGCGGAAGAGTGGCGCTTCCAGTGGATCACCGATCCGCGCGACGGCAAGAAGCTGTTCCAGATCGAGCACGAGGTGAGGAGCATGAAGCACCGGCTCTTCAACCGCCCGCTCGTCAACCGCAACCATGGCGTCACCAACCTGAACTTCGTGCCGGGCTCCGACACGTTCCGTGGGACATACTGAACGTAAGGGGCTGGGGAATGACGCATGGAACGTCTATGACCGGCCGCACGCCGACCTGCGCGAGGCGATCGAGCGCTTAGAGCGCGCGGGCGAGCTGCGCCGCATCCGCGGCGCGGACTGGAAGCTCGAGATGGGCGCGCTCGCGGAGATCGTCTACCGCGAGCCCTCGCCGCCGGCGATCCTGTTCGAAGACATTCCCGGCTATCCGAAAGGCTTTCGCGCGTTTTCCGGCGCGACGAACTCGGCCAAGCGCCTCGCGATCCTTCTTGGTTTTGCGACCCCGTCCCATCCGCTCGACGTGGTGCGCGCGTATCGCGACCGGATGAAGACGCATCAGCCGATTCCTCCCCGGGTAGTGAAGGACGGTCCAGTTCTTCAGAACATACTCAAGGGGAAAGAAATCGACGTGCTGAAGTTTCCGGCCCCGCTGCTTCATGAGCACGACGGCGGACGCTACATCGGTACGGACGACCTGGTGATCATGCGCGATCCGGAGCTCGGCTGGGTGAACTGCGGGACCTACCGCGCGATGGTGCAGGGACCCGATCGCGTCGGGCTGTGGATCTCGCCCGGAAAGCACGGCCGCCAGATCCGCGAGAAGTACTGGAAGCGGCGCGAGCCCTGCCCGGTGCTCATCAGCTGCGGGCACGATCCGCTGCTTTTCCTCGCCGGTGGCAACGAGATCCGCTTCGGGCTCTCGGAGTACGACTACGCCGCCGGGCACCGCGGCATGCCGTACGAGGTGATCGAGAGCGAGCTCTACCGCCTGCCGATGCCGGCGCACGCGGAGATCGTGCTCGAAGGCGCGATGCACCCCGGCGAGACCGCGCCGGAAGGGCCGTTCGGCGAGTTCACCGGCTACTACGCCGGCGGCAGGAGCGAGCAGCCGGTGGTGCGCGTCGAGCGTATCTATCACCGAAATGATCCGATCCTGGGCCTGGCGTGCCCGATGGTGCCGCCGTCGGACTTCTCCTACTCGAAGTGCGTGATGAAGGCCGGGATGATCTGGGACGAGGTCGAGCGCGCCGGGGTTGCGGGCGTGCGCGGCGTGTGGGTGCACGAGCCCGGCTGCGCGCGCATGTTCAACGTGATCTCGATCAAGCAGGCTTACGCCGGCCATGCGCGGCAGGCACTGCACCTCGCCGCGAGCTGCCAGTCGGGCTCGTACCTCGGCCGCTTCGTGGTGGTGGTCGACGACGACATCGATCCCGCGAACCTCGACGAGGTGATCTGGGCGATGTGCACGCGCTGCGATCCGGCCGAGGACATCGATTTCATCCACCGCGCCTGGAGCGGCCCGCTCGACCCGCGCCTGCCGAAGGGCGTGGCCTGGAACTCGCGTGCCCTGGTCGACGCCTGCCGGCCGTTCGAGATGCTGGGCGATTTTCCGCCGGTGGTGAAAGCCTCGGTCGAGCTGCGCGACGAGGTGCGGCGCAAGTTCCAGGACCAACTCAAGCCCTAGCCTACTTCTTCTTCTGTGCCGGCTGCGGAGCCCAGTAGTGTCCGGCGATCGCGTTGTAGGACGGAGCCGTGATCAGGCGCGAAGTGACGACCTTCGACGCGTATGCGCGCTGCGAGTCGTAGACCTTCTTGAAGAATGGGTTCTTCGCATACTCCTCCGCCGCGATGCCGTCCCACGCGACGAGCATGTTCTTCAGGATGTCGGGCGGCGTCCGGTGGACGGTGACGCCGTGCTTGGTGCGCAACTCCTCGAGCGCCTCGGCGTCGAGCCTGTTGCGCCGGTTCTGCGAGCGCAGCGTGGCTTCGATCGCGGCGGCCTGCACGATGGCCTGCAGGTCCGGGGACAACGACTTCCACACGTCGCCGTTGATAATGATCTCGAGCAGCGACAGGTCGTGCGACGACTGCGTGTAGAAATGCTTCCACACCTGGTGGAAGCCCATCAGCATGTCGTCGCTCGGGCCGACCCACTCAGCGCAGTCGATGACCCCGCGCTGCGCGGAGGGCACGATCTCGCCGCCCGCCATGTTGACGGTGGCCATGCCCGACTTCACGAATACTTCCGCGGAGATCCCGGTCTGCCGGCACTTTAGGCCCTTGAAGTCGGCCCAGCTCTTCACCGGCCGCTTGAACCAGCCGAGCGCCTGCGGTCCGGCCGAGGTCATCGGGATCGGCACCACGTTGCGCTGGAGCACGACCTGGAAGAGCTCCCGATACATTTCCATCCCGCCGCCGTCGTACAGCCAGCCCATGTAGTCGAATCCGTCCATGCCGAACGGGCCGCCGGGCGTGACGCCGAAGAGCGCCGCGGCGCGGTTCTTGCCCACCCAGTAGGCCGACGACGAGTGCGCGCCGTCGATGACTTTCTTGTGGGTGGCGTCGAGCACCTCGAAGGCGGGCACGATCGACCCGGTGGGAATCGGCACGATCTCGAGCCGCCCTGCCGACATCACCTTCACGCGCTCGGCGAAGAACACCAGGTTGTCGGCGAACGTGCCCTTCGGCGGGAATGCGGACTGCATCTGCACCTTGGTCTGCGACTGCACGGGCGCGTTGAGCGCTGCGGCGAGCAGGCTGGCGAACAGGACTCGTTTCATCTTCCCTCCTCGGAGTGGGGCTGTATTATCGTCTTACATGGGCCGACTTCAGGGCAAAGCTGCGTTCGTGACCGGCGCGGGCGGCGGCATCGGCTGCGCAATCGCCGATGCGCTGGCGCGCGAGGGCGCGACCGTGGCGAGAGTCGACATCGACGGCAAGACGCCCTATCAATGCGACGTCTCCGATCGCAAAGCCGTGTTTCAGACCATGCAACGATTCGTCGCCGAAGCGGGCGGGCTCGACATCCTGGTCAATAACGCGGTCTATTTCCATTACGCGCCGCTCGTCGACATGCCGGAGGACAAGATCCACCGCATGCTCGACGTCGGCGTGAAGGGCGTTTTCTGGTGCACGCAGGCCGCTACGCCGCATCTCGTCGCGCGCGGTGGTGGCTCGATCATCAACCTTTCGTCGGTTGCAGTGTCCTTCGGCATCACCAACGCCTGCGTGTACTCGTCGATCAAAGGCGCGATCGACACGTTCACGCGGCAGCAGGCGGTCGAGCTCGCGCCGCATGGCATCCGCGTCAACGCGCTCGCTCCCGGCCCGGTGTCCACGCCGGGCTCGAACAGCGTGATCGACGCGGCCGGCTGGGAAAAGCGCCGCTCGCGTACGCCGCTCAAGCGCCTGGCCGGCGCCGACGACGTCGCCGCGGCGGCGGTGTTCCTCGCCTCGGAGGAGAGCCGCTCCATTGCCGGCGTGACCCTGAAAATCGACGGCGCCATAACCGTGGTGGGACCATGAAAGCGATCCTCACAGCAGTCCTCGTCTGCGCTGCCGCGGCGGTGCACGCGCAGGATCGATTCCCCGAGAAACCGGTGCGCTTCATCGTGCCGTTTCCCCCAGGCGGCGGCACCGACGCGCTGGCGCGCATCCTGGCTGCGAAGCTCGCGGAGCAGTGGGGGCAGCAGGTCGTGGTCGACAACCGTGCCGGCGCGCAGGGCAATATCGGCACTGCGGCTGGCGCCAAGTCCGCGCCCGACGGCTACACCATCACCTTCGCGCACCAGGGCGCGCTGGTGATCAATCCGCATCTCTACCGCGAGCCGGGCTATGACACCCTGCGCGACTTCGCGGCGGTCGCCCGCACCACCGAGATGGCATTCATCGCCGTCGCTCACCCCTCGGTGCCCGCCGCGAACCTGCGCGAGCTGGCGCAGCACGCGCGCCAGCATCCCGGCAAGCTGACTTTTGCTTCCACCTCCGCCGGTCCGCATATCGTGGGCGAGCTTTTCAAGCAGGCGACCGGCACCGATCTTCTCCACGTGCCCTACAAGGGCGCCGGGCCCGCGATCAACGACCTGCTGGGCGGCCAGGTTCTGCTCATGTTCTCCAACCCGACCTCGACCGTGCCGCACGTGAAGAGCGGCAAGCTGCGTGCGCTGGGCGTAATGGACGCGAAGCGCAATCCCTCTCTGCCCGATGTGCCCACGGCGCTGGAGGCGGGCCTGCCCGAGCTTTCGAACGTGATCGAGTGGTACGGAGTCATAGTGCCAGCGGCGACGCCCGCGGGCATCGTGCAGCGGCTGAGCGGCTCGGTGCTGCAAGCGATGGCGGCCCCCGACGTCGTCGAGCGCGTCACGCAGATCGGGCAGACGCCTTCGCCGGCTGGCGCAGAGTCCTTCGCGCGATTGATTCGGGAAGATCACGCGCGCTGGCAGCGCGTCGTCAAGGCCTCGGGCGCGAAGGCCGAGTGATGGCGAGAAGCCTGGTATTCGGCGCCGCCATGGCGCTCCTCGCGCCGGCATTGCAAGCCGACGAGGTCTCGCTGCGGCTTCGGGGGAAGGAGATCGCGTTGACTGCGAACCTCAACGTGCAGCTGGCCTTGCTCACGCGTGAAGCGCTCAGCCGTTGCGGCCCCAATACCAGCCAGCACAAGGGCAACTTCGGCCTGGCGGCTTTCGGCGTCGAGCAGCGCTGGAAGGAGCTGCTCGAGGGCTCGCGGCTGCGCGTGCGCTTCGCCGAGCCCTTCGTCAGCGAGTCGCACCTCGGCGGCACGCTCGGTGTCTCCGAGGCGCTGATCGGCCTCGAGCACAAGGAGCTCTTCGTCGGCCCCGATTTCACGCGCCACGGCGCGGCGATCACCGAGCACCTGCAATGCGGCTACCTGCCGATGCTCGAGCTCGCCTGCCTGGCCGAGCTCCAGCCGCACCTGCCGGCGCGCTACCGCGAGACCTGCGCCAAGCTCGAGCGCGACGCGCAGGGGCGGATCGTCATGCCGCCCCCGGACATCGCACCTTCCTGCAGCTAGATGTTTCCTAGGGAAACGGCTCGCTGCGGCGCCATCTTGCTACCAGAGAACCGCTGGGCGCATACTCGACGAGCCACCCGGAGGAGGGGCCCATGTCGAGCAACAGCCGCAGGAATTTTCTTCGCAACACCGCCGCGCTGACCGGCGGCGCTTTGGCCAGCAGCGCGAGCGCCGCGCCGCTGCAGATCCCGCAAGCCAACCAGGAACCCGGTCGCGTCATCGACGAAACCGCGTACGGCATGCCGTCGAAGTTCGAGGCGCACGTCAAGCGCCGGCGCACCGACGTGTTCAAGAACCGGCAAAACCTGTCGGACTGGAGCATGACGCCGCTCCAGTATCAGCCGGGCATCATCACGCCGAACGGCCTCATCTTCGAGCGCCACCACGCCGGCACGCCCGATATCGATCCGAAGACGCACAAGCTCGTGATCCACGGCATGGTGAAGCAGCCGCTCGAGTTCGCGATGGACGATCTCACACGCTACCCGTCGGTGTCGCGCTTCCACTTCCACGAATGCTCGGGCAACGGCCTCACCGACTGGCTGAAGCCCGCCTCGACCACGGTGCAGCAGACGCATGGCCTGCTCTCGGGCGTGCTCTGGACCGGCGTGCCGGCTTCCACGCTGCTCGAGGAGGCGGGCATCGACCCGAAAGGCAAGTGGGTGCTGTTCGAGGGCGCGGACTCCTCCGCGCACGCGCGCTCGATCCCGCTGGAGAAAGTGCTGGACGACACGATCATCGCGTACGCGATGAACGGCGAGGCGCTGCGCCCCGAGAACGGCTACCCCGTGCGTGTGGTGATTCCCGGCTGGGAAGGCAACGTCAGCGTGAAGTGGCTGCGCCGGATGAAGGTCGGCGACCAGCCGTGGCACCTGCGCAGCGAGACCGCGCGCTATACCGACCCGATGCCGGACGGTAAATGGCGGCAGTTCAGCATGGTGATGGAGTGCAAGTCCGTGATCACCTCGCCCTCCGGCGGGCAGAAGCTGAAGGGGCCGGGGTTCTACGAGATCACCGGCCTCGCCTGGTCGGGCGCGGGCAAGGTGCGCGCGGTGGACATTTCGACCGACGGCGGCAAGACCTGGCGCGAAGCTAAGCTCGAGGAGCCGATCATGGACAAGTGCCTCACGCGCTTCAAGGCCGCGTGGACCTGGGACGGGCAGCCCGCGGTGCTCATGAGCCGCGCGGTCGACAGCACCGGTTACGTGCAGCCGAGCGTCGCCGAGATCCAGAAGAAGCGCGCGATCGTGGGCTTCGTGCAGCACCACAACGCGATCCAGCCGTGGGCCATCAATGCCGGTGGGGAGGTGCGCAATGTCATCGGCCAGGCTTAAGTCGGGCTTCGCAATCGTTGCGGGTTCGCTCACGGTTCTTTCGTGTGCGAACGTGGGCGGCGGCGGGGCGCCGGCGAAGTCGTCAACCGGCATCTGGATGGGTAGCGCGGGACCGCATGCGGTCCAGCCGCTGCCGGACAAGCCGCGCTTCGGTAAGCCGATCAGCGAGGCCGACGTGGCTGCCTGGAACATCGACATCCGCACCTCCGACGGGCAGGGCTTGCCCGCCGGCAGCGGCTCGGTGTCGCAGGGCCAGCAGGTCTACGCTGCGAAATGCGCCGCATGCCACGGCGCCGACGCGAAAGGCGGCCCGGTGTACGGCACGATGGTCGGCGGCATCGGCTCGTTCAAGGGCTCACCGCGCGTGCTGACGCCCGGCAGCATGTACCCGTACGCGCCGATCCTGTTCGACTACATCCGGCGCTCGATGCCGATGGATCGGCCGCAGACGCTGTCGAATGACGAGGTCTACGCGCTGTCGGCCTACCTGCTCAACCTGAACGGCCTGGTGCCGGCGAACGCGGTGATGAACGCGCAGAGCCTGCCGCAGGTGCAGATGCCGAACCGCGACGGTTTCCTGCTCGACGACCGGCCCGATACGCAGGCCACGCGCTGCATGACGAACTGCAAGTGAGCGTTGCGCGCACGACGGCCGGGACGTCCCGGCCGTTTTGTTTCATAAGGAAATGCGCATGAGCATAGAAGCTCGTCGTCCTGCCGCGCTGCCGGCCGGGCGCTGGTAAATTTCGCGGAAGGAGCGATTGCATGGCCAAGACCGCAGCGCAGTGGGAAGCAAAGCCGAAATTCCCGGAAACGCACTACGTCGACTCGCGCGTCTACACCGACGAAGCGATCTTCGAGGAGGAGAAGCAGAAGCTGTTCCGGCCGTCGTGGATCATCGCGTGCCACGAGTCGGAGATGGCGGCGCCCTACGACTATCGCCTGTTCACCCACCCGACCGGCGTGCCACTGATCGTGATCCGCGGCGATGACAGCAAGGTGCGCGCCTTCTACAACATCTGTCCGCACCGCGGCAACACCATCCTCTACGACCCCGCGGGCAACGCCAAGCGCCTGACCTGCATCTTCCACCAGTGGTCCTTCGATTCGCGCGGCAACTGCGTCGACATCTCGCGCGGCGAGCAGGGCTACCAGGAGCGCTTCTGCAAGGAAGACGCGGCGATGCGCGAGGTGAAGTGCGAGGTTGGCTTCGGCGGCTTCGTCTGGGTGAACCTGGCCGACGACTGCCCGAGCCTGCGCGAGTTCATCGGCGGCGCGATGGACATCCTCGAGCCCTACATGCAGCAGCCGATGGAGGTGTTCCACTACCACAAGGCGCGCGTGCGCACGAACTTCAAGCTGTGGCACGACACGAACAGCGAGTTCTACCACGACTACCTGCACTACTTTAACCGCATCACCGGCATGATGCAGCCGGGCTACTTCGACCGGAAGTACACCGGCTTCCCGAACGGCCACGCCACCGTCGGCTCGATGCAGATCCAGTACGACAAGTACGATGGCTCGAAGGAGCGCGCGGTGGGCTGGCCGGGGCTCGCGCGCGGCGGCTGGTACATGGTCGACGTATTCCCCGGCATGACCTACAACCTGCGCACCTCTGTGCTGCGCATCGACACCGCGATCCCGCTCGGGCCGAACGAGGTGATCATCGAGTTCCGCGGCCTCGGCCTGAAAAACGACACGCCCGAAGAGCGCAGGCAGCGCGTGTTCGACCACAACATGATCTGGGGGCCGTTCGGCCGCAACCTGCACGAGGACCTGCTCGGCGTGCACGGTCAGGGGCGCGCGATGCGCCGCGGCACCGACAGCCGCTGGGTGCTGCAGGGCCGCGAGGAGAACAACACGATCCACGACGAGGTCGGCATGCGGCACTACTACGCCGAGTGGTCGCGGCGCATGGGCCGCCCCGCGTACCGGCCCTGATGGTGAAGTCGGAACAGCGGCAGGCGATCGAGGAGCTGGTCTACCGCTCCTGCCTTGCGCTCGACGAGAAGGACTACAAAACGTACCTCGCGCTCTGCGACGAGGACTTCCGCTACACCATCTCGACCTATAGCCCGGAGATCCGGCGAGAGATGGTGTGGCTCGACCACGACCGCAAGGGCATGGAGACGCTGTTCACCAACCTGCCGCGCCACAACAGCGACCACTCGCCGCTCACGCGCCATGCGACCGTCTACACGATCGATCTTGATTCTTCAGCAGCATCCGTGGTTTCCGCTATCCAGGTGTTCAAGACGGAGCTCGACGGCGGCGCGACGCAGCTCTTCGCCGTGGGGCGCTTCCACGACACGGTGAAGCTGAACGGCGCGAGCCCGAAGCTCGCGAAACGAGTCGTGCGCCTGGAAACGCGCCTCCTCGGCTACGGCTACCACATTCCCTTCTAGGACGATGCGCATCCAGGTGAACGCGCGTAATCGCGGCTACGACTTCGACGCCAGGGCCGGCGAGCGCGTGCTCTACGCCGGCCTGGCCGCCGGCATCGACCTGCCCTACGAGTGCGCCACCGGCACCTGCGGCACCTGCAAGGCGAAGCTGGTTTCGGGCCGCGTGCGCGACCGCTGGCCCGGCGCGCCGGGCCGCAAGTTCGCGCGACTGGCGGGGGAGTTCCTGATGTGCCAGTGCGAGGCCGAGGAGGCGCTCACGCTGGAAGTCTCGAAGTTCGTGTATCCGCCCGAGCCGGGCGCGTGCCTGCCGCAGGTCTGCGGCGGCACGGTGCGCGAGGTGCGCGCGCTGACGCACGACGTGATCGGGTTCGCGCTCGAGCTCGAGCGCCCGGGCGACTTCGACGCCGGGCAGTTCGCGCTGCTCGCGCCCGAGGGCATCGAAGGCTATCGCGCCTACTCGATGTGCAACTACGCGCGCGGCGGGCGCCGCCTCGACTTCGTGGTCAAGCGCAAGGCCGATGGCGCCTTCTCCGAGTGGCTGTTCGGCGCCGACCGCGAGGGCGCGCGCCTCGAGGCCTTCGGCCCCCTCGGCAAGGCGACCTTCGAGCCGGGGCTCGAAAAGAACCTGCTGTGCATCGCGGGCGGCTCGGGTATCGCGGGCATGATGTCGATCCTGGCTCGCGCCGACGCGGCGGACTATTTTTCCCGGCATGAAGGCCACGTGTTCTTCGGCGTGCGCACGATGAAGGACGCGTTCTTCCTCGACCAGCTGAGCAGGACCAAGGCGAAGGTGACGGTCGCGCTCTCCGAGGAGGACGTGGCGCAGGCGAGCGCATGGCCGAAGCTCAGGTTCGAGAAGGGCCTGGTGCACGAGGTGGCGAAACGCGCGATGGCGGGCAGGTACCAGAACGTGCGCGCCTACGTGGCCGGCCCGCCGCCCGCGGTGGATGCGGCGATCCGCGTGCTGCTGCTCGACGCCAAGCTCACCACCGACAACATCCGCTACGACAAATTCAGCTGATGGCGAAGCGCATGGTCTGCCGCGTGGCCGATGTTCCGGAAAACACCCTCAAGGAGTGCGACGTCGAGGGCGGCCTCAAGCTCGTGGTGGCGAACGCGGGCGGCGAGTTCTTCGGCTTCCAGTCGCAGTGCCCGCACCAGGACGTCCCGCTTTGCGAAGGCCTGTTCGACGGCTCGACCCTCACCTGCCACATGCACCTCTGGCAGTGGGACGTGCGCACCGGCGCGCCGCTCGGCATCGCCGAGGCGCCGCTGCAGCGCTATCCGCTCGCGCGCGAAGGCGACGCGCTCTATCTTGGCGGCGAG
>DASRIR010000037.1:0-7635 GCA_035649875.1 Burkholderiales bacterium | reverse complement strand
TGCAGCCGCGACCAGCAGGTGGCGGAAACCATGTGGCTGACCGAGCTCCATGCTCGCTACGGCATGCCCAACGCGATCGTTGCCCATGCCTGGTTCCACACGCCGAACGCGGAGGAAGTGATCGCGCGACAGAGCGAGTTTTCGCTCGTGCGCGGCATTCGCTCAAAGCCGGTGACGAGCCGCGGTCCGCGAGAATCAGTGGCCGGCGCTCCCGGCAGCATGCAGGACCCCAAGTGGCTCGCCGGCTTGCGCCTGCTCAGGAAATTCGAGCTCTCGTGGGACTTGCGGGTGCCGACCTGGCACCTGGAGGAAGCTGCGGCGGTGGCGCGCGCCAACGCCGACATCCGCGTGGTGCTCAACCACACCGGGTTTCCCTGGAACCGAAGCGAAGCGGGCCTCGAGATGTGGCGCCGCGGCATGCGGGCGCTCGCCGCGAGCGAGCAGGTGTACTGCAAGCTCTCCTGCTTATGTCTGCGCGACGGCGCGTGGGACTACGAGGACAACCGGCGCATCGTGCTCGAGACCATCGAACTCTTCGGCGTCGAGCGCTGCATGTTCGCCTCGAATTTCCCGGTCGACGGGCTGCGCGTGGGCTTCGGCCAGATGTTTGAAGACTTCAAACGCATGACGGCCGAGTTTTCCGACGCGGAGCGGCGCGCGCTCTTCCACGACAACGCGGCCGCGTTCTATCGTCTCTGACGGCCTACAGCGCGCGCGCCACCGCCTCGCCAAATCCAGAAGTGCTGCCGCGGCCGCCGAGATCCGCGGTGCGCGCAGCCGGATCCTGCAAGACCCGATCGATGGCTGCCTCGAGGGCGCGGGAAGCCTCGGTCTTGCCCAGCCATTCGAGCAGCATCGCGCACGAAAGCATGAGGCCCGCGGGGTTCGCGATGTTGCGGCCGGCGATGTCGGGCGCCGAGCCGTGCCCGGCGTTCGCCACCGCGTGGCGCTCGCCGACGTTCAGCGCCGCCGCGAGCCCGAGCCCGCCGGAAAGGGCCACAGCTTCGTTGGAAAGGATGTCGCCGAACATGTTGCTGGTGAGGATTACGTCGTAGCGCTCCGGGCGCATGACGAGATCCGCGGCCATGGCGTCGACATCCACTTCTCTGAATTCGACTTCGCGGCGCGCGTTGGCGAGCTTCTGCGCTTCGCCGACGAACAAGCCGTCGCCCATCTGAAGAACGTGACGCTTGCCGACCACTGCCACGCGTCGCCGCCGGCGCACGGCATAGTCGAAGGCGACTTTCGCGATGCGGCGCGAGCCTTCGCGGGTGATCTTGCGCACGGACAGCGCGACGTCCGGCGTGGGCATGAATTCGGCGAGGCCGAGGTACATGTTGCGGTCGGCGTAGAAGCCTTCCGTGTTCTCACGCACGATGAGGAGATCCATCTTCTCGCGCGAGCCCGGCACGCCGCTGCGGTGGCGCGCGGGCCGCAGGTTGGCAAAAAGATCGAGGCGTTTGCGCACCGTGCCCGGCACGTTCGTTCCGCCTTCTTCGCGCGGCGGGTAGTCGCTCATGCCGCACGGACCGAGGATCACGCCGTCGGCCTTGAGCGCCGCGTCCAGTGCGGCCGCGGTGAGCGTATCGCCGTGGCGGCGGTAGCTCGCCATGCCGACTTCCACGGTCTCGAGCTCGAGGCCAAGCGCGAACTTGCGATCTACCGCTTGGAGCGCAACGAGCGAGGCCGCGGTGATCTCAGGCCCGATGTCGTCCCCGGGCATGACCAAGAGGCGCATGCCTACTCGACTTTCATGCCGGTGTCCGCGATGAGCTTGGTGAACTTCGCCACCTCCTTCTGCAGGAACGCGCCGAACGCTTCGGGCGTGCCGCCGGTCGGCGCGACGCCGAGCGTGGTGAAGCGCTCGCGGATCTCGGGCTCCTTCAGCACGCGTTCGATCTCGCGGTTGAGGAGCGCGATCGTTTGACGCGGCGTGCCCGCCGGCGCCATCAGCCCATACCAGACCGGCATGGCGTAACCGGGAAGCGCCGCCTCGGCCACGGTCGGCGTGTCGGGGAAGGCGGGCGAGCGCCGCTCCTCGGTGACGGCGAGGAGCTTCATCTTGCCGGCGCGGATGTGCGGCGCGGCCACCGGCATGGTGTTGAAGCCCACCTGGATCTGCCCACCGATGAGGTCGGTCGCCGACGCCGCGCCGCCCTTATACGGCACGTGCACCATGCGAACGTTGGCCATGGTGAGCAGGAGCTCGGCGGCCATGTGCTCGGGGCTACCGCTACCCGCGGAACCATAGGACAGTTCGCCGGGCTTGGCTTTGGCGAGCGCGATCAGCTCGCTCACGTTGGACGCGGGCACCGCCGGGTGCACGACCACCGCCATCGCGCCTGAAGAAACAAAGGCGACCGGCACCAGGTCCTTCTCCAGATCGTACTTGAGCGTCCTGTAGAGCGGCTTCGAGATGGCGTGCGAAGTCGACATCATGAGCACGGTGTAGCCGTCGGCCGGAGCGCGCGCCACGAGCTCGGCGGCGAGGTTCGCGTTCGCGCCGGGCCGGTTCTCGACCACCATCTGGATCTTCGCGGTCTCGCCGAGCTTCGCGGCGATGGTGCGCGCCATGATGTCGGTACCGCCGCCCGGCACGAAGCCCACCACGAGATGAACCGGTTTGGAAGGATAGTTCTGCGCCGCGACCGGAAACGCCAGCGCCGCCAGAGCGCACAGTGCAAATCGAAGCATGTCTACCTCACGAGAAGGCGCGCAACGCCAAGGGTGAGCGAAGGCACGTAGGTTACGAAGAGCAGAACCGCCACCGTGGCCGCCATCAACGGCGCCAGGTGCCGGGTGATCGCGCCGATGCCCGCCTTGGCGAGCTTCGCCGCGACGAATAGCGTACCGCCGACCGGCGGGGTGTACAGCGCGATGGCGAGGTTCGCGCACATCACGACACCGAGATGCACGAGGTCGATCTTGAACGCCGTGGCGAGCGGCACGAAGAGCGGGACCGAGATGAGAAGCGCGGGCAGTGGCTCGATGAAGATGCCGAGCACGAGAAGCGCGAGGTTCACGAGAAGCAGGAACATCCAGGGCTCGGTGGCGATGCCTTTCACCCAGCCGGCGAGCTGCGCCGGTACCTGCTCGGCGGTGATGAACCAGGCGAGCGCCGCAGTTGCGCCGAGCACCACCATCACGACCGCGCTGGTCTGAAACGCATTCAGGATGAGGCGCGGCACATCGGCCCAGCCGATGTCGCGGTAGAAGCCGAGCGACACCGCGAGGCCGTAGACCACCGCGACCGCGGCGGCCTCGGTCGGCGTGAAGAAACCCGACCAGATGCCGCCGACGATGATGAGCGGCATGAGGAGCGCGGGACCGGCGGACTTGAACGCCTGCCACAACGCGCGGCCCGAGAACTGTCCCGACCCCGGGTCGCAGCCGGTGCTCCTGCCGTACCAGACGCACACTGCCGCAAGCGCGAGCGCCGAGAGCACGGCCGGCACGATGCCTGCCATGGAAAGCATGCGCATCGACACGCCGGCGGTGAATGCGTAGACGAGGAAGGGAATTGAAAGCGGCATGAGAAGCGCGAGCGTGCCGGCGGTCGCGAGCAGCGCGCCGATGAACGGCCGCGGGTAGCCGCGCTGCGCCATGGCCGGCACCACGAGAGAGCCAATCGCCGCGGTATCAGCGATGGCTGAGCCGGAAACACCGCCGAACATGAGACACGAGGCAACCGTCACGATGCCGAGCCCGCCGGGCATCCAGCCGAAAAGCGCGTGCGCGAAATCGACGATGCGGCGGCCGACGCCCCCGTGGGAAAGAAGCTCGCCCGCGAGCACGAAGAGCGGCACTGCAATGAGGATGAACGGCTCGACCCCGCCGATATAGGTGAGGAAGATCGTCTCGAGCGGATGCGACAGGCTCGCCGCCGCGATCACCGCGACGGTGGTCCCGAGGAGCGCATACACCAGGGGCAGCCCCGCGAGCGCGGCGACGAAGAAGAGGCCGAAAGTCGCGGCGGCCAGCACGCTAGGCGGGGTAGCGCGCTTCGCGCGACACGCCCTGGCCGGTCTGCCAAGCGTCCCAGAGCACGAAGACGAGCGTCGCCGCCGAACCGACCGGCAGCGCAAGGTACTGCAGCCCCATCGGCCAGCCGAGCACCGTGAGCTCGTTCGCCCAGGTGGCGCGCACGATGCCGATGCCGTACCAGACGAGCAGCACGAGCAACGCCGCGGCGAGCGCCGCGATGGCGAGATCGGCGCCGCGGCGCGCGCGCGGGCGCAGCCGGTCGACGAATTCGTTGATCGTCATGTGCGCGCCGCGGCGCGTCGCCGCCGCCGCGCCGAGGAACGTGACCCAGACCATGAGGAACTCGCAGAATTCCGTGGTCCAGGGGTTGTCGCGGTGGAAAAGGTGCAGCACGACATTGACGAACACCAGCGCGACCATCACGCCGCCGATCGCCACCACGCTCCAGTCGATGGCCGCGCCGAACGCCCGCAGGGCGGCCGGCGCGGGCGGCGCCGGCGGAAGGAAGCTCACATCCCGCCTTTGCGCACAGCAGCGGCGTCGGCGAGCACCGCATCGACATCCGCGCCGTACTTCTCCTTCGCCTTGGCGTACGCCGGCTGCACGGCGGCGCGGAACGGCGCGAGGTTCGGACGCGCGATCTTCGCGCCCTTCGACTCCATGTCCTTGAGCAGGCGCTCGTCATTCGCGCGGATCTCCTTGCGAATCCAGTCGGCGACCTCGCGCCCGGCTTTGGTGACGGCGGCGCGATCGCTCTCGGATAGACGCTGCCAAGTCTTTTCGGACACCGAAAGCGGGATCGGGCTGTAGACGTGCTGCGTGAGCGTTACGTGGGGCGCGACCTCATAGAACTTGTTCGCGTGGATGGTATCGATGGGATTCTCCTGCCCGGCCACCGTGCCCTGCTGGATCGCGAGGTATACCTCGGTGACCGGCATGATCTGCACGGTGAAACCCATCGCCTCCAGGAGCCAGCGTTGCATTTCGTTCGGGTAGGTGCGCAACTTCACGCCCTTGGCGTCGGCCGGGGAGTTGAGCGGATTCTTCGTGGTCATCGAGCGAAACCCCGCCTCCCACGTGGCGACGAAGCGGAAGCCTTTCTTCGGTCCCTCGGCGAACTGCTTCTGCAGCCACTTCGATTCGTCGTACAGCTTCCAGCCCTGGTCGTAGTTGTCGACGAGGTACGGCATGAGCATGAGATTGAGCGACGGGATGTGGGTCGCATACGTGCCAGTGCCGGTGACGGTGAAGTCGATGCCGCCAAGCTGGAGCTGCTCGACCGCCTTCGGATCGTTCGCGAGCTGCCCGGCCGGAAAGACCTGCACCTTGTAGCGGCCGCTCGTGTTTTGCTCGACCTTCTGCGCGAACATCTCCGCGGCCTTCTGGCGCGTGCCGCCCGGCTGGTCGGTGTGGCTGAACTTGAGCACGCTCTGCGCGTGGGCCGCGCTGATGCCCGCGGCGGCGGCGAAAAACACCGCAAGAACATTCGTCCTTTTCATCGGTACCTCCTCTAAGGAAAACGCACGTCCCAATGCGGCGGGCGGGCGCCCGCCACCGGGCTCGGCATGCGGTAAATGCGGCTGTCCTGCAGACAGCCGAGATATAGGGTGCGCAAGTCCTCGCCGCCGAACGCGCTCGACGACAGATTGCGGATGAGCTTCGCGGGCACCTCGGGGTGCACATCCCGTACGAGCTCGCCGCGCGCAAATTGCTCTTCGATGCGCGCGACGAAGCGCGAATCATTGTCCTCGAGCAGCACGCGCTGGTCGCCGCCGGGCGCTATGCGGATCAGCCGGTTGGAGAAGACGCTGGTGATCCAGACACCGCCTTCGGCATCGAAGTCCAGCCCGTCGGGAAAGGTGCCCGCGCCGAATTCGGCGACCGTTTCGCGCGCGCCGAGATCCCCGTCCGGGCGCAGCGCGAAGCGCGAAAGCCGCTTGCCGAACGTCTCGTTCACGTAGAGCCACTTCCGCGTCGGATCGACCTTACATTCGTTGGTGTAGCCGAGCCCCTCGGCGACGACGCGCGTGCCGCGGCGATCGACGCAGACGATGAAGCCGTCGGCGTACCCGGGCTTGCGCGCCAGCGTGCGCGGCACGAGGCGCGTGCTCACCGTGATATACACACGTTCGTTCCAGGCGTGCACGAAGTTCGTGGGCGGCAGATCCTCGAGGAATGGCGAGAGCTCGCCTTCGCACGTGAGTCGCCACACGCCGCCTTCGTGCTCGCCGAGATGCGCGAGCAGGAACGAGCGGTCGGGAAGGATGGCGAAACCGTTCGTCTTGATCGGGCGCTCGCCCCTGATGAGCTGCTGGGTGCCGTCGGCGCGGATACGCGTCACGCCGCCGCGCCAGTCCGAAACGAACACGTCGCCCTGCGCGGTGCAGTGCACGCACTCGGGGCGCTCGAGATCGCGGCCGAACGGCTCGACGTTCACTGCAGCTTCACCTTGCGCCCTTCGGCGCTCGAGCGGTAGACCGCCTCCTCGACGCGCAGGTTGACGAGGTAATCCTTTCCGCGATTCTCGAGTGCCGCGCCTTCCAGAAGATGGCGCACGACATGCCTCTGGAGGGCGAGGCAGCACCCGCCGCCGAAGGTGTCATCGGGGCCGCGGTCGTAGCGATGCTCGCGTTCCGGCTCATGGTGCGGCTTCCACCAGAGGCGCCCGTCGCCATCGAGGCGCAGCACCCCGGCCGAGCCCTCGAGCCACATCTCGCCCATCGTGCGGCGCGGGTTCGCCGCGACGTGGTCGTTCAGGCGGTTGCCGTCGAAAAGCCCGGTCGCGCCGCCCGCAAATTCGAACACGATGTAGCCCGCATCCTCGCCGGCAATCACGGGATTCATCCTGCGGAGCGATGCGTAGACCGCCGTGATCTCTCCCATGAGGAAGCGAAACGTGTCGATCCAGTGAATTGCCGTCTCGTGCACGAGAAGTCGCGCCATCGTCTGGAAATACGGCTGGCGATCGAGGTACGCGCGCGGTCCTTGCCCGTCCCCGGGGCGAAGCCGGAACGCCACGCAATGGAGCGCGCCGAGCATGCCGGCGTCGATCAGGCGCTTCGCTTCGCGATACCAGGGCTGCCAGCGGAAGTTCTCGTGCACGACGAGCTGGCCGCCTTCGTCCACCAACGCCACCGCCTCCGCATATGTTGGCGCCAGCGGCTTTTGGCAGATCACGGGCAGCCCCCGCTCGGCGACGGCGCGCGCGAGCTCCAGGTGGGTCTCCGGCGGCGTGACGATGTCGACGAGATCGGGCTTAGTCTTGTCCAGGAGCTCTTCGACCGAACGGAAGCCTGGCACGCCTTTCACCTTCGAAAGATCCTTGTCGCTCCAGCCCACGAGCTCGACCTCGGGCAATGCGCGCCAGCCTTGCAGGTGGAATTGGCTAAAGTAGCCGGCGCCGACGCCGGCGACGCGCAATCGCTTCACAGATTGGAGAGCACTGCATCGCGGATCTCGCGCGTACCGGCGCGGCCGCCGAATTCGAACGGGGTTGCTTTCTTCGATGCGAACACCTCGTCCACGGCGCGCTCGATGCGGCGCGCCGCCTGCGCGAGCGCTTCGTTCTTCGTGCGACCGGCGAGCCAGTCGAGCATCATCGCCCCGGACAGGATGCACGCGGCGGGATTCGCCCTTCCCTGCCCGGCGATG
>DASRIR010000036.1:0-5308 GCA_035649875.1 Burkholderiales bacterium | reverse complement strand
CGCAATCGCTACGCGTTCTTCGCGCCGGAGCTGAACCGGCGCCTGGAGAGCCAGGTCATCGCCGAGGCCGCGCTGCGCCGCGCGGCGTCAGGCGGCCGCGCGGCGATTGGTAGCTAGGCGCTCGTCCACCAGCGCCACGATCGCGTCGAGTTCCGGGTGACTCGCGCCGCGGTGCGCGGCGATCGCCTGCACCAGCTTGTCCACGCGCTCGATGTAGCCGGCGCCGTTGAAGACCGCGCGCGCGGCCGAGGAAGGCGCGCCGAGGCTCGCCGCCGCGGCGGCGTACTTCTCGAACGGCACCAGGTCTTCCGGCGCGGCGCCGAGCCCGATGCAAAGCTCGCGCACCCAGTCGTACACCGAGCGCGCGCGCTCGGCATCGCCGTGCACCGCGTCGCGGATCGGGCGCGGTCCTTCGGGCGTGATGCAGCGATAGTTCCCGGCGAGCAGCATGGCCCACTTCGCGAGCGGCACGAACAGGCTGTCGTGCACCTTGAGCTTGACCGGCAGGTCGAGCGCGCCGATGTCGGCCTCGAGCCGGCGCAGGATCGCGGTGTGCGCATCCGAGCCGAAGCGCGCCGCCTTGAAGTTGGTCGGCAGGGTGACCTTGAGCGCGTTCGGCGGGCCGCCGGCCGGGCGCAGCGCCTGCGGGTCCGGGCTGCAAAGGCTGAGCGTGGCGGGATCGAAGGCCTGCCAGACCGTCGCGTCGGTGTAGCAGCCGGCGGGCAGCTCCGCCGGCAGTCCCGGCAGGCGCCGCAGATAGGGCGGCGGCGGCATGTTCATCAGCGAGAGGCAGGGCACGCGCGCTTTCGCCGTGCGGTCGAGCAGCTCGCGCACGCCTGCCGAGCCGTATTGCGGCTCCTGCATGGCGAGCACGGCGAGATCGTATTCGGCCGCATCGACCGCCGACGGCATCGCGGCGCGCACGGCGCCGGGAAGCGTGGTGGAGACGACTTCGACGGGGGTGCCGCCCTTGATCGGGAACAGGACCCGGGTGCCTTCGCGGTTGATCAGCTCGGCGGTGGCGCGCTGGCACACCAGCGTCGCGTCATGACCGGCGGCCGCGGCCTTGGTTGCGAAGAGCGAGCCGTAGGACGCGCCGAACACCAGCACCTTGTATGCACGGGACATGCCGGAAGCTTAGGCGACTCATGCGCGGGCGACCTGTGCGAGCGCGCTGATCCATTCGGGGGAGTCGTTGAGGCAGCTCACCAGGTAGAGCTCGTCGCCGCCGGCCGCGAGGAACGCGTGCCGCGCAGTGATGCCGATCTCTTCCAGTGTTTCCAGGCAGTCGGCGACGAAGCCCGGGCACACGACGTCGACCCGCTTCACACCCTCGCGCGCCAGCACGACCAGCGTGGGCTCGGTGTACGGCTGCAGCCAGTCCGCGTAGCCGAAGCGCGACTGGAACGTGACCTGCCACGCCGGCTCCTTCAGCCCGAGCGCCTGCGCGAGCAGCGCGCCGGTTTCGCGGCATTCGGTTTCATATCTTTGAGAATTCTTCTTCGGCAGGCCGTGGAAGCTCATGACCAGCACCGCGCCGCGGCCGTACTTGTCCCAGTGGCGCCGCACGTTCGCCTCCAGCGCGGCGATGTACGCCGGGTGATCGTGGAAGCTCTCGATCATCCTGGTCCCCGGTGGAAGGACGTCCCTGACGCTCTCCGTGGTGCTTTCGGCGTACTGGGGATAGAGCGGCACCACCACCGGGTTCTCCAGCGTCTTCACGACATCGGCAACCGCGGGTCGGCCATACCGCATCGCGTACTTGACCGGGATGCCGAGCTTTTCCTGCAGCAGCGCAGCCTGCCGCACGGTATTCACCGCGAGCGGCGAGCCTTCGGGCGTCCAGATCTGCGCGTATTTTTCGGCCGACTTCGCCGGACGCGTGCGCAGCACGACGCCGTAGAGGATCGGCAGCCATAGCCAGCGCGGCAGCTTGACTACGCGCGGGTCGGAGAGGAATTCGGCGAGATAAGCCCTGACTGCCGGGGCCGTAGGGGCCGCGGGCGTGCCGAGGTTGACGAGCAATAGCGCGCCGCGCGTGGACTCCACAAGTCGCGAACTTTACCGCATAACCCCGCAGGCTATTGCGCGACGGGGTGCCGCCCCAGCTTGCGCTGCAGAGTCTTGCGGTGCATGCGCAGCGCGCGTGCGGTCGCCGAGATGTTGCCCTTGTTCTCCATCAGCACGCGCTGCACGTATTCCCACGCTACGCGGTCGACCGAAGGCAGATTGTCGCTCGGACGCACCGTGGCATCCGCGCGGTCGTGGTGGAAGGCGGCCTCGATCGTCTGCACATCCACCGGCTTCATCAGATACTGCGTCGCCCCGAGCTTGATCGCCTCCACCGCGGTGGCGATGCTGGAATAGCCGGAAACCATCACGATGCGGGAATCGGGAGCGACGGACTTGATGCGCGGGATCAGCGTCAGGCCGGTGGGCCCGGGCAGGCACAGGTCGACCACGGCGTAGTCCGGGCGCCAGCCGTCGAGCAGCGCGCTCGCGGAAGGAACGCAGGTGGCTGCCCTGATCTCGTAGTCGCGCCGCTCGAAGGCGCGGGTCAGCGCCCAGCAAAGCTGCTCGTTGTCGTCGACGATCAGCAGCCTGCGCTTCGTCCGGACACCATGGAGCTCCGCATCGGCGGGATCCATCGTTTGTTACTCCCCCCTGACCACCACACGCTTTCAAGCGGGAATATGCCAAGAACGAAACGAAATATGTTCCGTGGCAGAGCGCAAACCGTTGACCGGGATCAACGCTCCCCGCGCTTCAGGAGCAACGGATAAGAGAAGCGCCGCGTCAGGATGACGCGGGCACGAAGAGAAAGCGAGTTGCGTCAGACGGACGCGCGTCATCGTGACTGATTCCGCAATCCGGCCGGCGGGCGTAAGTTCGCCGCGAGCGCAATGGATTCGATTGCGCTCGGTGCCACTGGGAGATCACATGAATTCTTACTGGAAGCTCACCGCAGTCGCCGGCGCGCTGCTGCTCTCCACGCAGGTCCAGGCCGCGATCACGTGCGCGCGCACGCTGACCGCGGACGTGATCGCGTTCGACCAGCCGATCATGTTCAACCGCCTCGGCGCGGCCAACGTCAACGGCATGATGTACGCGCTGCGGCGCGACGTCGTGAACAAGTCGACGCAGGTGCCGCTCACGGTGGACCCGAAAGGCGCGGTGGCCGGCCAGGTTGCGCTGCGTCCCGACAAGCGGCCGCGTCCGCTCGTGCTGCGCGTCGCGGCGGGAGACTGCCTCGACGTCACGCTGACGAACCTGCTGGCGGCGGCGGCGAATCCGAACAACACGCTGCCGAACAACGTGCCGCCTTTCCGAATCAAGGTCGACGAGCAGGTGGCCGACCGGCACGTCGGCTTCCACGTCACCGGCATGCAGCTTCGCACCGGCCTCGCCGACGACTCGAGCATGGTCGGCCGCGTCGTGACCGATCCGGGCAGCCTGGTTGCCGTGGGCCAGACCAAGGTCTATCGCCTGTTCGCCGAGAAGGAGGGCGCGTTCCTCGCCCAGAGCCTCGGCGGGCCGTTCGGCTCGGACGCCACGCAGGGCAATTCGGCGAACGGCCTGCTCGGCCAGGTGATCGTCGAGCCCAAGGGCTCGAAGATCTACCGCAGCGTCATCACCGAGGAGGAGATGCGCCTCGCCTCGATGAACCTGACTCGAACCTCCCCGAGCTGCGGCCAGCAGCGCCTGACCGCCGCCGGCCAGCCGATCATCGACTACGAAGCCAGGTATCCGACGAACAATTGCAACAACGGCGTCAACCTCGGCGCCGCGGTCTGGGCGGCCGAAGGCAAGGCCGGCCTGCCGATCCTCAACATGCTGAACGGCGCGGCGATCGTCCACACCGAGATCGACGGCCTGGTGGCCGGCCCGAATGCGGACGGCAGCTTCCCGGCGGCGACCTACCCGCTGGAGAGCAAGGGCAAGCGCAACCCGACGGTGCCGAACCGGCTCGAGCCGTTCCGCGACTTCGCTTCGGTCTGGCATGACGAGGTGGCGACCGCGCAGGCCTTCCCGGGGTTCTTCCGCGACGACCCGGTGTTCCGCTACGTGCTCGCGGGCGTCGGCGACATCTTCATGATCAACTACGGCTCCGGCGGCATCGGCTCCGAGATCATCGCCAACCGCCTCGGCGTCGGCCCGATGCACGACTGCCTCGACTGCGCATACGAAGAGTTCTTCCTGACCCACTTCACCGTGGGCGAGGTCGCGCAGCTGGTCGACGTGCCGGCGAACTTCGGCCTCGAGGAGTGCGGGCCCACCCGCCCCGAAAAATGCCTCGTGGTCGGACCGAAGGCAAACTTCGCGCTCTACCCCGGCGATCCCGTCAACGTGCACAACAGCTACACCGGGGACTTCGTCAAGTTCCGCAACACCCACATCGGCAAGGAGCAGCACGTCTTCCATCTGCACAATCACCAGTGGCTGTTCAACGCCAGCGACGACAACGCGAACTACCTCGACGCCCAGGGCATCGGGCCCAGCATGGGGTTCACCTACGAGATCGCCTTCGGCGGCTCGGGCAACCGCAACAAGACCGCGGGCGACGCGATCTTCCACTGCCACTTCTATCCGCACTTCGCGATGGGCATGTGGTACATGTGGCGCAACCACGACGTGTTCGAGGCCGGCACCAAGCTGCACGTGAGCGGCGCCGGCTTCCACAGCGTGCGCTGGGGGTTGAAGGACGGCACGCCCGCGGCAGGTGCGCGCGCGCTGCCGGACGGCGAGATCGTCTTCGGCACGCCGATTACGGCGCTGGTGCCGCTGCCGGGCAAAGCCATGGCCGTGATGCCCGGACAGGTCACCGTCAAGCCCAATCCGTTCACCACCCCGACCGGCCGCCCGGTGGGCAGCCTCGCCAACGTCATCGACCGCACCAGGAACCCGGGCTATCCGTTCTGGATCGCCGGCATCGAGGACATCGTCGGGCAGCGTCCGCCGACGCCGGTTCTCGACATGGTGACACCGGCGCTGGTCAACCAGCTCAAGGCCACCAAGGATCCGCTGTGGAACAACCTCGATGCGGCGCAGGCCGACGGCTGGGACGGCGGCCTGCCGCGCCACGCGCTGCATGGCGTAGCCGCCGGCGGTGTCGCGCATACCACCACCACGCCCATCGACTTCAGCAAGGAGGTGCTGAAGGCGCGGCCGATCTTCTTCCCCGAGGAAGGCACGGATCTCGAGAAGGTGGCGATGAGGTTCCACGCGGTGCGCAACCATCCGAGCTTCAAGGTTCCCCTCACCGGCGCGAGGACCGCGGTGGCGGCGAATTTCATCACCAACGGCTCAG
>DASRIR010000035.1:0-29191 GCA_035649875.1 Burkholderiales bacterium | reverse complement strand
GGGGAAGAGGGGTTGTCTGCCATCGAGGACTCGAAGCCCGATCTGGTGATCCTCGACTGGATGCTGCCGCTTGTTTCAGGGCTGGAGGTCTGCCGCCAGGTCCGCCGCAAGCCCGCCACGCGCACCCTGCCGGTCATCATGCTCACGGCCCGCAGCGAGGAGGGCGACCGCGTGCGGGGCCTGGAGATCGGGGCCGACGACTACATCACCAAGCCGTTCAGCCCGAGCGAGCTGATGGCGCGGGTGCGCGCCGTGCTTCGGCGGGCGCAGCCTTCCGCGGCGAACGATGTTCTGTCCTATGGCGGGCTGATCATGGACCTGGCCGCGCACCGCGTCCTGCGGAACGGCCGCCACGTCCATCTCGGCCCCACCGAGTTCCGCCTTCTGCGCTTCCTGATGGAGCGGCCGGGCCGGGTCTACAGCCGCGAGCAGCTGCTCGACGCCGTGTGGGGACAGGATATCTACGTCGAGCCGCGCACGGTCGACGTGCACATCCGCCGCCTGCGCAAGGCGCTCGAGCCGACCGGGCACGACCGGCTGATCGACACCGTGCGCGGCTCGGGCTACGGCTTCCGCACCGATTGAGCTCGGTCTATCGGAACACCCTTCTCGCCGTCCTCGGGCTGGGCGCGGTCGCGCTGCTCGTGGGGCTCGTGGCCGGCGCCGCCTGGGGCTGGGGCGCTTTCGCGCTCGCGCTGCTCGCGCTCGTGTTCTGGCATGCGCACCACCTTGCGCGCCTGCAGCGCTGGCTCGCGCATCCGCTTCCAGGCAAGGTACCCGAGGGCGCGGGCATCTGGGACGAGGTGCTCGCCGCGCTGCATCGTCTCGAGCGCGACGCGGCCAAGCGCGAAGAAGGCCTAGCGGACGAGCTCGCGCGCATGCGCCGCGCGGTGCAGGCGCTGCCCGACGGCGTCGTGATCCTCGACAGCGCCAACCGCATCGAGTGGTACAACCGCACCGCCGAGGCGCAGCTCGCGCTCGAGGGCCGCGTCGACATCGGCCAGAACATCGCGAACCTCGTGCGCGAGCCCGAGTTCATCGAGTACCTGGAGGGCTCGGCAGGCGATGCCGTGCGCATCGCGCGCGCTCCGGGCCTTGCACTCTCGCTGCAGCTCATCCCCTTCGGCCAGGCGCAGAAGATGCTGCTGTCGCGCGACGTCACCCAGGCCGAGCGCGTCGACTTGATGCGGCGCGACTTCGTCGCCAACGTGTCGCACGAGCTGCGCACGCCGCTAACGGTGCTAGTGGGGTTCCTGGAAACACTGCAGAACCTGAAGCTGGACCCGCAGCGGCAACGCGATTATCTCGGCATGATGCAGGAGCAGGCGGCGCGCATGCAGCGCATCATCGAGGACCTGCTCACGCTCTCGGCGCTCGACTCGGCGCCGCCGGCCGGCGCCGACAAGCGCATGGCGGTGCGCCCGCTGGTCGAGCGGCTCAAGGCCGACGCGGAAGCCTTGTCCAATGGAAGACACGTGATCCAGGCCCAGGTCGATTCCCCCAGCGATCTCCTCGGGGTCGAATCCGAGCTGGCAAGCGCGTTCGGCAACCTGGTGAGCAACGCGATCCGCTATACCCCGGCGGGCGGCACGGTGACGCTCGCGTGGCGCGAGGGGCCGGAGGGCGCGCGCTTCATGGTCGAGGACACCGGCATCGGCATCGAGGCCGAGCACATCCCGCGGCTCACCGAGCGCTTCTACCGCGTCGACCGCAGCCGTTCGCGCGAGACCGGCGGCACCGGTCTCGGACTTGCGATCGCCAAGCACGCGCTCGCGCGGCACGAAGCGGTGCTCGAGATCCAGAGCGAGCCCGGCAAGGGCAGCCGCTTCACCGCGCGCTTCCCGGCGCGGCGCCTCGCCTCCAGGGACCGGGAACTGAGCTAGCTCAGGCGGCTTGCAGCTTCGCCACGGCGACCGCGAGCCACTTCACGCCCTGGTTGCCGAAGTTCACCTGCACACGCGCGTCGGTGCCATGACCCTCGGCGTCGATGATCACCCCGCTGCCGAACTTCGGATGCAGGACGTTCTGGCCGATGCGGAAACCGCCGACGTCGCGGCTCGGCTTTGGCACGGGGCTCGGCCTTGCGGACCACCCGCCCGCCATGCGCAGCTCTTTCTGCTGTCTGGAGAACCGCGGCGTGAGCCACTTAAGGAGCTGCTGCGGGATCTCCTCGAGGAAGCGCGACGGAATGTTGTAGCGCGTCTGGCCGTGCAGCATGCGGGTCTGCGCGTGCGAGAGATAGAGGCGCTGCCGCGCGCGCGTGATCGCGACATAGGCGAGGCGCCGCTCCTCTTCCAGGCCGTCGCGCTCGGTCACGCTCTGCTCGTGCGGGAAGAGGCCCTCCTCGAGCCCGGAGATGAACACCGCGTCGAACTCGAGGCCCTTGGCGGAATGCACCGTCATCATCTGCAGCGCCTCCTGGCCCTCGCCTGCCTGGTGCTCGCCGGCTTCGAGCGCAGCGTGGGTGAGGAAAGCCGTGAGCGGGTCGACCGCCTCGCCCGACTCGCTGACACGATCCTCCTCGGTGAACGCGGCCGCGGCGTTGACCAGCTCCTCCAGGTTCTCGACGCGGTCCGCGCCCTCGCGCTCGTTCTTGTAGTGCTCGAGCAGGCCGCTCTTCGCGATCACCACTTCGACGACTTCCTTGAGCGGCAGGCCCTGGGTTTCGCTTCTCAGGTTGTCGATCAGCAGGCGGAACGACGCCGCCTTGGTCCCCTCCGAAACCTTCATGAGCGGGGCCCGCGCCTGCTTGGCCGCGTCCTGCAGCTGCTCGAGGGTGCGCGCGCCGATGCCGCGCGGCGGAAAGTTGGCCACGCGCAGAAACGAGCTGTCGTCCTCCGGCGTGGCGATCAGGCGCAGGTAGGCGAGCGCGTGCTTGATCTCGGCGCGCTCGAAGAACCGCAGCCCACCGTAAACCCGGTAGGGGATACCGTGCGAGAACAGCGCGTGCTCGACCACGCGCGACTGCGCGTTCGAGCGGTAGAGCACCGCCATCTGCGAAAGCGGCGTGCCGTCGCGCGCGAGCGATTGCACCTCCGCGACGATCCAGCGCGCTTCGTCGTTGTCGGACTCGCCCTCGAACACGCGCACCGGCTCGCCCTTGCCGGCCGCGGTCCACAGGTTCTTGCCCAGCCGGTTGCGGTTGTTCGCGATGAGCGCGTTGGCCGCGTCGAGGATGTTGCCGTGCGAGCGATAGTTCTGCTCGAGCCGGATCACGCGCCGCACCTTGAACTCGCGCTCGTAGTCCGCCATGTTGCCCACGTGCGCGCCGCGAAAGGTGTAGATGCTTTGATCGTCGTCGCCGACACAGAAAAAGCAGGATTGTTGAATGGAAAACAACTTCAGCCAGCGGTATTGCAGCCGGTTCGTGTCCTGGAACTCGTCCACCAGGATGTGGCGGAAGCGCCGCGCGTAGTGCTCACGAAGAATCTCATTGCGAGCCAATAGCTCGTAGCTTCGGACGAGCAGCTCCGGGAAATCCGCCACCCCTTCGCGCTGGCACTGCTCGTCGTACGCCGCGTAAAGCTCCGCCAGGCGCCGCGTGTTCTCGTCGGCGGGCGGCACGTCGCGCGCGCGCACGCCCTCTTCCTTCTGGTCGTTGATAAAGTACTGCACCTCGCGCGGCGGGAAGCGCTCCTCGTCGACGTTCATCGCCTTCAGCAGCCGCTTGATCGCGGCGAGCTGGTCCTGCGAGTCGAGGATCTGGAACGCGCGCGGCAGGCCGGCTTCCGGCGCGTGCGCGCGCAGCATGCGGTTGCATAGGCCGTGGAAGGTGCCGATCCACATGCCGCGCGGATTCACCGACATCATGGCGCCGGCCCGCGTCAGCATCTCGCGCGCCGCCTTGTTGGTGAAGGTGACGGCGAGGATCCCGGCGGGCGTGACTCGCCCGCCCTTGATCAGCCAGGCGATGCGCGTGGTGAGGACGCGCGTCTTGCCGCTGCCCGCGCCGGCAAGAATCAGCGCGTGCTCATCGGGCAGTGTTACGGCGGCTAGCTGTTCTGGATTGAGGTGTTCGAGATGCAGTGACAAGCCACGATTTTATCCGCTTACGCGTGGCTCCTTGACCCCGAACTTGCCCTTGAGCTGGTCGGCGAGCGCCTGCGCTTCCTCGCGCGAAGGCAGCTGCCGGATGCGCACGATGTAGGACGTCTTGTCGCCCTGCTTGCGCTGCGCGACCTCGGCCGGATAGCCGGCATCGCTCAGCTGCTTCTGCACGGAGGCGAGCGCGTTGCGGCTGTTCGCCTCGGCGAGCTGGACGCTGAAGCGCCCGCCGCTGCGCAGCGCGCCCTTGCCGGCCTGGATGTCGGTCTCGAGCGCCCATTGCTCGAGCTGCTTCGCTTCCACCATTCCGACGGGCTGGGTCTTGCCCTTGTCGCGCACATAGAACTGGCGCGGCTGGTTCATCGTCACCGGCGGCTCGCCCGCGGCGCCGACCTGGACCGCGCCTTCGATCAGGCACACGACCTGGCGTTCGCCGCGCGAGCGCCCCCAGACGTCGGTGCCGCGGATGCCGATCGTCACCTGGTCGACCCGCACGTTCACTTCGCGCTTGCGCGCCTTCGCCGCGATGTCGGTGGTGAAGCGGAACGCGCCCTCCAGCACCTGCAGCGCGGCGCGGAACAGCTCTTTCGCCGGCTGCACCTCGGCCAGCACCAGCCGGCCGTTCTCCCCGAGCTTCACCACGCTGCCCTCGGAGAGCCGCACGGCGATGCGCGCGTCCTTGCCGCTCACGATGCGGTCGCCCGCGCGCAATTCCATTCCCGGCACCAGCGGCACGCGTGCGCCGTCGCGCTCGCGCCAGGCGGGCATCTGCACGCCCTCGATCACCGCGGCCGGCTGCGCCCGCGCCTCGACCGAGGCAGTCGCTACGAGCAATGCTAGAAGCAGCGCTTTCATAGTGATCCCCGCTTTCGCCGTTATACGGGCTTGGCGCGCGCATTGGATGCGATAATCCGCGCCGTCTGCAAAAAAGTCCCATGCAAGACGTCTACGACCCGGCAGCAGTTGAACGCGACGCGCAGCAGTTCTGGGCGAGCCGCGATTCGTTCCGCGTGGCCGAAGACCACGCGAAGCCGAAATTCTACTGTCTGTCCATGTTCCCATACCCCTCGGGCAAGCTGCACATGGGGCACGTGCGCAACTACACGATCGGCGACGTGCTCACGCGCTACTACCGCATGCGCGGCTACAACGTGCTGCAGCCCATGGGCTGGGACGCGTTCGGCCTGCCCGCCGAGAACGCGGCGATGGCGAACAAGGTGCCGCCGGCGAAGTGGACCTACGACAACATCGCCTACATGAAGTCGCAGCTGAAGAGCCTCGGCTTCGCGCTCGACTGGAGCCGCGAGCTCGCGACCTGCAGGCCCGAGTACTACCAGTGGAACCAGTGGCTCTTCACGCGCTTGTTCAAGAAGGGCCTGGCCTACAAGAAGACCGGAGTGGTGAACTGGGACCCGGTCGACCACACCGTCCTCGCCAACGAGCAGGTGATCGACGGCCGCGGCTGGCGCACCGGCGCGCTGGTGGAAAAGCGCGAGATCCCGATGTACTTCCTGCGCATCACCGCCTACGCCGAGGAGCTGCTCGCGGCGCTGGACGACCTGCCGGGCTGGCCCGAGCAGGTGAAGCTGATGCAGAAGAACTGGATCGGCAAGTCCGAGGGCGTGCGCATCGGCTTTCCGTATGAATTGAACGGCCAGAAGCATGTCCTCTGGGTCTTCACCACGCGCGCCGACACGCTGATGGGCGCGACCTTCATGGCGGTTGCGGCCGAGCATCCGATTGCAGTTTTTGCTTCCAGAAACAATCCTCAGTTGGCCGCGTTCGTCGAGGAGTGCCGGAAGGGCGCGGTGATGGAGGCCGACCTCGCGCAGATCGAGAAGAAAGGAATGCCCACCGGCATGCACGTTTTCCATCCCATCACAAACGAAAAGATCCCGGTCTGGGTGGGGAACTACGTGCTAATGGGATACGGCGAGGGCGCGGTGATGGGCGTGCCGGCGCACGACGAGCGCGACTACGAGTTCGCGCTCAAGTACAAGCTGCCGATCAAGCCGGTGATCCGCCATCCGCTCGGCGACACGGTGCCCCCGCCGTGGAAGCCGGAATACGCCGAATACGGCGCGTGCATCAACTCCGGTCCCTACGACGGCAAATCCTTCCAGGAGGCGGTCGATGCCATCGCGGCCGACCTGGCGAAGAAAGCGCTGGGCGAAAAGCAAGTCCAGTGGCGGCTGCGCGACTGGGGCATCTCCCGCCAGCGCTACTGGGGCACGCCGATCCCGATCGTGCACTGCGCTGCTTGCGGCGACGTGCCGGTGCCGGACGACCACCTGCCGGTGGTCCTGCCCGAGGACGTGGTGCCGGACGGCACCGGCAACCCGCTCAACAAGCGCGCGTCGTACCTCGACACGCGCTGCCCCGCGTGCGGCAAGCCGGCGCAGCGCGAGACCGACACCATGGACACGTTCGTCGACTCGTCCTGGTACTTCGCGCGCTTCGCCTGCCCCGGCCAGGGCAAGGCGATGCTCGACGAGCGCGCGAACTACTGGATGCCGGTCGACCAATACATCGGCGGCATCGAGCACGCGATCCTGCACCTGCTCTATTCGCGCTTCTTCCAGCGCGCAATGCGGGAAGAGACCGGCCTGATGCGGAGCGTCGCCGAGCCCTTCACCAACCTGCTCACGCAGGGGATGGTGCTCGCCGAGTCCTACTACACCGACGCAAGCGGCCGCCGCGAATGGATCAACCCGGCCGACGTCACGGTCGAGCGCGACGCGAAAGGCAAGATCGTTTCGGCCAAGCGCACCGCGGATGGCGCGCCGGTCGTCTACGACGGCATCGGCACGATGTCCAAGTCCAAGAACAACGGCGTCGATCCCCAGGCGCTGATCGACAAATACGGCGCCGACACGGCGCGCTTCTACACCATGTTCGCCTCACCGCCGACCAACACGCTTGAATGGAGCGACGAGAGCGTCGAGGGATCGTACCGGTTCCTGCGGCGGGTCTGGGATTTCGCCTTCAAGTACTCGCGGGCGAAGTGCGGCGAGAGCCTCGAGCACAAGATCCGCTTCCAGATCCACTCGGAGCTGAAGAAGGCGAACGACGACATCGAGCGCCAGAAGTTCAACACCGTCGCCTCGGCGTGCATGAAGATCCTCAACTCGCTCGAGGAGCTGCCGGAGTGGGATGCGACCTCCAAGGAGGGGCTCTCGATCCTGATCCGGCTGCTGGCGCCGATCGCGCCGCACATCGCGCACCAGTTGTGGCGTGAGCTCAAGTTCGGCGAGGACATCATGAAAGCGCCCTGGCCCGAGCCCGACCCGGCGGCGCTGGAGCAGGACCAGGTCGAGCTCGTGGTGCAGGTGAACGGCAAGCTGCGCGGCTCGATCGTGGTGCCGAAGCAGGCGGACAAATCGACCATCGAGAACCTGGCGCTGTCCAATCCGAACGTGCAGCGCTTCGTCGCCGGCCAGAACGTGAAGAAGGTCGTGGTCGTGCCCGGGCGGCTGGTCAATCTTGTCGTCTAGGAAGATCCTGCTGCTCGCGCTGGCGCTGGTCCTCGCCGGCTGCGGCTTTCGCATGCGCGGCACCGCCGAGGTGCCGTTCGAGTCCCTCTACGTGCCGGGCGCGACCGCCGGCATCGCGCTCGACCTCAAGCGCAACCTGCAGGCGGGAACCCGCGCGCGCGTGGTCGACGATCCCAAGACCGCCGACGCGGTGCTGCTGTTCATCGAGGAATCGCGGCAGAAGGAGATTCTGTCGCTCACCAGCGCGGGCCGGGTGCGCGAGTTCCAGCTGCGCTATCGCGTCGGCTTCCGCGTGCACGACGGCAAGGGCGTCGATTTCGTGCCGCCGAGCACGATCCAGCTCACGCGCGACGTGACCTTCAACGACACGGAGATCCTCGCGAAGGAGCAGGAGGAGCAGCTCCTGTTCCGCGACATGCAGTCCGACATGGTGCAGCAGATCATCCGCCGCCTGGCGGCGGCGAAGCGCCCGACGGCCAAGGTCGAGCAGAAGGAGTAGACGCTACGCGCCTGCGGTCCGCCGAGCAGCTTCCGGCAAGCCTCGCGAAGAACCTCGCCCGGGTCTACGCCATCATGGGCGACGAGCCGCTGCTCGTGCTCGAAGCCGCCGACGCGGTGCGCGCCGCGGCGCGCACCAAGGGCTACGCGGAGCGCGAAGTGTTCGAGCCCGGTCGCGCTTTCGACTGGAGCGAGCTGCGCCACGCCGGCGCGAGCCGGTCGCTCTTCGGCGGAAACAAGGTGGTCGAGCTGCGGTTGACGAGCGGCAAGCCGAGCGCGCAGGCGAACGATGCGCTCGTCGACTGGTGCGAGCGGCCGAATCCCGAGACGCTGCTCCTCGTCACCATGCCGCGGCCCGAGGGCGGCGGCTGGTGGGAAGCGCCCTGGTTCCTCGCGCTCGACCGCGCCGGCGTGGTCGTGGAGGTGCCCCCGGTCCCGCGCGCCGCGCTGCCGGGCTGGCTCGAGAAGCGCCTCGCGCGCCAGAAACAGAGCGCGCCGCGCGAGGTGCTCGAATACGTTGCCGATCGCGTCGAGGGCAACCTGCTCGCTGCGCACCAGGAGGTGCAGAAGCTCGCGCTCCTCGCCCCCGAAGGCGAGCTTTCGATCGACACGGTGCGCGATGCGGTCGCCGACGTAGCGCGCTACGACACGCTCGTCGCCGCCGAAGCGCTGGTCGCCGGCGACACCGCGCGCTACCTGCGCGTTCTCGAGGGCCTGCGCGGCGAAGGCGAGTCCACGACGCACCTGCTCTTCACGATATCCAACGCGCTGTTCGTCCTGGCGCACGGCGGATACGCCAACAAGGCGACGCAGGCTCTGCTCGCGAAGGCGCGCCGCTACCCGCGGGCCAAGCTCGACCAGGCGATCAGCCACGCCGCGGTGATCGACCGCACGATCAAGGGTGTGGGCGCGGGTGAGCCGTGGCAGGAGTTCGCCAGGCTGGGGCTCGAGCTGCACGCCGCGTAGACTGGATCAAGCCCGCAAGCCCGTCGGTGGGACGGACCGGAAGCGCGAGGGTGCGGGGACGGCCGGCGGCGCGCAGTACCTCCTCCGCCGCCATGAAGCCCGAGCGTACCGCGCTTTCCATCGAGCACGGCAATCCGGTGCGCGTCCAGTCGCCGGCAAGGGCGGCTGAAGGCGCGGGGCGCGCGTTCTCGGTTCCCGGCAAGGGGCAGGGAATCGCCATCGGAATGCGGTTCACCACTGCGTGCACGACGCGCGCGCGGGCGGCCTCGGGGATGAACTCGGCGATTTCGCCCCGGGTCGCGGCGACGATCTCGTCGTCGCTCATGCCGCGCGCGCGGTGGCAATAAATGATGTTCGACGCGATGACGGAGTGCCGCCCGCTCCAATCGCGCCGGATGTTGGATAGATCGTAGAAGTCGGTATTGAAGTGCTTCTGCGCCCCGGGCAGCGCCCAGAAGCGCTCGCGGGTCAGCTTGCGATCGAACCACAGGTACGAGCTGATATACGGGCTGGGCTCGAGCCCCCGCGGCGGCACGGCCTCCACCACCTGGTCGGCGGCGATCCGCGTGCCGTCTCGCAGGACGACCTGCTTGCCGACCTGCACCGCCTCCGCATCGAGCAGTACGCGCCCGCCGTTGCGCGCGATGGCGTGCGCGGCCTGCGGCGCGAAGAGCTCGCTCAGCGCCACGGCCGGAAAGCCGAAATGCAGCCGCCGGTGGCCGATGAGCTGCGAATGCACGCGCACGAGCGCCGCCGCCGAGCAGCGCTCGAGCGGCACGTTCAATACCGAGAGCGCCGCGAACGACCAGAAGAAGTCGATCATCCGCCGCGTGACTCCCGCCGCGCGCAGGTAGTCGAGGGCGCTGACGGCGTCCAGCGCCGGTACGTCCGCCTCGGCAAAGCGCATCGCGCGCCAGGTGACGCGATTGTTCGACCACAGGTCGCGCAGCGAGAGCCCCGCGCTGAAAACGAAGTCGGGCAGCAGGCTGAGCGGCGGCGGCAGCGGCCGGTGCCTGAGGACCATGCCGGACGCAAACGTGATCAGCTTTTCCGGCTGCCAGCACACCAGATGCCGCGTGCCCAGCCGCTCGAGGAACGCGAGCATGTTGCGGTACTCGCTGTGCAGCACGTGCGGGCCGAGGTCGACCGCGTCGGCGCTCGCCGCGTCGGTCCAGCTGCGCGCGCGGCCGCCGAGGCATTTGTCGCGCTCGAGGAGCGTCACGCGCAGGCCGGCGTCGCCGAGCGCCACCGCGCACGCGAGTCCCGCGAGCCCTCCGCCGACGATAACCACGTGCTGAACCATTACAATTCCATCCATGGAGCTTTCGCGCAACAAGCATGCCCACGGCGACCTGCATGGCGCGATGCAGGACATGGGCCGCGCGGCGCGCGCCGCCGCGCGCGGGCTCGCGCGCGCCACGACCGAGGCCAAGAACGCGGCGCTCTCCGCCATCGCCGGCGGCATCCGCGCCGCGTCGAGCACGATCCTGCGCGCGAACGAGCGCGACGTGAAAAAGGCGAAGAAGGACGGCAACGATGCCGCCTTCGTCGACCGCTTGACGCTCACGCCGGCGCTTGTCGAGCAGATGGCCGAGGGCGTGGAGCAGGTGGCGGCACTGCCCGACCCGGTGGGCGCGATCTCCGAGCGCGCAAAGCGGCCGACCGGAATCGAGGTCGCGAAGATGCGTGTGCCGATCGGCGTGGTCGGCATCATCTATGAGTCGCGCCCCAACGTGACCGCCGACGCGGCGGCGCTCTGCGTCAAGGCGGGCAACGCCTGCATCCTGCGCGGCGGCTCGGAAGCGCTCGAGTCGAATCGCGCGATCGCCGATTGCGTGCGCGCCGGGCTCGCCGCCGCGCGCCTGCCCGAAGCCGCGGTGCAGCTCGTCGGCACCACCGACCGCGCCGCGGTGGGCGAGCTCATCACCATGCGCGAGCACGTCGACATCATCGTGCCGCGGGGCGGCAAGGAGCTGATCGAGCGTCTCGCGCGCGAGTCGCGCATCCCGATGATCAAGCACCTCGACGGCGTGTGCCACGTCTACATCGACGACAGCGCCGATCCCGAGATGGCGGTGCGCATCGCCGACAATGCCAAGACCCAGCGCTACGGTACCTGCAACACCATGGAGACGCTGCTGGTCTCCGCCGGCATCGCCGAGCGCGTGCTGCCGCGCATCGGTGAAATCTACAAGCGCAAAGGCGTCGAGATGCGCGCCGATTCTGCCGCCCTGAAGTTCGTCGACGGCAAGAAAGCCACGGAGAACGACTACTACACGGAGTGGCTCGCGCCCATCGTCTCGATCCGCGTGGTGAAGGGCCTGGACGAGGCGATCGCGCACATCGCCAAGTACGGCTCGCAGCACACCGATGCGATCGTGGCCGGCGACCGAAGCCGCGCGGAACGCTTCCTGCGCGAGGTCGACTCGAGCTCGGTGATGTGGAACGCCTCGACGCGCTTTGCCGACGGCTACGAGTACGGCCTGGGCGCGGAGATCGGCATCTCCACCGACAAGCTGCATGCGCGCGGCCCGGTCGGTCTCGAAGGCCTGACGACGCAGAAATATGTCGTCCTCGGCCACGGAGAGATTCGCTCCTGAGCATCGGTATTCTGGGCGGAACCTTCGATCCGGTTCACAACGCGCATCTCGCGATGGCGCACGCCGCGCTCGACCAGCTCAAGCTCGGCAAGGTCGTGTTCATGCCGACCGGCTCCCCGCACTACCGCACGCCGGCCGAGGCGAGCGGCGAGCATCGCGTGGCGATGCTGCGGCTCGCGCTGGCGGACGATGATTCCTGCGAGATCGATGCGCGCGAGCTCGCGCCCGGCGCCTCCGGCTATACGGTGGATACGCTGAAGGAGCTCAGGCTCGAGCTCGGCGCCGATACCGGGCTCTGGCTCCTCATGGGCGCCGACCAGTACAGCAAGCTCGACACCTGGCACCGGCCCGAGGACGTGAAGCGCATGGCGAAGATCGCGGTTTTCGCGCGGCCGGGCTCGCCGGCGTCGACCGGGGCCACGGTCGTGCCGTTCGAGCCGATGCGGCTTTCGGCGAGCGAGATCCGCGCGCGCGTGGCGCGCGGAGAGGGCATCGACGGGCTGGTGCCCCCAGGGGTGGCGCGCTACATCGAACAGCACGGGCTCTATCGCTGATGGACATCCGGCTCAAGCAGCGCGTGGTCGTCGAGGCGCTCGAGGACATCAAGGGGCGCGACATCCAAGTGTTCAACACCGCGCGGCTGCCCTCGATGTTCGAGCGCGTGGTGATCGCGAGCGGCGATTCGAACCGGCAGGTGAAGGCGCTCGCGGACCGCGTGCAGGAGCGCGTGCGCGAGCACGGCGCAAGCGTGTACGGCGTGGAGGGTGAGTCCGCCGGCGAATGGGTGCTGGTCGACCTCGGCGACGTGGTGGTGCATATCATGCATCCCACGGTGCGCGACTTCTACAACCTCGAGGAGATCTGGGGCGGCAAGCCGGTGAAGCTGAAGACGACCCCGAAGAAGGCCAAGGCGCGTGCCAAGGCTCCACGTCGTCGCCGTAAGCGCTAGGCTCCCCCGCTGGGCGGAGGAAGCGTGCCTCGAGTACGCGAAGCGCATGCCGCGCGGCTATGAGGTCTCGCGCACCCAGGCCAAGGCGGGCAAGCTGGCCCCGTTTCTCAAAGGCCGTCTGGTGGCGCTGGACGAGCGCGGCAGGGACATGACCACGGCGCAGTTCGCGGCCCTCCTCAAGAATGAAGCGACTTTCGTCATCGGCGGGCCCGACGGCCTGGAAGAGAGTGTGAAAAAAGCCGCAACCCTGGTGCTGCGCCTTTCCTCGCTCACCCTCCCGCACGCGCTCGCGCAGGTGGTGTTGCTCGAGCAGATCTACCGAGCGGCTACCATGCTGACTGGCCATCCTTATCATCGAGCATGATCGTGATTCCCGAACGCGGCATCTATCTCGCCTCGCGCAGCCCGCGGCGGCGCGAGCTTCTTTCGCAGATCGGCGTGCGCTACCACCTGCTGCTGTTCCGCGAGCGCCCGCGCCCGGGGGGCGGCGAGCAGGACCTCGACGAAGCGCCGCTCGCCGGCGAGGCGCCGGCCGCGTACGTCGAGCGCATGGCGCGCGCCAAGGCCGCCGCCGGATGGAGACGCATGCTGCAACGGAACCTGCTGCCCGCGCCGGTGCTCGCCGCCGACACCACGGTCGCGCTCGCAGGCCGGATCCTCGGCAAGCCGCGCGACCGGGCCGAGGCCGCGCAGATCCTCGCGGCGCTTTCCGGCCAGCGCCACGAGGTGCTGACCGCGGTGGCGCTCAAGAACCACGACCAAGTCGAGTTCGCGCTGTCCACCTCCGAAGTGCAGATGAAGAAGCTGTCCGAGGACGAGATCGCGCAGTACGTGGCGGGCGGCGAGGGCGACGACAAGGCGGGCGCCTACGCGATCCAGGGACGCGCCGCGCGCTTCGTGGTCGAGCTGCGCGGCAGCTATTCCGGCGTGATGGGGCTGCCGCTCTACGAGACCAGCGTGCTGCTCGACAAGCTGCGTGGAAGAAGTTCTCATTAACGTCACGCCTCAGGAGACGCGCGTGGCGGTGACCGCCGCCGGCGTGGTGCAGGAGCTGCTGATCGAGCGCGCCCGCAGCCGCGGGCTGGTGGGCAACATCTACATGGGGCGCGTGGCGCGCGTGCTGCCGGGAATGCAGTCGGCATTCGTCGAGGTGGGGCTCGAGCGCGCCGCGTTCCTGCACGTGGCCGACATTCGCGGCCACGGCGAGCGGCCGATCGAGAAGATCCTGAGCGAAGGCGAGCCGATCCTGGTCCAGGTGGTCAAGGACCCGCTCGGCTCCAAGGGCGCGCGGCTTTCCACCCAGGTGTCGATCGCCGGCCGGCTGCTCGTCTACCTGCCGCAGGACCCGCACATCGGCATCTCGCAGAGGATCGAGGACGAGAACGGCCGCGCCGCGCTGCGCGAGCGGCTGCGCGAGCTCCTGCCGGCGGACGAGAAAGGCGGGTTCATCCTGCGCACGCTTGCCGAGAGCGCCGCCGAGCCCGAGCTGCGCGCCGACCTCGCCTACCTGCAGGAGCTCTGGAAAGCGATCCGCGAGCGCTCGCTCGGCGCCGACCCGCCGCAGCTCCTGTACCAAGATTTGTCGCTCGCGCAGCGCGTGCTGCGCGACATGGTGACCGTCGACACGGCGCGCGTGCTGGTCGACTCGCGCGAGAACTTCCAGAAACTCGCCGCGTTCGCCGAAGGCTACATGCCGCAGGTGCGCGGGCGCCTCGAGCACTACACCGGCGAGCGGCCACTCTTCGACCTGTATAACGTCGAGCCCGAGATCGAGAAGGCGCTCTCGCGCCGCGTCGAGCTCAAGTCCGGGGGCACCCTGATCATCGACCAGACCGAGGCGATGACCACGATCGACGTCAACACCGGCGGCTTCGTCGGCAGCCGCAACTTCGACGACACCGTGTTCAAGACCAACCTCGAGGCGGCGCAGGCGATCGCGCGCCAGCTGCGCCTGCGTAACCTGGGCGGCATCATCATCCTCGACTTCATCGACATGGAGAGCACCGAGCACCGCAACGCCGTCCTCGAGGAGCTGCGCCGCGCGCTGGCGCGCGACCGCACGCGCATCACCTTGAACGGCTTCACCGCGCTCGGCCTGGTCGAGATGACGCGCAAGCGCACGCGCGAATCGCTCGCGCACGTGCTGTGCGAGCCCTGCCCGACCTGCACCGGGCGCGGCGAGGTGCGCACCGCGCACACCGTGTGCTACGAGATCCTGCGCGAGATCCTGCGCGAGGCGCGCGCCTTCAACGCGCGCGAGTTCCGCGTGATCGCTGCGCAGCCGGTGATCGACCTGCTGCTCGAGGACGAGTCCCCCTCGCTCGCCATGCTCTCGGACTTCATCGGCAAGCCGATCTCGGTGCAGGTCGAAACGGGCTATTCCCAGGAGCAATTCGACATCGTGCTGCTGTAACATCGCGCCCCAGAGGAGGAAGTCCACATGAGGAACGTGCTGATCGCTTTGGCCAGCCTCGCGCTGGCCGCCTGCGCCACCGCCCCCGATCCACAAGCTCCGAAAGTGAAGATCACCCCGCTCGGCAGCCACGACGGCGAGTTCTGCCCGCTCGACCGGGCGCTGGTGTTCGAGGACCCGGACGGCACGCGCATCCTGTACGACGCCGGGCGCACGGTGCGCGGCCCCAACGATCCGCGCCTCGGCCGGATCGACGCGGTGCTGGTGAGCCACATGCACGGCGACCACCTCGGCGACCTGATCCAGCCCTCGGCCAACGCCGGCGCCTGTCCCAAGCCCGATTTCTCGGTCGCGGTCACGCCCAATTCGAACAGCGTGAACATCGTGCTCGGCAAGCAGGCGCCGCTGATCGTCGGCGGCGAGGCGCATTCGTTCTTCCAGGCGAAGATCAAGTCGCTCGGCGGCGACCCGAACAAGCTCGTGCGCCTGGTGCGCTTCGGCGCGCAGACGATGGTCGGCAAGGTCACGGTGGCAAGCGTTCCGGCCGTGCATTCGAACGGCCTGCCGCCCGCGTTCCTGCCGCCCGAGCAGGCCAAGTTCTTCGACGGCGGGCTCACCGTTTACGTCGGGCCGCCTGGAGGCTTCGTGCTGCGCTTCTCCAACGGCCTCACCGCCTATCTTTCCGGCGACACCGGCATCACGGCCGAGCAGGATCTCGTGGTGCGAGGGCACTACAAGTCGAACCTGGTGGTGATGAACATCGGCGGCTTTCCGTTCACCACCGGTCCGGACGAGGCGGCGTACGTCGTGAACAGCCTGGTGCGCCCGGCCTCCGTGATCGCTTCGCACGCGAACGAGCCCGCCACGGTGGGCGGCAAGCTCTCCCCCACCAGCCGCACGGCGGCGTTCCAGAAGGCGGCGAAGATGCCGGTGCACGTGCCGCTCAGCGGCAGGACGATGGAGTTCGACGGCAGCGGGCGCTGCACCAGCGGCTGTTGAGCACCGACGTCTGCTTTACGCCGGCGCGCACGCTCGCGCGCCTGCTGCGCGCCCGCAAGATCTCGGCGACCGAGGTCATGCGGGCGTTCATCGCGCAGATCGAGCGCGTCAACCCCAAGGTCAACGCGATCGTCACCTTCCTGCCCGAGGAAGGATTGAAGGCTGCGAAAGCCCTGGACCGAAAAAAATCCTTTGATAAGCCCTTCGCGGGGCTGCCGATCGCGATGAAGGACGTGATCGCCACCAAGGGAGTACGCACGACCTGGGGTTCGCTCGTCTACAAGGATCACGTGCCGGCCGAGGATCACATCATGGCCGAGCGCCTGAAGGCGGCCGGGGCGATCCTGATCGGCAAGACCAACACGCCCGAGTTCGGCGCCGGCTCGCAGACCTTCAACAAGGTCTTTGGCGCGACGCGCAATCCGTACGACCTGTCGAAGACCTGCGGCGGCTCTTCCGGCGGCGCGGCAGTCGCGGTGGCCTGCGGCATGGTGCCCTTCGCAGACGGCGGCGACTTCGCCGCCTCGCTCAGGAACCCGGGCAACTACTGCAACGTCATCGGCTTCCGGCCTTCCACCGGCCGCGTGCCGGCCTACCCGCATCCCTACCCTTGGAGCAACCTGAGCGAGCTCGGACCGATGGCGCGCACCGTCTCCGATGCCGCGTTTCTCCTCTCGGCCCAGGCCGGCCCGGATCCGCGCGCGCCCACCTCGATCACGGAACCCGGATCTGTTTTTCTCAAACCGCTGAAACGCAGCTTCAGGAAAACCCGTATTGCCTGGAGCCGCGACCTCGGCGGCCTGCCGGTGGAACCGGCGGTCACGAAAGTGCTGGAAGGCCAGCGCAAGACCTTCAAGGATCTCGGCTGCAGCGTCGAGGACGCGGAGCCGGACTTCTCTGGCGCGACCGAGGCCTTCGAGTCGCTGCGCGCGCTCACCTGGCTGCATCGCGGCGGCGCGCTCCTGAAGGAGCACCGCGACAAGCTGAAGGACACGGTGATCTGGAACACCGAAGAGGGGCTCAAGCGCAGCGCTGCCGACATCGCCAAAGCGGAGAACCTGCGTACAGCGATGTATCACCGCATGCGGCAATTCCTGGAGAAGTACGATTTCTTCGTCTGCCCGGTGAACCAGCTGCCGCCCTTCCCGGTCGAGCAGGATTACCCGCACGAGATCGCGGGCGTGAAGATGACGAACTACCTCGACTGGATGAAGAGCTGCTACTACATCACCCTCACCACGCACCCGGCGATCTCGGTTCCCGCCGGGTTCACCGACGACGGCCTGCCGGTCGGCATCCAGATCGTCGGCCGCTACCGCGACGATTTCGGCGTGCTCCAGCTCGCGCACGCGTTCGAGCAGGCGACACAGATATGGAAGCGCCGACCGCCGGTGGCGTGAAACGCTGCAGCTGGCCCTCGACCGAGCTCGACATCGCCTATCACGACAAGGAATGGGGCGTGCCGGTGCACGATGACCGGGTGCTGTTCGAGTTCCTGATCCTCGAAGGCGCGCAGGCCGGGCTTTCCTGGTCGACCATCCTGAAAAAGCGCGAGAATTACCGGCGAGCGTTTGCAGGTTTCGACCCGAGGAAGGTTGCCCGCTTTGACGCCTCCCGGAAAAGGAAGTTGATGAAAGATGACGGCATCGTGCGCAATCGCCTGAAGATCGAGAGCACCGTGAGCAACGCACGCGCTTTTCTCGCGGTGCAGAAGGAGTTCGGCTCGTTCGACCGCTATCTGTGGCAGTTCGTGGGCGGCGAGCCAATTCGCAATTCGAGGAAGGGCAAGGACATCCCCGCGCGCACGCCCGAGTCGGACGCGCTCAGCAAGGACCTGCAGCGCCGCGGCTTCCGCTTCGTCGGCACCACCATCTGCTACGCGTTCATGCAGGCGGTCGGCATGGTCAACGACCATCTGGTCTCCTGCTACCGCTATCGGGAGCTGCCATGACGCACCGCAGCCGCATCTGCGCGATCCTGGTCGACACCAGTTCGCGGACGCACCAGGCCGTCGCGCAGTTCTGGAGCGCGGCGCTCGGAAGAAGCCTCGACTATTCTGCGCAAGAGC
This sequence comes from Burkholderiales bacterium, assembly GCA_035649875.1. Lineage (GTDB taxonomy): Bacteria > Pseudomonadota > Gammaproteobacteria > Burkholderiales > SG8-39 > SCGC-AG-212-J23. The sequence goes on along the minus strand of DASRIR010000035.1, from coordinate 11,160 downwards.
GTTACGCAACCCTGCCGGGGCCGCACCTCGACTGCATGGTCCAGCGCGTCGAGCCGGGCCGCGAGGGCGTGCACTTCGATATCGAGACCGATGACGTCGACGCCGAGGTAGGGCGGCTGGAGAAGCTTGGCGCGAAGCGCGTGCACCAAGTGAAGAAGTGGTGGGTGATGGAGGATCCCGGCGGCCACCGCTTCTGCGTCGTGCCGGTGTCGAGCAAGCACTGGCCGGAAGGCGCGGTCGAATGGCCGTAGAGGAAACAACCGTCCGCGGGCCGCAGTCTCGATGATTACCGTCCATCACCTGAACAACTCGCGCTCGCAGCGCGTCCTGTGGCTGCTCGAAGAGCTCGGCCTCGAATACGACGTCAAGCGCTACCAGCGCGACCCGCAGACCATGCTCGCGCCGTCGGCGTTGCGCGCGGTGCATCCGCTCGGCAAGTCGCCGGTCATTACGGATGACAACGGCTCCGGCAGCGTTACGCTCGCCGAGTCCGGCGCGATCGTCGAGCACCTCGCCGACCGCTACGGCGCGGGCAAGCTCGCGCCGGCGTTCGGGTCTCCGGAGCGCCTGCGCTACCTGTATTGGCTGCACTTCGCCGAAGGCACGGCGCAGCCGCCCCTGCTTCTCAAACTCCTGTTCGACCGCGTCAAGTACAAGGCGCCGCTCCTCGTGCGGCCGATCGCGCGCGCCATCGCCGACAAAGCGCTGACGACGTTCGTGCTGCCGAACCTCGTCCGCAATTTGGATTTCATGGAAAGCGAGCTGGGGAAAAGCGAATGGTTTGCTGGGGCGCACTTCAGCGCCGCCGACATCCAGATGAGCTTCCCGCTGGAGGCGGCGCGCGCGCGCGGCGGCCTCGACGAGAAGCGGCCGCGCCTGATGCGCTTCCTGGAGACGATCCACGCGCGGCCGGCGTACCGCCGCGCGGTCGAACGCGGCGGAGAGTACGCGCTGATGCGGTAGGGCTACTATTCTCCGCGGGACCACTTCGGGAGCCCGACATGAACCTTCGCGACCAGCCTGTCGTCCACGCCATGACCCGCGAGAGCCTCGGCCCCGCCGGGCAGCTCGTCTGGGACTTCCTCGCGCTGTTCGCCGAGCGGCGCTATGCCGAAGCCAACGCTTACCTCGCCCCGGGCTGCCGGATGCTGTTCCCCGGCGGGGTGACGTTCACCGATTGCACCGAGCTACCCGCGCGCTCCGCCGCGACGTACCGCTGGGTCAAGAAGGTCTTCGAGCGCTTCGACGAGCATCCGACGGCCCGAGGCACAGTGGTCTACAACTATGGCGGCCTGCGCGGCGAATGGGCCGACGGCGAGGCGTTCGAGGGGGTGCGCTACATCGACCGCTTCCTGATCCGCGACGGCAAGATCGCCGATCAGAAGGTCTGGAACGATCTCTGCCTGGCTGCGGCCGCGCGGGCGAAGAGCCGCGCCTAGCCTGCTAGCGCCCGGAATCGTCTATCCGCTTGCGGCTGTCTTCTTGCTGCTTGCGAGTTTCGGCCAGCTTCTGGCGAACGTCCGTCATCAGACGGTGGAGGTATTCCATCCGCTGGTCCAGAGACAGCCGCTCGTACTCTTCCCGGCTTAACGGCTTAAAGATCACCCCCACCCCCCCAGCGCCATCATTGCGAGCAGCCCTCACATCATCCTGAAAACCCCGCCTTTCGCTAAGTACATACTTCCCGAAAAAGCGGACAGGGAGATAACCACATGACTAATTTGGAATGGCTTCCGTTGTTCGCGCTCCTCGGAATGGTCTTTTACCAACTAAGTCACGTCTCCCGGCAGGTGGTACGTGAAGTCACATACCCTCAAAAAAAAGGCCGCCCCTTGGGCGGCCTTTCCTGTTCTGGAAAAAATCAGTCGGCGTACTGGCCCGCCTTCTTGATGAGCGGCGCCCACTTGTCGATCTCCGCCTTGAGGTGCTTCTGCAGGGCGGCCGGGTTCTGCTGGTTGACCGGCATGGTGGTGGCGCCGAGGTCGGCGAAGCGCTTCTGCACGCCCTCATCCTTGAGCGCCTCCTGCAGCGCGGACACCAGCTTGTCGATCACGGGCTTCGGCGTGCCTTTCGGCGCGTACAGCCCGTGCCAGATGCCGACTTCGGCGTCCTTCACGCCCACTTCCGCGAGCGTCGGGACGTCGGGCAGCGAGGGCACGCGCTTAGCCGAGGTCACCGCATAGGCCTTCACCTTGCCGCCTTTGATCTGCGACGTGGTGTTGGTGGTCTGGTCGCACATGAAATCCACCTGGCCGCCGAGCAGGTCGTTCATCGCCGGGGCCGTGCCCTTGTACGGCACGGTGAGGAAGTCGGTCTGGATCGCGCTCATGAAAAGCATGCCGCACAGGTGCGAGGCGGCGCCGATGCCGGCGTTCGCGTAGGTCACCTTGTCCTTGTTCTTCTTGATGTACTCGAGGAATTCCTTGAAGTCCTTGGCCGGCAGCTGGGGCTTGCCGATGATCGTCATCGGCACGTCGTTAATCAGGCCGATCGGCTCGAAGTCCTCGAGCGGCTTGAAGCGCAGGTTGCGGTACAGCGTCGGCGTGGTCGCCATGCCGATGTGGTGGATCAGGATGGTGTAGCCGTCGGGCTTGGCGTTCTTCACCTGCTCCGGCCCGAGGATGCCGCCGGCGCTCGGCCGGTTCTCGACGATGATGGTCTGGCCGAGCGGCTTGCCCATGGCCTGCGCGGTGACGCGCGCCACGGTGTCGGTCGGCCCGCCCGCGGCGTAGGGCACGATCATCGAGAGGTTCCGGGTGGGATATTGCTGCGCAAGCGCGCTGGAAGCGGCAAGCGCGAGCGCTGCTGCGACGGGGAGAAGGCGCTTCATCGAATTTGCTCCAGTTGAAAATCGGTTTGGCGCGCCCGGCGGGATTCGAACCCACGACCCTTGGCTTCGGAGGCCAATACTCTGATCCGCTGAGCTACGGGCGCTACGAAAAACGGACGCGCAGGATAGCCCGTTTTCCTTTCCGCGTCCACGCGTTAGCGCCGAAGCAGCCAGATCAGAAGCGACACCGCCGCGGAGACGAGGATCGAGGTCGTGAGCGGAAAATAGAAGCTGAACCCTTCGCGCTCGAAGCGCAAGTCGCCGGGCAATCGACCGAGGCCGAGCTTCTCGATCCAGGGCCACGCGAAACCGAGGACGATGAGGGCCAAGCCGAGGATGACGAGCCAGACTTTCACGCTAAAATCATGCCTTTACAAAACTACAACTCCTAATCGTGGCGCACGACCAGCACGAATCTTTCATCAAGACACCTCAGCAGTTGATCGTCGTGATCCTGCTTTCGTTCCTCGTGCCGATCATCGGCATCCTGCTTTTGGTGCAACTCGTGCTGAGCCGCCCGGGTGCCGACCCGGCTGCGCTCGCGCCGGAAGCCGTCGCCGCGCGCATCCAGCCGGTCGGGCGCCTCGAGTTCGGCGCGCCGCAAGCTGCGCCGGGCGCGCGCACCGGCGAAGCAATCGTGCAGGCCACCTGTGGCGCGTGCCACCAGGCCGGCGTCGCGAATGCGCCGAAGCTCGGCGACAAGACCGCCTGGGCGCCGCATCTCAAGCACAGCCTGAACGAGCTTGTGCAGACCGTGATCAAGGGCAAAGGTGCGATGCCGCCGAAGGGCGGCGACGCGTCTCTCACCGATGCCGAGATCGCCCGCGCGGTTGCGTTCATGGCGAACCAAGCGGGTGGCAAGTTCAAGCCGCCCGCAGCGCCCGCCGCCAAGGACAAGCCTGTGGCCGAGAAACCCGCAGCCGGGAAACCCGTCGCGGCCGCGCAGGCGCACCAGGACCACGCCAAGCCCGCCGCCGCGAGCGGCAAGGCGGTGTACGACAAGGTGTGCTTCGCGTGCCATCTGCAGTCGGTGGCCGGCTCGCCGAAGCTCGGCGACAAGGAGGCCTGGGCGCCGCGCATCAAGACCGGCACCGACGCGCTCATGCAGTCGGTGATCAAGGGCAAGGGCGCGATGCCGCCGAAGGCCGGCAACCCGTCGCTCTCCGACGCGGAGATCCGTGCCGCCGTGGAGTTCATGGTCGCCCAGAGCAAGTAAGGCAGGGGTGTCCTGCAGTTACTCTTCATCATCGACGCGCCGGAGTCGCTCAAGGCGTACAAGGACACGAGCGTCGCGATGATGCGGGCCGCGCAGAAGCGCGGCCATGCGGTCTGGATCTGCGAGCAGGAAAGCCTGCACTGGCTGCAGGGCCGCGTCGCTGCCGCGGCGCAGCGCATCTCGCTCGCCGACAACGACGAGGACTGGTATCGCGCGCACGCGGTCGAGCGCCGGCCGCTCGCCGGCTTCAGCGCAACGCTGATGCGCAAGGACCCGCCGTTCGACCTGGAGTACGTGACCAGCACCTGGCTTCTTTCCGCGGCGGTGCGCGAAGGCGCGCGCGTGTACAACGCGCCCGACGCGATCCGCGATCACAACGAGAAGCTCGCGATCACCGAGTTCTCTAAGTTCACCGCGCCGTCGCTCGTCGCACGCCGCATGGAAGACCTCCAGGGCTTCATCCAGCAGCACGCCGACGTGGTGCTGAAGCGCCTCGACGGCATGGGCGGGCACGGCGTGTTCCGCGTGCGCCACGATGAGCCGAACCGCAACGTCATCGTGGAGACCGTCTCCGAGCTCGGCACGCGCACCGTGATGGCGCAGCGCTACATTCCGGAGATCACCCAGGGCGACAAGCGCGTGCTTCTGATCGACGGCCAAGTGGTGCCGCACTGCCTCGCGCGCATCCCGAAGGCCGGCGACTCGCGCGGCAACCTCGCCGCCGGCGCGCGCGGGGTGGCCCAGTCGATCACCGCCCGGCATCGCGAGATCGCGAGCGCCCTCGGGCCGGTCCTGGCGCAGCGGGGCCTCCTGGTCGTCGGCCTCGACGTCATCGGCGATTACCTGACCGAAGTCAACGTGACCAGCCCAACCTGCTTCCGCGAGATCCAGGACCAGACCGGATTCGATGTGTCGGGTATGTTTCTCGACGCCCTGGAGAAAAAAATCCAATGATCGGCGTGCTGGTCGTGTCCCACGGCTCGATCGGCGAAGCGCTGCTCGCTAGCGCGACGCAGATCCTGGGCAACCCGCCGCAGCAGGTCGCGACGCTTAGCGTCTGGCGGCAGGACGATCCGGACGACCTCGTGCTGCGCGCACGCGAGCTGCTCGAGGGGCTCGATTCGGGCGACGGCGTGCTGGTGCTGACCGACATCTTCGGCGCCACGCCGGGCAACGTGGTGTCGCGCCTGCTGCAAGATGGGCGCATCGAGGGCGTATCCGGAGCCTCGCTGCCGATGCTGCTGCGCGTGCTCACCGGGCGCAATGGATCGCTCCAGGATGCGATCCAGCGCGCGCTTTCCGGCGGCGCAGAAGGCGTCGTGCACATGAATTCGGACCGCTGCCTCGATGCCTAGCGTCGACGCCCCGATCGTGAACAAGCTCGGCCTGCATGCACGCGCCGCGGCCAAGCTCACGCATCTCGCCGGCAGCTATACGTGCGAAATCTGGATCTCGCGCAGCGGCCGGCGCGTGAACGCGAAGAGCATCATGGGCGTGATGATGCTCGCGGCCGGACAGGGCAGCTCGGTGCGGATCGAGGCCGAGGGCGCCGACGCCGATGCGGCGATCGCCGCGCTCACCAAGCTCATCGCAGAGAAGTTCGGCGAGGGGGAATGAACTTCGTTCTTCACGGGTACCCCGTGTCGAGTGGCATCACTGTCGGCTATGCGCACCTGGTCGCGACCGCCCGGCTCGAGGTGGCGCACTACGAGGTCGGGCCGGAGGCGGTCGACGCCGAAGTGACGCGCTTCGACCGCGCAATGCTCGCCGCCCAGGAGGAGCTCGCGGCGCTCAAGGCGCATATCCCGCCCGGCTCGCCGGCCGAGTTCGAGGCCTTCCTCGACCTGCATCGCATGATCCTCAACGACTCGGCGCTGGCGATGGCGCCGCGCGAGCTGATCCGCAAGCGCCGCGCGAACGCCGAGTGGGCGCTGGTGCAGCAGATGGAGCGCCTGGTCGAGCGCTTCGAGGAGATCGACGATCCCTACCTGCGCGAGCGCAAGGCCGACGTGCAGCAGGCCGTCGAGCGCGTGCTGAAGCAGCTCATGGGCGGCCAGGTGCTCAAGCCGCCGGTGGTCTCCGAGGAAGAGAAGCTGATCGTGGTGGCGCACGACCTGTCGCCCGCCGACATGATCCTGTTCAAGCGCCATCACTTCGGCGGCTTCGTGACCGACGTCGGCGGCGTCACCTCGCATACCGCGATCGTGGCGCGCTCGCTCGGCATCCCGGCGATCGTCGGCCTGCACCACGCCTACGAGACGATCACCGAAGGCGAGGTGGTGATCGTCGATGGCGAGCGCGGCCTGCTCATCGTCAACCCGGACGCGCTGGTGCTCGCCGAATATCGCGAGCGCCAGACCGAGCTCAAGGCCGAGAGGAAGCGCCTCAAGCGCCTAAAGTCGACGCCCGCCGCCACGGTCGACGGCACGCCGATTGAGCTCTTCGCCAACATCGAGCTGCCGCAGGACATGCCCCAGGTGCTAGAGGCCGGCGCCGAGGGTGTCGGCCTCTTCCGCACCGAGTTCATGTTCCTCAACCGCAAGGATCTTCCGGGCGAAGAAGAGCAGTTCGAGGCGTACCGCGAGGTGACCAAGGCGATGCAAGGCCGCCCGGTGGTGCTGCGCACGCTCGACCTCGGCGCGGACAAGGCGCTTAACGGCTCGGGCGAAAGCCACACCATGCCCAACCCGGCCATGGGGCTGCGCGCGATCCGCTTCTGCCTCGCCGAGCCGCAGATGTTCCTCACCCAGCTGCGCGCCATTCTGCGCGCCTCGCACTACGGCAAGGTGCGCATGCTGCTGCCGATGCTCGCGCACGCGCACGAGATCGACCAGACGCTCGCGCTCATCAGCCAGGCGAAGGCGCAGCTCGACGAGCGCGGCCAGCCCTACGACAAGGAAATCCAGATCGGCGGCATGATCGAGATCCCGGCAGCCGCGCTCGCGCTGCCGATGTTCATGCGGCGGCTCAACTTCCTGTCGATCGGCACCAACGACCTGATCCAGTACACGCTCGCCATCGACCGCACCGACGATTCGGTCGCGCACCTCTACGACCCGCTGCACCCCGCAGTGCTCACGCTGGTGGCCGGCACCATCCAGACCGCCACGCGCGGCGGCATGCCGGTCGCCGTCTGCGGCGAAATGGCGGGCGACCTGCAGCTCACGCGGCTGCTGCTGGGCCTCGGGCTGCGCAACTTTTCGATGCACCCGTCGCAGCTCCTGGCGATCAAGGAACGAATCCTGCGCACCAACCTCGCCGAAGTGCAGGCGCTCGCGCAGCGCGTATTGCGCGCGAGCGACCCGGCGAAGACACGCGAGCTTCTCGCCAGACTCAACGCTTAAGGACCTCTCATGAAATGGCTGACATCCTTGCTGCTCGCGCTGGCCATGCCGCTGGCCCATTCCCAGACGTATCCGTCCAAGCCGGTCAAGCTGGTGGTACCCTTCCCGGCCGGCAGCGCGACCGACCAGGTCGCGCGCCTCACCGGAGCGCAACTGCAGCAGGCGCTCGGCCAGCCGTTTGTGGTCGAGAACAAGGCCGGCGCCCAGGGCGCAATCGCCGCGGCCGAAGTGGCCCGCAGCGCGCCCGACGGCTATACGCTCATGCTCACGACGAATACGCCCCAGGCGGCAAACGTGAGCCTGTTCAAGAAGCTCACCTATGACCCGGTGAAGGACTTCACCCCGATCACGCGCTACGGCACCACCTCGTTCATCCTGATGGTGCGGCCGGATTTCCCCGCCAAGAACCTGAAGGAATTCCTCGCGCACGTGCGCGCGCAGCCGGGAAAGCTGTCCTCCGGCTACGGCTCGGCCGGTTCGCAGGTGTCGCTCGCCATGCTGAAGCAGCTCGGCAAGCTCGACGTCGTCGACGTCCCCTACAAGGGCATCCCGCAAACCATCACCGACACGATGGGCGGCCAGCTCGCGTTCACCTTCGTCGACATGGCGAATGCGCTGGCGCAGCAGAAAGGCGGCAAGCTCCGCGGCCTGGCCCAGACCGCGGGCAAGCGCAGTTCTCTCGCCCCCGACCTGCCGGCGATCGCCGAGGAGCTGCCGGGCTACGAGATCATCGCCTGGTTCGCGCTGGTGGCGCCGGCGAAGCTGCCCGACGCCATCGTGCAACGCCTGCACGAAGCCAACATGAAGGCCTTGGCCAACCCGGAAATCAAGGAGAAGTTCGCGCTCGTCGGCACCGACGTCGCGCCCATGGGGCCGGCGGAGCTCGGCAAATTCATCCAGGCCGAGGTCGCGAACTGGGCGAAGCTCGTCAAGCTCGCCGGGATTCAGCCTGAATAAGCGCCCTAACCACATCCGGATCGGCGCGGGCAGCGGTTTCCAGGGCGACCGCCTCGAGCCCGCGGTGATCCTCGCCTCCCAGGGCGAGCTCGACTACCTCGCGCTCGAGTGCCTCGCCGAGCGCACTATCGCGCTCGCGCAGTTGCGCAAGCTCGCCGATTCGGCAGCGGGATTCGATCCGCTGCTCGAAGCACGCATGCGCGCGCTGCTGCCGCTCGCCGTGCGTCACGGCTTCCGCATCATCACCAACATGGGCGCGGCGAATCCGCTCGGCGCTGGCCGCAAGGTGATTTCGCTGGCGAAAAGCCTGGGACTGGCGATCCGGGTGGCGGTCGTTTCCGGCGACGACGTGCTCTCGCTGCTCGAGCCCGGCATGCGCACCATCGAGGCACGCGGCGCGGCGCTCTCGGAGTACGGGACACTCGTTTCGGCGAACGCCTATTTCGGCGCCGAGGAGATGCTACCGGCGCTGGCGAGCAGCGCGCAGGTCGTGGTCACCGGCCGCGTCGCTGATCCATCCTTGTTCGTCGCGCCGCTCGCGCACGAATTCAAGTGGCCGCTCGATGACTGGCAGCGGCTCGGGCGCGCCACCGCCATCGGGCACCTCCTCGAATGCGCCGGGCAGGTGACCGGGGGCTATTTCGCCGAGCCGGGCCTGAAGGACGTGCCCAACCTCGCGCAACTCGGATTTCCCTGGTGCGACGTCGACGCCGACGGCAACGGAGTTCTGGGCAAGGTTGCCGGCACCGGCGGCGCCATCACGCTGCGCACCGCCAAGGAGCAGCTCCTCTACGAGGTGACCGATCCCGGTGGCTACCTCACGCCGGATGTCGTGGCAGATTTCACCTCGGTCCAGCTGCGGCAGACCGCTGCTGACCGTGTTTCTGTCATCGGAGCCGGCGGCCGCACGCGCACTCCGACCTACAAAGTGAGCGTCGGCTACCGCGCGGGCTTCGTCGGCGAGGGCGAGATCTCATACGCCGGTGCACGAGCGGTGGAGCGCGCGCGGCTCGCGGGCGAGATCGTGCGCGAGCGGTTGCGCGACGACGTCACCGACCTGCGCGTCGACCTGATCGGCATGGATAGCGCGCACCGCACCGATTTCGCCCATCCGCTGCCTTATGAGGTGCGGCTGCGCGTGGCGGCGAGAACGACTACGCGCGAGCTCGCCGAGCGCGTCGGCGCCGAAGTCGAGGCGCTGTGGATCAACGGTCCGGCGGGCGGCGGCGGGGTGCGCCGCTATGCGCAGGAGCGGATCGGCGTAGTATCGCTGCTGCTCGAGCGCGCGCGCGTACGTCCGAAAGTCACGCTGATGGACGAGGACCGTGAAACGCAGGCTGCATGAGCTCGCGCACGCCCGCGCCGGCGACAAGGGCGACACGCTCACGCTGGCGCTGTTTCCCTATCGCGACGAGGACTACGAGCTTCTGCGCCGGGAAGTCTCGGCGCAGGCGGTGAAACGCCACCTCGCCCACCTCGTGGGCGGCGAGGTGCGTCGCTACGAGATCCCGGGGCTGCACGCGCTGCAATTCGTCTGCGAACGCGCGCTCGACAGCGGCGTCACCACCTCGCTCGCCATCGACCCGCACGGCAAGACGCTCTCGTATGCGCTGCTCGAGATGGTGATCGACGCATGAGCGGCCCGCTGCACGGCGTCCGCGTCCTCGATCTCACCACGGTGGTGATGGGTCCCTACGCGACCCAGATCCTCGCGGACTTCGGCGCCGACGTGATTAAGGTCGAGCCGCCCGACGGCGACGTGATCCGCCAGGCCTGGCCGTTTCGCAACCCCGGCATGGGCGCCATTTTCCTGAACGTGAACCGCAACAAGCGCTCGGTGGCGCTCGACCTCAAGCAGCCCGCCGCGCGCGAGGCGTGTCTTTCGCTGGCGAAACGCTCGGATGTCCTGGTCTACAACATTCGCCCGCAGGCCATGGCGAGGCTGAAACTCGGGTATGACGACGTGCGCAAGGTCAACCCGAAGATCATTTACGTCGGCTGCTTCGGCTACAGCCAGCGCGGCCCGTATGCCGCAAAAGCCGCGTACGACGATCTGATCCAGGGCGCCTCCGGGCTGCCGTGGCTGCTGCAGAAGCAGGGCGCGCCCGAGCCGCGCTACGCGCCGATGATCGTCGCCGACCGCTCGGTCGGGCAGCAGGTCGCGAGCGCGGTGAACGCGGCGCTCTTCTACCGCGAGCGCACCGGCAACGGCCAGCGGGTCGACGTGCCGATGTGGGAGCACCTGCTGCAGATCGTGCTGTCGGATCATCTCGGCGGCTATACCTTCGAGCCCAAGCTGGGCGAGGCCGGCTACATCCGCATCCTCACGCCCGACCGCCGGCCCTACCAGACGAGCGACGGCTACGTCTGCGCGCTGATCTACAACGACAAGCAGTGGAAAGCGTTCGTCGAGATCATCGGCAAGCCCGAGATCATGCAGCAGCCGGAATACGCGACGCAGGAAGCGCGCAGCAAGAACTACAACCGCGCCTACGCCATGATCGCCGACGAAATGAAGCGCCGCAGCACCGCGTTCTGGCTCGAGGCGCTCGAGCGCGGCGACATCCCGGTGCAGCGCATGAACAGCCTCGATGACATCGTCGCCGATCCGCACCTGAACGCGATCGGCTACCTCCGGCTCGTCGACCATCCGACCGAAGGGCGCATCCGGATGCTCGCGGTGCCTTCGGAGTGGTCCGAGTCCACGCCGGAGTACCGCCGCCACGCGCCGCGCCTCGGCGAGCACACGCGCGAAGTGTTGCGCGAAGCGGGTCTTTCCGAGCAGAGAATCGCCGCGCTTCTCGAAACCGGGG
>DASRIR010000034.1:0-2936 GCA_035649875.1 Burkholderiales bacterium | reverse complement strand
ACCCAGCTGCGCTCGAAGAACCCGAAGGCGGTATTCGCGTTCTATCCGGGCGGCATGGGCATCCAGTTCCTGCGCCAGTACGACCAGGCCGGCCTGCGCGGCAAGATCCCGCTCTACACCGTCTACACGGTGGACGAGATCTCGATCCCGGCGGTGAAGGACGCCGCGGTCGGCATCTACGAGACGCGCTACTGGAGCCCGGACCTGAAGAATCCGGCGAACCAGAAGTTCGTCGCCGACTACAAGAAGAAGTACGGCAAGCTGCCGGTGTTCTACGGCGCGCAGAGCTACGACGGCATCATGCTGATCGACTCGGCGGTGAAAGCGGTGAAGGGCAACGTGAAGGACACCAAGGGGATGGTCGCGGCGATGCGCAAGGCGAACTTCAACTCGCTGCGCGGGCCGTTCCAGTACAACGTCAACCACCATCCGATCCAGAATTTCTACCTGCTGAAGGCCGAGAAGACCGGGGCGGGCGAGATCGAGATGCACATCCAGAAAACGGTGTTCGAGAAGCACAAGGACTCGTACTACCAAGACTGCAAGATGAAGTGGTAATGGCTTTGGGAGGCCAACAAAGGGCGCGTCAGGCGCCCTTTTCTTTTTCATGAGCTTTGCGCTTCTCTTCGAGCAGCTGCTGAACGGCCTGCAGTTCGGCGTGACCCTGTTCCTGATGGCCGCCGGGCTGACGCTCGTGTTCGGCATCATGAACTTCATCAACCTGGCGCACGGCTCGCTCTACATGGTGGGCGCGTATCTCGCGCTCGCCGCCGCGCAGTGGACCGGGTCCTACATCGCGGGCGTCGCGCTCGGCCTGGCGGGGACACTGGTCGTCGGGATGATCGTCGAGGTGGTTGCGCTGCGCGCCCTCTACGATCGCGACCACCTCGACCAGGTGCTCGCAACCTTCGGCTTGATCCTCTTCTTCAACGAGCTGGTGGCGATCCTCTGGGGACGCGCGGCGCTCTTCGCCTCGGTGCCGCCGTTCCTCTCCGGGCACATCGATCTCTTCACCGGCTCGAGCTATCCGCTTTACCGCGCGGTGATCATCGGCGTGGGATTGGTGGTCGCCCTGCTCCTCTGGTACCTGGTGACGCGCACACGGGTCGGGATGCTGATCCGCGCGGGCGCCACCAACCGCACGATGGTGGCCGCGCTTGGCGTCAACATCCGCCTGCTCTACACCTTCGTTTTCGGCTTCGGCGCCGCGCTCGCCGGCCTCGCCGGCGTGATGGCCGGCCCGATCTACAACGTGCAACCGGGGATGGGCGAGCTCATCCTAATCCAGGTGTTCGTGGTCATCGTGATCGGCGGCATCGGCTCGATCCGCGGCGCGCTGGTCGGTTCGATCATCGTCGGCGTCGTCGACACCATCGGGCGCGCGTTCCTCAAGCCGCTGCTCAGCACGATGATCTCGCCCACCGCGGGCGAGGCCGCCGGTCCCGCGCTCGCCTCGATCCTCATCTACCTGCTGATGGCGGCGGTGCTGACTTTCCGCCCGCAGGGCCTTTTTCCGGCGCGCGGCTGAATGCGCAGCCGGATCGTCCTCTGGATCGCATTCGTCGGCCTGCTGCTCGCGCTGCCGCCGCTGGTGGTGGCGCTCGGCCAGCCGTTCTATCTCGACCTCGCGCGGCGCATCATGATCCTCGCCATCGCGGCGGTGAGCCTGAATCTGATCCTCGGCTACGGCGGGCTGGTCTCGTTCGGCCACGCCGCCTACCTCGGCATCGGCGCGTACACCGTCGGCATCATGGGCTTCTATGGCATCACCAGCGGCTGGCTGCAATGGCCGGTGGCGATCGGGGCCTCGGCGCTCGTGGCGCTCGCGATCGGCGCGGTTTCGATCCGCACCAGCGGCATCTACTTCATCATGATCACGCTCGCCTTCACGCAGATGCTCTACTACCTCGGCATCTCGCTCGAGGAATACGGCGGCGACGACGGCATGCGCCTCAAGGCCAAGAGCCAGTTCTCCGGCCTCATCGACCTGCGCGATCCGGTGGCGTTCTATTACCTTGCGCTCGTCCTGATGCTGATTTCCGTCTTTCTGGTCTATCGAATCGTCAATTCGCGCTTCGGCATGGCGCTGCGAGCGGCGAAATCGAATGACGCGCGCACGCGCGCGATCGGCTTCTCGCCCTACCCCTACCGCCTCGCCGCGTTCGTCATCGCCGGCGCGATGTGCGGTCTCGCCGGGGCGCTCTATGCGAACCACACCAATTACATCACGCCGGGCCTGATGAGCTGGCAGCAGTCGGGCGACATCATGTTCATGGTGATCCTGGGCGGCATGGCGACCACGTCCGGACCGGTGCTGGGCACGTTCGCGCTGCTGGTGGTGGAGGAAATCCTCAAGGCCTGGACCTACCCGCGCTTCATCGCCGATCACTGGCAGGTGGTGCTGGGGCCGCTGCTGGTGCTGTCGGTGATCTTCTTCCGCCGCGGCCTCGCCGGGATGTTCTACAAGCCCGATGCTTGAAGTCCGTGGATTGACCAAGAGCTTCGGCGCGCTGCGCGCATGCGACGGCATCGACTTCGACGTGCGCGAAGGCGAAACCCACGCCGTGATCGGCCCGAACGGCGCCGGCAAGACCACCTTTATCAGCCAGCTCGCCGGCAACCTGCTGCCCGACGCCGGCAGGGTGCGCTTCGCGGGCGAGGACATCACCCGGCTACCGGCGCCGAAGCGCGCGCGCAGGGGGCTCGGGCGCTCGTTCCAGATCACCAGCGTCTACCCCGAGTTCAGCGCGCTCGACAATGTCGCGCTCGCGGTCCAGGCGCGTTCCGGCCACAGCTTCCGTTTCTGGCGCCCCGCGCGCGGCGACCCGCGGCTCACCGAGCCCGCGGAGCGCGTGCTGGAGCAGGTAGGTCTGCGAGAAAGAAAGAATGTCCTGGCAGCGAGCCTTGCGCACGGCGAGCAGCGCCAGCTCGAGGTC
>DASRIR010000033.1:0-9080 GCA_035649875.1 Burkholderiales bacterium | reverse complement strand
AAACGAGGTGTAGCGCACGCCCTCGAACACCTGCACCCGCCCTTCCAGCACCTGGCCGAAGATCACGAGGTAGAGGAGCGCGGTGAGCACCGGCGCCGCCACCGTCTGCACGCTCACCTTCCAGAAGCGCAGCAGCTCTTTAGAGAACAGGGTCCAGAAGCTCATTTGGTGAGCTGGAGAAAGACCTGCTCGAGGTCGGGACGGTCGAGCTCGAGGTCGGCGATCTCGACCCCCTCCCCGCGCAGGCGGGCCAGCTCGGGCTCGAGCTGGGCATAGCCTTCGATCTGCAGCAGGTGCTGGCGGCCGTCGCGCGCCACCACGCGCACCGTGGCGCGCGAGCCGGAGAACCGCGCGAGCAGGTTGCGCGTCGAGTCGAGCGCCACCACGCGCCCGGCCTTGAGCATCGCGAGGCGGTTGCAGTGCAGCTCGGCTTCCTCGAGGTAGTGCGTGGTCAGCACGATGGTGTGGCCGTCGCGGTTCAGGCGGCGCACGAACTGCCACAGCCCCTGGCGCAGCTCGACGTCGACGCCGGCGGTAGGCTCGTCGAGCACGATGACCGGCGGCTTGTGCACCAGCGCCTGCGCGATGAGCACGCGGCGCTTCATGCCGCCGGACAGCGAGCGCATGTTGGCGTCGGCCTTGGCGGCGAGGTCGAGGTGCGCCATCACTTCGTCGATCCAGGCGTCGTTGCCGCGGATGCCGAAGTACCCCGACTGGATGCGCAGGGTCTCGCGCACGGTGAAGAACGGGTCGAACACCAGCTCCTGCGGCACGACCCCGAGCAGGCGCCGGGCGCGGCGATAGTCCACCGCCACGTCGGCGCCCATCACCGTGACCGAGCCGCCGTCGGCGCGCGCGAGGCCGGCAATCACGTTGATGAGCGTGGTCTTGCCGGCGCCGTTCGGGCCGAGCAGCCCGAAAAACTCGCCGGCTGGAACGGAAAGCGAGACCGAGGAAAGCGCCTGCACGGCGCCGTAGCGCTTCTCGACGCCGCGGACTTCTATCGCGTTCAGGCTTTTACGGGGAGAAGATCTTCCACGCCGTAGAGCCGCGACAGCGTCTGCAGCGCCTCGGGCGGGTTGGCGAACGCGAGCTCGCGCTTCGCCGCGCGCGCGTCGCGCAGCCAGGCGAGCGCCACGGCGAGCAGCGTCGAGTCGAGCTCGGTGACCTCGCCCAGGTCGACGCTGCGCACACCCTCCGCGAGGTGCTGTCGGCCTTCCTCGAGCAGGCGCGCGGCGTTGGCGAGCGTGACCGCGCCGCTCACGGTCATCTTTCGGCCCTCCCGGCGGATCATTGCCTCATTCTACTTTTTCTCCATGGAAGCGTTCTTCTTCTGCAAGTCCTTGATCAGCCCGTCGATGCCCGAGTTGCGCACCGTGTTCGCGAACTCGGTGCGGTAGTTCGCGACCAGGCTAACGCCGCCCACCATCACGTCGTAGCATTTCCAGCCGTTGGCGGTCTTCTCCATGCTGTAGTCGATGGTCACCGGCTGCGCGCCGGGCTGCAGCACGCGCACGTTGACCGTCACGTCGGTGTCGCTCGGCTTGGCGCGCAGCGGCCGGAAGTCGAACTTCTGGTCGCTGTAGGCCGCGAGCGCGCTCGCGTAGGTGCGCACGAGCAGCGTCTTGAACTCCTGGGTGAGCTGCTTCTTCTGCTCCGCGCTCGCCTTGCCCCAGTTCTGCCCCATCGCGAGCGCGGTCATCGCGGTGAAGTTGAAATGCGGCAGCACCTTCTGCTCGATGACCTGCACCAGCTTGGCGCGGCTGCCGGCCTTGATGTCCTTGTCCTTCGAGATCAGGTCGATGACCTCCAGGGTCACGGCCTTGACCAAGGCATCCGGGGCGGGGTCCTGCGCAAGCGCGGGAAGCAGGACCACGGCAAGCGACAACGCGGCAAGAATTTTTCTCATCGCTATTACTCCAGTTTCTCGCGCGGCGGCCGGCCGTCGTAGATCAGGCTCTGGCGCCGCTGAAAATAAGCATCGCGCTGGAACACGTACTTGTCGAGCGCCGCCTCCTCGAGCAGGCGGCTCGCGTCGAGCAGCTCGGCGCGGGTATTCACGAGATAGACGCCGTACAGCGTGTTGCGCAGCGCGATAGGCCGAACCTCGGTGAACGGCGAGACCGTCCAGTCGATCGCCGTGCCGGCCGCGTCGCGCACCGTGCTCGAGCTGAGGAACGGCAGCATGAGATACGGGCCAGGGCCGACGCCCCAGCGGCCGAAAGTCTGGCCGAAATCCTCGTTGTGCTTCTCCAGCCCCATTTCCGACGCCACGTCGTGGATCCCCAAAAGGCCGATGGTGCTGTTAAACGCGAAGCGCGCCCAGTCGTTGACCCCCTGCTCGAACTTGCCCTGCAGGAAGTTGTTGACCCCGATGAAGATGTCTTGCACGTTGGCGAAAAAGTTCCCCACCCGGCTGCGGATCTCGGCGTGCAGCACCTTGCGGTAGCCGGTCGCCACCGGCTTCGCGATGTACTCGTCGAAGGTCTCGTTGAACGCGTACACGCCGCGGTTGAAGCCTTCGAAGGGATCGCGCGGGTCGCGCTCGTCACCGGTCGTTGCACAACCCACCGCCGAAAGCAGGGCCAGCACTGCCAAAACCAGTCTCACTTCTTTTCGTCCTTGCCCTCGGCGGCCTTGTTGAACAGGAATTGGCTGATCAGGTTCTCCAGCACTACGGCCGACTGCGTGAGGCGCACGCGGTCGCCCTGCTTGAGCATCACGCCGTCACCGCCGGCTTCCAGCCCGACGTATTGCTCGCCGAGGATGCCCGAGGTCAGGATCTTCGCGGTGGTATCGCGCGGAAACTGGTAGTCGAGATTGATCGTCATCGCCACGATGGCTTCGTAGCTTTCGGTGTCGAAGCGGATGTCGGCGACCCGGCCGACCACCACGCCCGCGCTTTTCACCGGACCGCGCACCTTGAGGCCGCCGATGTTGGCGAACTTGGCGTGCACCTGGTAGGTCTGGTCGGTCGAGAAGCTCGCGAGGTTGCCGACCTTGAGCGCGAGGAAGATGAGCGCGGCGAACCCGACCACCACAAAAACGCCCACCCAGAGATCGATCATCGAGCGGTTCATCAGCTGTTGCCTCCCGTGAACATCAGCGCCGTGAGCACGAAGTCGAGCGCGAGGATGGCGAGCGACGAGGTGACCACGGTGCGCGTGGTAGCGCGCGACACGCCTTCGGCGGTTGGCACCGCGTCGTAGCCCTCGAACACCGAGATCCAGGTCACCGCGACGCCGAACACCACGCTCTTGATTACGCCGTTGAGAATGTCGTTGCGCAGGTCGACCGCGGCCTGCATCTGCGACCAGAACGCGCCCGCGTCCACGCCGATCAGCTGCACGCCAACCAGGTAGCCGCCGAAGATGCCGGCGGCGGAGAACAGCGCCGCGAGCAGCGGCATCGAGATCACCCCGCCCCAGAAGCGCGGCGCGACCACGCGCGCGATCGGGTCGACCGCCATCATCTCCATGGCGGAGATCTGCTCCGTCGCCTTCATCAGGCCGATCTCGGCGGTGATCGCCGAGCCGGCGCGGCTCGCGAACAGCAGGCCCGCGACCACCGGGCCGAGCTCGCGCACCAGCGACAGCGCCACCAGCACGCCGAGCGACTCGGAGGCGCCGAAGCGCTGCAGTGTCTCGTAGCCCTGCAGCGCGAGCACCATGCCGACGAACAGGCCCGACACCAGGATGATGACGAGCGAGAGCACGCCCGCGAAGTAGATCTCGGCAACCGTCAGGCGGAAGCGGCGCAGCGCCGTGCCCGAGTGCAGCACGAGGTAGGCGAGAAAGCGGCTGGCGTAGCCCAGGCGCCAGACCTGCGAGGTCACGGTGCTGCCCAGGCGCTCCAGGCGGTTGCGGAACGAGGCGACTTCGATCAAGCCGGCGCCACTTCGAGGTCCGCGGCGTATCCGGGCGCCGGGTAGTGGAACGGCACCGGCCCGTCGGGCTTGCCGTTCACGAACTGATTGACGAAGGGCTCGGGGCTGCCGCGGATCTCGTCGGGCGTGCCCTGCGCGATCACGCGCCCCGCGGCCATGAAGTACACGTAGTCGACCACGTCGAGCGCTTCTTGCACGTCGTGGGTCACGATAAGCGAGGTCGCGCCAAGCGAGTCGTTCAGGCTGCGGATCAGGCGCACGATCACGCCGAAGGAAATCGGGTCGAGGCCGGTGAAGGGCTCGTCGTACAGGATGAGCTGCGGGTCGAGCGCGATCGAGCGCGCGAGCGCCACGCGCCGCGCCATGCCGCCCGAGAGCTCGGTGGGCATGAGGTGCGCGGCGCCGCGCAGCCCCACCGCCTCGAGCTTCAGCATCACGAGATCGTGCATCAGGTCCGCCGGCAGCTCGGCATGCTCGCGCAGCGGGAACGCCACGTTCTCGTACACCGACATGTCGGTGAACAGCGCGCCGAACTGGAACAGCATCCCCATCTTGCGGCGCATCGCGTAGAGCCCGGCGCCGTCGAGGCTGCGCGTGGCGTGGCCGAGAACGCGCGCCTCGCCGCTCGAGGGCAGGTAGGCGCCCATGATGATCCGCAGCAGCGTGGTCTTGCCGCAGCCCGACTGCCCCATGATGCCCACCACCGCGCCGCGCGCGATCGCCAAATCTATGTCGCGCAGCACCGGGTGCGCCGGGTCGTACCCGAATGACACCTTTTTTATTTCCACAATAGGGGCTTGCGGCACGGCGTAATATTATCAAGCATGAGGGAGGCGGCACCGGCACTGCATGTCGCGGCGGTCGCGAAACGCTACGGAACTTTCGACGCGCTGGTCGGCGTCGACCTCGACGTCGCGGCGGGCGAAGCGTTCGGACTGGTCGGCGCGAACGGCGCGGGCAAGACCACGCTCATCAAGTGCATCCTCGATCTCACCGCTCACGACGCGGGCGCGATTGCGCTCTTTGGCGTGCCCTCGACCCGCGCGGCGAGCCGCGCGCGCCTCTCGTACCTGCCCGAGCGCTTCAACCCGCCGCATTACCTGCGGGCGCGCGAATTCCTCGCCATG
The DNA here is from genome assembly GCA_035649875.1 of Burkholderiales bacterium. Classification (GTDB taxonomy): domain Bacteria; phylum Pseudomonadota; class Gammaproteobacteria; order Burkholderiales; family SG8-39; genus SCGC-AG-212-J23. Next base: position 4,067 of record DASRIR010000033.1, on the reverse strand, counting down.
ATGCTCGAGCTCGCGGGCGCGCGTTACGACGCCTCCCATGTTCAGGGGATCTGCGATGCGCTCGAGCTCGAGCGCGGCGCGCTCGAGCAGCCGGTGCGCAACCTGTCGAAGGGCATGACGCAGAAGCTCGGGCTTGCCGGCTGCTTCGTGGTGCCGCGCGAGCTCTACGTGCTCGACGAGCCGATGAGCGGGCTCGACCCGGCGGCGCGCGTCGCGGTGAAGTCGGTGCTGCGCCGCCTCGCCGCCGAAGGCCGGACGCTGTTCTTCACCTCGCACGTGCTCGCCGACGTCGAGGAGCTGTGCGCCTCGATCGCGGTGCTCGATCGCGGCCGGGTGCGCTGGCGGGGAAGCCCCGCAGCGCTCTGCGCGCGCTACGGCGAGCAGAACCTCGAGCGCGCCTTCATGAACTGCATCCGCGATGAGCAGCCCCAAGCCCTTACCTGACGAGAAGCCGGGACTGCTCGTGGTCGACGACGACCCGCTGATCACCGATTCGCTCGCGTTCGCGCTCGGCACCGAATACACCGTCTACACCTGCGAGTCGCGCGCGCACGCGATCGAGCTCCTGCGCCAGCTCGAGACGCCGCCGCCGCTCGCGCTGGTCGACCTCGGCCTGCCGCCGGTGCCGCACGAGCCCGAGGAGGGCTTCCGCCTGATCGCCGACCTGCTCGCGCACTCCCCGGGCATGAAGATTTTCGTGCTCTCGGGGCAGAACGACGCCGCGAACGCGCGCCACGCGCGCGCGCTCGGCGCCTGGGAGTTCGTCGCCAAGCCGGCCGATCCGGCGAGCCTCGCGCGCGCGCTGGCGCGCGGGCTCGAGGCGCCGGCGTCCGAGCAGGCCGACTTCGTCGGCGCGAGCCCGGCGCTCGCCAAGCTGAAGCACCAGATCGCGCAATTCGGCGCCGCGCCCTACCCGGTGCTGATCGAGGGCGAGTCGGGCAGCGGCAAGGAGCTGGTGGCGGCGCGCCTGCACCGGCTCTCGCCGCGCGCCGCGCGCCCCTACTTCAGCCTGAACTGCGCCGCGATCTCCCCGCAGCTCGTCGAGCCGACGCTGTTCGGCTACGTGAAGGGCGCGTTCACCGGCGCGGCCTCGACCAAGGCCGGGTTCTTCGAGGACGCGGCCGACGGCACGCTGTTCCTCGACGAGATCGGCGAGCTGCCGCTCGACATGCAGGCGAAGCTGCTGCGCGTGCTGGAGAACGGCGAGTACCAGCGCGTCGGCGAGACCCAGCGCCGCACCGCGCGTTGCCGCGTGATCGCCGCCACCAACCGCGACCTGCGCCGCGCGGTGCGCGAAGGCGCGTTCCGTGCCGACCTCTACCATCGCCTCTCGGTCTTCACCCTGAGCGTGCCGCCGCTGCGCGAGCTAGAGCAGGACCGGCTTCTGCTGCTCGAGCACTTCCGGCGGCTGTCGCCCGAGAAGCCGTTCGAGTTTGACGAGGACGCCACGGCGCGGTGGCTGCGCTACGGCTTCCCGGGCAACGTGCGCGAGCTGCGCAACATCGTGATCCGGCTCTCGGCCAAGTATCCCGGCCAGCGGATTTCCGTCGCCGAGCTCGAGCCCGAGCTCGACGTCGAGCAGGAACTGAAGGAGAGGAACGGCGTGCTCGAGCAGGCCCTGCGCCAGCTCGAGCGCGGCGGCCAGTTCGATCTCGACCAGACGCTCAAGGCGTGGGAGCGCGCCTATATCGAAGCGGCGCTGCGCCTCACGCGCGGCAACGTGACGCAGGCGGCCAAGCTGCTCGGCATCAATCGCACCACGTTGTACTCTCGAATGGGAAGCGAGGAGAAGTAGCCATGGCCCTCTACCTCGAGCACTTCGGCCTCTCCGAGCCCCCGTTCCGCATCACGCCGCACACCGACTTCTTCTTCGAGGGCGCGGACCGCGGCGCGACGCTGGAAGCGCTGATCTACGCCGTGCTGCACGACGAAGGCATCGTCAAGGTCTCGGGCGAGGTCGGCAGCGGCAAGACCATGCTGTGCCGCGTGCTGATGGAGCGCCTGCCGCAGCACGTCGACACCATCTACCTCGCCACGGCCTCGCTCGCGCGCGAGGAGATCCTGCACGCGATCGCCGACGACCTCGAGCTCAAGCTCTCGCCCGAGCGGCGCAGCGTCGCGCTGCGCGAGCTGCAGGAGCACCTGATCGCGCTTTACGGCGCGGGACGCCGGGTGGTGATCCTGATCGACGAAGCGCACGTGATGCCCGAGGACACGCTCGAGCAGGTGCGGCTGCTCTCGAACCTGGAATCGAATCGCCACAAGCTGTTGCAGATCGTGCTGTTCGGCCAGCCCGAGCTTGACGCGACGCTCGCGAAGCCCGGCCTGCGCCAGCTGCGCGACCGCATCACCCATGCGTTCCGCATGCGCCCGCTGATGGTCACCGAGGTGGCGAGGTACCTGTCTTTCCGCATGCGCGCGGCCGGCTATCGCGGCCCCGAGGTGTTCACCCCGCGCGCGGTGCGCCGGGTGGCGCGCGCCTCCGGCGGCCTGACGCGGCGCATCAACATCCTCGCCGACAAGGCACTGCTCGCCGCGTATACCGAGAACACGCACGCCATCGCCGACCGCCAGGTGCGCGCGGCAGTGGCCGACTCCGAGTTCGCGGGCGCGCGCCGATCGGCGCGCCCGTTCCTGTACATCGGGGCAGCGCTCGCCGCCGGCGCCGCGATCGGCGCCGCCGCGCAGTGGCTGGCGAGCACGCCCATTGAGCAAAAAACCATCGCCACCCCGGCGCCGGCCGCCCCGGCGCCGGCGGCTCCAGTGGTTCCGGTCGAAAAACCCCCGGCGCCGGAGCCGGCGGCGGTCGAACCCGAGCCGGAGCCGACGCCGCAGCCCGAGCCGCAGCTCAGCGCCGAGCAGACCCGCAAGCTCGAGGGCTATTCCGCCGCCGGCCAGCGCCTGCTCGCGGAGCGGTTGACGGCGACGCGCACGCTTCTGGAAAAGGCCGACGACGAGCGCTACGCGCTCGAGCTTTTCGTCACCGAGAACGCCGATCCGGCGCGCATGGAGCGCTTCCTGCTGCGCGCCCGCGAGCTGGTGCCGCTCGAGGAGCTCTACGTGATCCCGGTCTCCGCCGCAGGCGATTACCGCCTGTGGGTGGTATTCGGCGAGTTCGCGAGTCACGAGGAAGCCGCCGCCGCGGCGCGGCGTCTTCCGCCCCGCTACCAGCAGGCGTTCCGTGTGCTGCCGCGCAGCTTCGGCGAGCTCCGGGGGCAGTTGTAAGACTGGAAAACGCCTGCGCGACAGGCGGTTACGGCAATTTCTTCAGTGATCGTGTTATCCTTGCCGCGGGAGGGAGTACCCCGCGCAATGAGAACGGGTAAGGGAGCCTTGCTGGCTGTGATCGCCGCGGTGCTCACCGGCTGCGGCCAGGCGCCGATCAAGCCGGCGCCGACGCACATCCGCGGCGACGAGCCCGGGCCGGAGGGCGCAATCCCGCCGCCGGTGCAGGTGACGCCGGTCCTGCCGCAGCCCAAGCCCACGGCGCGGCCCGAGACCTACAGCGTGGTGGTCAACAACGTGCGCGCGCAGGAGCTGCTCTTCGCGCTCGCGCGCGACGCGCGCCTCAACATCGACATCCACTCCGACATCACCGGCGCCGTCACGCTGAATGCCATCGACCAGACGCTGCCGCAGCTTCTCACGCGCATCGCGCGCCAGATCGACATGCGCTGGGAGATCGAAGGCCAGAACCTGGTGGTGATGCGCGACTCGCCCTTCCTGCGCGTCTACCGCGTCGACTACGTCAACCTCGCCCGCGACGCGCGTAGCGTCGCCGTGCTCTCGACCCAGATCAGCGGCAGCACCCAGCCCGGCCAGCAGACGAGCACCACGGCGCAGAACAACTCCACCGCCACGATCAACTCGGTGTCGGCGAACAAGTTCTGGGACACGCTGGTCGCGAACGTGAAGGAGATCCTGCAGGAGACTGACAAGGTGCTGCCGGCCGGCGCAGCCGCCACGGCGGCGCCGCCGTCGACCACCGCGCCCACCCAGCCCGGCGCCGCGCCCGGCACCGCGCCGGCGGCGGCGCCCGTGCCGGTGGCGACGTACCGCGAGGCCGC
>DASRIR010000032.1:0-2317 GCA_035649875.1 Burkholderiales bacterium | reverse complement strand
TGCAGACCAAGGTCTTCCTGCTGCTTGGCTTGATCGACGCGGCGTTCATCATCGGCGTCGGTGTCGCGCTCTGGTTCGCGACCGCCAACCCGTTCGCTGCGGGTTGAAGCTGTCCGTCCGGCGCATGCCGGGTGTTGGTCTGACCGCCGCGTGGACATGGGCCGCGCGGCCTGATCGGGGCCCTGGGAAGCAATGAACCTCAACGCAACTCTCCTCATCCAGAGCATCGTCTTTGTCATCCTCGGCTGGGTGACGATGAAGTTCATCTGGCCACCGCTGATCCGTGCGATCGACGACCGCCGGGCGAAGATCGCCGACGGTCTTGCCGCCGCTGAGCGCGGCCACAAGGAGCTGCAGAGCGCGAACGGCGAGGCGCAGGTCATCATCAACGAAGCGCGTGAGAAGGCGCTCAAGATCGTCGACCAGGCCAACCGGCGTTCGGGCGAAATCATCGAGGAAGCGCGCTCTACCGCGATGTCCGAGGGACAGCGCCTGGTGGGTGACGCTCGCCAGGAAGCGGCACTCGAGCAGGCCCGCGCGCGCGACCAGCTTCGCAAAGACGTGGGCTCGCTGGCCGTGGCGGGGGCTTCGCGTCTGCTCGAGCGCGAGATCGATCCGAAGGCGCACGCAGATCTGATCGAGCAGCTCGCGCGCGAGATCGAGACCGCCAGGGCCTGAGGCCGGCGGACCAGGACCGAAGATGGCTGAACGAGCAACCGTCGCACGACCGTACGCCAGGGCCGCCTTCGCCCACGCGAAGGAGCAGGGTCGCCTCGCCCAATGGTCGCAGTGGCTGACGCGCGCCCGCGACACCGTCGCGAGCGAGGAATACCAGCGCCTGCAGCATGCGCCGGGCATTCGAACGGAGGAGCTCACGGGCCTGATCGCGGGCGTGGCCGGCGATGCCCTCGATGCGCACGGCCGCGCACTCCTCGACCTGCTGGCGGAGAACGGCCGGATCGATTACCTGCCCGAGATCGCCGGGCAGTTTGCGGAGCTGGTCGCGGAGGATCAGAACGTCGCCGACGTCGAGGTCATCTCCGCGGTGCCGCTCGCTGCGCAGCAGACCGATCGGCTGGCCGACGCACTGCGCGGGCGACTCAAGCGCGACGTGCGCCTGCATTGCCGCACGGACGCGGGTCTCATCGGCGGCGCCATCGTCCGCGCCGGCGATCTGCTGATCGACGGCTCGCTCAAGGGAAAACTTGCGCGGCTCGAGATCGAATTGACGGGTTGAAAAGACTTTACTGCACGGCCGCGTGAGCGGCACGCGCCCAGAGGGAACGTCGACATGTCCATCAAGGCTTCCGAGATCAGCGACCTGATCAAGGCACGCATCAAGAACTTCGCCGCGGCGACCGAAGCGCGGAGCGTAGGCTCCGTCGTGACCGTGACCGACGGCATCTGCCGCATTCACGGGCTGCAGGACGCGATGCAGGGCGAGATGCTCGAGTTCCCGAATAACACCTTCGGGCTGGCCCTCAACCTCGAGCGCGACTCGGTCGGCTCGGTCATCCTGGGCGACTACGAGCACATCACCGAGGGCGACACGGTCAAGTGCACGGGCCGCATTCTCGAGGTGCCGGTGGGTCCGGCGCTCATCGGCCGCGTGGTCAACGCGCTTGGCCAGCCGATCGATGGCAAGGGTCCGGTCGAGGCGAAGGAGAGCGACGTCATCGAGAAGGTCGCCCCCGGCGTGATCTGGCGCAAGTCGGTCGGCCAGCCGGTGCAGACCGGCCTCAAAGCCATCGACGCGATGGTGCCGATCGGCCGCGGCCAGCGCGAGCTGATCATCGGCGACCGGCAGACCGGCAAGACCGCGGTCGCGATCGACACGATCATCAACCAGAAGGGCAAGGACCTCGCGTGCATCTACGTCGCGGTCGGGCAGAAGGCCTCCACGATCGCCACCGTCGTGCGCAAACTCGAGGAGCACGGCGCGATGGCTTACACCATCGTCGTCGCTGCCTCGGCATCCGAGTCTGCGGCCATGCAGTACGTCGCGCCGTATTCGGGCTGCACCATGGGCGAATACTTCCGCGATCGCGGCCAGGACGCGCTGGTGATTTACGACGATCTCACGAAGCAGGCCTGGGCGTACCGGCAGGTCTCGCTGCTGCTGCGCCGTCCGCCGGGCCGCGAAGCCTATCCGGGCGACGTGTTCTACCTGCACTCCCGGCTGCTCGAGCGCGCCGCGCGCGTCAACGAGGAATACGTCGAGCGCTTCACCAAGGGCGCGGTGAAGGGCAAGACCGGCTCGCTCACGGCGCTGCCGATCATCGAGACGCAGGCGGGCGACGTGTCGGCCTTCGTGCCC
>DASRIR010000031.1:0-4494 GCA_035649875.1 Burkholderiales bacterium | reverse complement strand
GACCTCGAGGACTCCTTCCATGCCCCGATCGCGATGGCTCGCCATCAGGGGCGGCTTCTTGCTGCAGTACATGAGGTACTTGCCGGGTTTCCTCGGCGTGAACGCGATCTTACGCGGCTCGGTGGCCAGGTCCTGCTGGATCAGCGTTGCGCCATCCGGGGCCTGGATCACCAGGTCATGCGGCACCATGCCGGCTTCACGGCTTGCGAGGATCTCGACCGGCGTGTCGGCCTTTACGATGATGCGGCCCGGCTTGAAAAAATAGTTGCCCGCCAGCACGGTGACGCGCTGCACGCCGTCCTGGTCGGCCTTGACCACCCGCGCCTGCTCCTGCGCGGCCGGCTTCTGCTCGCCCGCGCTCTGGCAGGCCGCGAGCCCGACCAGGAGAAACCCCAGTGCCGAAATTCTCGTCATTCCGGACATAATCGACCTCCATGCGACTCGGCTATTTCACCATGCCGTTGCATCCGGCGCACCGCGCGCCGTCGCAGACCCTCGAAGAGGACCGCCAGGCCATTATCCTCGCCGACCAGCTTGGTTTTCATGACGCATTCGTCGGCGAGCACCTGACCGAGAAGTCCGAGAACGTCAGCAACAGCTTCATTTTCCTCGCCAGCCTGGTACACGCGACGCAGCGTATCAAGCTCGCCACCGGGACGTCCAACCTCTCGCACTCGCACCCGGCGCTGATCGCCTCGCACGCCGCGATGTTCGATCACCTGGCGCGCGGCCGGTTCATCTTCGGCGTCAGTCCCGGCGCCCTGCGCTCGGACGCCGAGGCGCTCGGCCTGCTGGACGAGGACCGCAACAAGCTGTTCGCCGAAGCGATCGACGTGATCCTGGCGATCTGGGAGCGCGAGCCGCCCTACGACATCGACTTTCCCGGCAACCGGTTCAAGGTGAGCACGGCGAAGACGCGCATCGCCGAGATCGACCGCGGCGAGCTGTACAAGCCCTACCAGAACCCGCGGCCCGAGATCGTCGGCACGGTCGTCGCGCCCGGCTCGAAGGGCGTGATCGCCATGGGCGAGCGCGACTTCCATCCGCTGTCGGCAAACTTCCTGCTGGCGCAGTACCTGCCGAGCCACTGGGAAAACTATGCGCTCGGCAAGCGCAATGTCGGCAAGGTCCCAAGTCCCGAAGAATGGCGCGTGGCGCGCACCGTGTTCGTCGCCGACGACGACAAGCTCGCCTTGCGCTACGGGCGCCGCGACGCGAACAGTCCCTATCGCTACTACTGGCGCATGATGGGCAAGAAGATGCGCTTCTCCAACCGCCAGATCATCTTCAAGACCCACGCAGCGCAGGACGACGCCGAGCTCACCGACGACTACCTGGTCGACCGGCTGGTGCTCTGCGGCACGGTGAACGGCGTGGTCGACCAGATCCTCGCCCTGCGCGAAGAGATCGGCGAGTTCGGCGAGCTGGTGTACGCGGGCATGGACTGGGTGGATCCCGTGCTGGCGAAGCGCTCGATGGAGCTGATGGCGACCGAAGTCATGCCACGGGTCAACAAGGAAATCGAGAGAGGAGGAACGCGATGCGCCGCGCAGTGATCGGGTTCTTGATGTTGATCTGCACGCCCCTCACGGGGTTGGGTCAGGCCTGGCCCGCCAAGCCGATCCGCATGCTGGTGCCCTTCCCGCCCGGCGGCGGCGTCGATTTCGCCGCGCGCATCGTCGGCAAGCATCTGTCCGATCGCCTCGGGCAGCCGGTGGTGATCGAAAACCGCGCCGGCGCCAACGGCATCATCGCGCTCGAGGCCTTGAAGGGCGCCGCGCCCGACGGCTACACGATCTGCGCCGCTTCCAACGGTCCGCTGGTGATCAATCCCAGCATCTATCTGAAGCTGCCGTACGACCCGGTGCGCGACTTCACCGCGATCGGGCGCATGGTGGACTTCCCGCTGCTGCTGGTGACGCATCCTTCGACCCCCGCGAACAGCGTCGCCGAGTTCATCGCATTGGCGAAAGCGAGGCCGGGCGCCCTGAACTACTCGTCCCCCGGCATCGGCAACGGCAGCCATCTCGCGGTCGAGCTGCTCGGCTCGATGGCGAACATCAGCCTGATGCACGTGCCCTACAAGGGCACCGCCCCGGCCGCGACCGCCCTGCTGGCCGGTGAAGTGGCATTCACCATGAGCAGCATCCCCACGGTGCTGCCGCACATCCGCGCCGGCAAGCTGCGCGCGCTCGCGGTCGGCAACGCGCAGCGCGTGCCCGCGCTGCCGGAGTTTCCGACGCTCGCGGAAAGCGGCGTCCCCGGCTACGAGGCGTTCTCCTGGGCCGGGCTGATCGCGCCGGCGGGCGTGCCGCGCGAGGCGGTGACGCGCCTCAACCGCGAGATGGCGCAGATCCTCGGCCAGAAGGAGATCGTCGAGCAGCTGGCAAAGGACGGCGCGCTCGCCAAGCCCGACACGCCGGAAGCGTTCAGCGCCTACATCAAGACCGAGCTGTCGAAATGGGCGTCGATCGTGCAGCTCGCGAAGATCAAGCCGGAGTAACGAGCCGCCGGCAACCTGCTCATCGGGACCGGAGCGACTTCCGGTCGAGCACTTCGTAGACCGAGGCGGTGTCGGCTTCGCCGAAGCCCTGCCTGAGCGCGGCGGTGAACACCGGTGCGCTGGCGTCGAACAGCGGCGTGGGCGCGCCCGAGGCGCGCGCCATGTCGCCGATGATGCGCATGTCCTTCTGCCACACCGCGATCTTCATCGTCGCCGGCCGGTAACGCCGTTTCACCATCAGCTCGCCGCGCAGGCGCATCACGCCGGTCCCGACGACCGGGCTGGGACCGAATACCTCGAGGACGCGACGGATGTCGAGGCCCATGCGCCGCCCGAACAGCAGCGCCTCGGCCGACGCCACGTTGAGAATCGCCACCAGGTGGTTGGCGACGAACTTCATCCTTGTGCCGTTGCCGTAGGTGCCGACATAGGGAGTGTTGTCGGCCAGGACTGCGAGTACCGGCTTTGCGCGCGTGCACGCGGCCCTCGCCCCGCTGGCGAAGATGGTCCAGGTGCGCTCTCTCAGGCGCACGGCGGTGCCGCTCACGGGGCAGTCGAGGGCGATGACCCGCGCGCGCGCCAGCCGGGTGCGCGCGCGGCGCTTGTCCGCGAGCGGCAAGGTGCTCATCTCGATCAGCAGGCGGCGGCGCTTGCGGCTGCGGCAGATATCGGTGACGACATCATCGAGCGCGGCGGCGGAAGCAAGCGACGTGATCAGGATATCGGCGCGCTCCGCGACCTCGGTCGCCGATGCGAGCGGCTCACCGCCGGCGCGTTTCAACCGCTGCGCCGCCGCGCCGGCTGGATCATAACCACAGACTTTATATCCGGCGGCGAGAAACGCTTCGGCCATGGCGCCGCCCATGATGCCGAGGCCGATGATGCCGAGCGTCTTGCTTGTGGAATAATCGATTGCCATGGGGGCCGCTGCACTCGAGGTGAGGGATCTCGAAGTCTCTTACGCCGACACGCCGGTGCTCAAGCGGATTTCGCTCGCGGTCGCGGCGGGCGAGTTCGTCGCCCTGCTCGGCCCGTCGGGCTGCGGCAAGACCACGCTGCTGCGCGCCATTTCCGGCTTCGTGCCGGCCGCTTCCGGCAGCATCTCGGTCGCGGGCCGCGACATTACCCGCGAGCCGCCCGACAAGCGCGGCATGGCGATGGTGTTCCAGTCCTACGCCCTGTGGCCGCACATGACGACCGCGCAGAACCTCGGCTACGGCCTCAAGCTGCGCAAGGTCTCCAGACCCGCCATCGCGCGGCGCGTGGCCGAGATCCTGACCATGCTCAAGCTCGAGGGCTTCGCCGAGCGCAACGTGACGCAGCTCTCGGGCGGGCAGCGCCAGCGCGTGGCGCTCGGCCGCGCGCTCGCGGTCAGTCCCGAAGTGCTGCTGCTCGACGAGCCGCTTTCCAACCTGGATGCCCGCATCCGGGAGGACGTGCGCCACGAGATCAAGGCGCTGCAGGCCAAGCTCGGCATCACCACCATCCACGTGACCCACGACCGCGAGGAAGCGATGGTGATGGCCGACCGCATCGCGATCCTCGACGCCGGCCGCATTGCGCAGCTCGGCACGCCCGAGGAGGTCTACAACCGGCCGAACTCGCCCTTCATCGCGGCCTTCATGGGCGCAGGCAACGTGCTCGAGCTGGAGGCGAGGCCTGCGGACGGCGGCATTCGCATCGAGGCCGGGGCCCACAATGACGCGGTGCTCATCCGTGGCGCCGGCGTGGCCGGCCCGGTGGTGGCCCATTTCCGCAGCGAGGCGGCGCGGCTGGGACCCGCGGACGCGACCGATCCCGAGCGGCTATTGCTGCGGGGCCGCATCGTGCAGGCGTCGTACCCCGGCGGGTTCTATCGCTATGCGGTCGCCGTGGGGCAGAATCAGTTCATGGTGGACGATACCCGCCGCCTCGCCGTGGGCGAGAACGTCGGCATCGGGCTGCCGGTATCTTCACTGCATCTCTTTTCGAGGAGGAACGCATGAAACGCA
>DASRIR010000030.1:0-5274 GCA_035649875.1 Burkholderiales bacterium | reverse complement strand
ATCCGAGCCGAGAACGGCCTTCAGCGAATCGCCGGTGACCGAAAGGCGGCCGCTGGCGGCCACATTGGCCATGAGGTTGACCATGCCTTCTTCCACCACCGGTGTCTTGCCGCCGCTTATGAGCTCCAGCTTGGCGCCGTCCACATCGACGCCGATGACCGAATGGCCATCGCGTGCCAGGCACGCGAGCGAGACGGCTCCCACGTATCCCAGGCCGAAAATGCTGATCTTCATTTACTTTGGGTGTAGAACTCCGGCGGGAACGGAGCGCTTGGCGCGGAGCAGGGCGTCATAAACACCACCGTAGCGCGCGACGCTTGCCGCCCAAGTGCGTTCGGTTTCGACAAAGCGGCGCGCCTTGGCGCGCATGGCGGCAGCGAGCTCCGGCTTCTGCATCAGTTCCATGATGCTGTCGGCGAGGGAGTCGGCCTGTCCGGCGCGGAACATCAGCCCTGTTTCGCCATGCCGGATCAGCTCGCGATGTCCGCCTACATCGGATGCGATGACGGAGCGCCCTTGGGCCATTGCTTCGAGCGGCTTGAGCGGTGTAACAAGCTCGGTCAGGCGTGTGCGCTCGCGAGGGTAAACAAAAACATCAACGAGGTCGTAATAGCGTTGCACTCGGTCATGCGGTATTCGGCCAGCAAATACGACCGTGTCGGCGATACCCATGTCTTCTGCTTGCTGTTTGAGCCGTTTCTCCTCGTACCCCCCGCCTACGAGCAGCAAGCGAACATCCGGCATTCGCGTCAGGATCTCCGGCATTACTTTCACCAGGAGCGCGAGGCCCTCGTAGGCGTAGAAGGAGCCGATGAAGCCAATCACGCGGGCACCGTCCAGGTTGAGACTGCGCGCCAACGCCGGGTCGCGTACGCCATCCATGGCGAAGCGCAGCGGATCGACGGCATTGGGGACCACGGTGACCTTGTCCGGCTCGATGCCGCGCGCAATGATCTCCTTGCGCAGGCCTTCGCAAATAGTCGTCACTGCATCGGCATGCCGCAGCACCCAGGTCTCCGCCAGGCGGGAAAGGCGGTAGCGCCAGTCTCCGGCGCGCGCGGTGCCATGATCGACCGCGCCGTCTTCCCAGGAGGCCCGCATTTCGTACACAACCGGCAGGCCCAAGCGGCGCGCGGCGCGGATCGCCGGCACACCGGTAAGGACCGGCGAATGCGCATGGATGAGGTCTGGCTTAAGCGCCGGGATAAGCGTGACCAGCCGTCTGTAGAGTCCGCGAATCACGCCGGCGTGGTTCCCTAGCGGCAGGCGCTCGATGATCGAGTCCAGCGTCGCGGTACGATAGAACGTAAAGCCGTCCACTTCCTCGACCTCCGGGCAGGGGAGGTGATGCTTGGCGCTGGTTAACTGCGCTGTCTCCCAACCGAGCGCGCGCTGCTCGCGCAAGATCGCGAGCGTGCGGAAGGCGTAGCCGCTGTGCAGCGGAATCGAATGGTCGAGGACGTGGAGGATGCGCATGGTCAGTGTGCACGCCCATGTTGCCCCAGGCCCCGCTCGATGATCGCGTCCAGGCGCCGCATCGAGCTCGGCCAGGAGTGGTGGCTCAGCATGCGCGCCCGGCCGGCAATGGCAAGCCGCTGACGCTCGCCCCGATCCTCGATTAGGCGCAGCATTGCGTTTGCCTTCTCCTCGGCCGTGTCCGCGACGAGAAAGTGCTCGCCGGGCAGGGCATCCACGCCCTTGGCCGCCGCGCGGCTCGTGACCACCGGCACTCCCATCGCCATGGCTTCGAGGATCTTGTTTTGCGTGCCGCGGGCTATGTTGAGCGGCGCCACCATGAGCGCCGACTTGCGAAGGTAGGGTCGCACGTCGGGAACAGAGCCGGTGATGGTGACACCAGGAATCTCGCCGAGCTTTTTTACTTCCGCCGAGGGGTCGGCGCCAACGATCAAGAGCTGAACACCCGGACGCCGGTGCCGCACGAGCGGCAGGACGTTCGCGCAGAAATCGAACATGCACTCCTGATTGGGGTAATAGTCCATGCGCCCGACAAAAGCGAGCGTATCGGGGTCATAAGGCTCCTCAGTTGGCGCGAAGTAGTCGGCGTCAACCCCATTCGGGAACCAGTCGCTCGCCACGCCGAGGCCATAGCCTTCCAGTGTTTCCCATTCCGCGCGCGTCGTCGCTGTGCATAGGTCGAACATGCGCGCGAGACGCTTTTCCTCGCGCTGGAGCTTTATCCCCTCCAGACGGTAACCCGCCGAAAGCGGAAACGGCTTGTAGCGCGCGTATTCCAGCCATTTCTGGGAATCCATGTCGCCGAAGTCCAGAATCTTCGGCACGCCGCGCACGCCGGCGACGTACTGGGCAACCGACGAGCAGTGCACCAGGACGAGATCGAAGCGCTCGCGCCGGAGCAGATCGCGTACCAGGCGCGCGAGCTTGGGCGAGTAAAAATACCCCATCGATGAAGGTGTAGGCGTAGGCAGAAGCGCCACCATGCGCGCCATCTGCATCGGGTCGCGCACTTCAACGATCTCGAAGCTGGAGCAGTAGGGACGGATTCCCCGGCCCTCGTTCACCTCCTCTGGGGAACGCGCCAGCGATGCGACGATGACTTCGTGGCCCGAGGCCGACAGGTGCCGGATCATGTTGAACGGCCGGATCTTTCCGCCGCGCTTCGGGGGAAACGGAAAGCGATGGCAGAGATAAAGGATCTTCAAACGAGCGTGCCTTGCAGCTCGGCCGTCACATCCTCGGGCGCGCGGCGGTCGAGGTACATGCGCGCCCAGATCTCCAGGTTCATGAGCGCGAGCAAGCGGTCCGTCCCGTCTATGCGATTCGCTTCGTGCCGCGCGATGAGGTCGCGCACTTCGCTGAAGTCAAAAAGCCCGCGCTCGCTTACGGCTGCCTCCGAGAGCAGCTCGCGCACGAGCGGAGCGAGATCGCGCTTGAGCCAGGCGCCCATCGGCGTGCCGAAGCCCCGTTTTCTGCGCTCGATGATGTCGCGCGGGAGCATATGCGACACGGCCTGTTTCATCGCATGCTTGAGCCGCCCGCCACGAACCTTGACCTTTTGCGGCATGCGAGCGGCCAGTTCCACGAGCTCGTGGTCCAGAAGCGGAACGCGGCACTCGAGCGAGGTAGCCATGCTCATCTTGTCCGTCAGCATCAGCAGGTCGTCCGGCAGCTGCGTTTCAAGGTCGACCGCGAGCAGGCGGTTCAATGCATCGTCATTTCCGGCCCGACGAAAGGCCATCGCGATCGGGTCGCAGTCGGACCCTGCGGCGCCCCGCATGAGCCGATCGAGCTCGGGAGCTGAAAAGACTTCGACGTATGCCCTGTAACGGGCCTCGAACGGCAGCTCGGCACTTTCCAGGAAACCTCTTGCCAGACGCGAAAGGTCGAGCAGCGCGCCATGCCGATCGCTAGGCAGGCGCCTTCCGGCGGAGGCGGCCGCCCGCCGCAGCCACTCGGGCAGCCGCTCGTAGTACGACAGATAGTGGTCCCCGAGGTAACGCCGATAGCCGCCGAAAAGCTCGTCGCCACCGACGCCGGACAGAATCACCGTGACGTCGCGCCGCGCGAATTGGGAGACGAGATAGGTAGTAATGAAGGCGGTGTCTGCAATGGGCTCGTCCATGTGCCACAGCAGGCGAGGCAGCAGCGCGGCCGCATCCGGTCGAACGACGATTTCGTGATGCTCGGTGCCGAAAAGCTCGGCCACCCGCCGTGCGTACGGCAGCTCGTTGTAGTACTCCTCGGCTGCAGCGCCCGTGAAGCCGATGGAGTAAGTCTTGATTGGCCGCTCGCTATGCGAAGCCATGAGACCCACCACCGTGCTCGAATCGATTCCTCCCGAAAGAAAGGCGCCGATCGGCACGTCGCTCACCATCTGCATCCGTACCGCTTGGTCCAGGCGCGTACGGATACGCTCGATCCATTCTTGCTCGGTCGTGCCCTGTTCCTGGCTCTGCGGCATGTGCCAGTAGCGGCGCTTCTCCTCGCGCGCGCCTTCGATGCTCAATAGCGTCGCCGGAGCCAGCTTCTCAATGCCCGTGAAGATCGAGTCTGGCGAGGCGACATAACCCAGGTTGAGATACGAGCGTAGCGCCGGTATGTCGATGTGCGCCGCAACCGCAGGCAGCGCCAGCAGGGCCTTGGCTTCTGACGCGAACGCGAGGCGCCGGCCATCGCGAAACACGTAGATCGGCTTGATGCCCAGGCGGTCGCGGCCGAGCACGAGACGCCTGCGCCGTGCGTCCCAAAGCGCGAAGCCGTACATCCCGTTGAGGCGCTGCACTACTTCGTCACCCCATTGCGCGTAGCCGTGAAGAATGACCTCGCTGTCCGAACCGGTGCGGAAACAGTGACCGGCGGCGCGGAGCTCGTCGCGCAACTCGCGAAAGTTATAGATCTCCCCGTTACATACCAGCGTCAAGCTAGCCTCGGCATTCGAAAGCGGCTGGTGGCCGCCGGCGAGGTCGATGATGGAGAGCCGCCGCATGCCGAGCCCGCATGCCCGGTCTACATGGAAGCCCTCGTCGTCGGGACCGCGATGCACCGTGGCTCGCGCCATGGCCTGCAGCGCGCTCAGCTCAACGGGGCGACCGTCCAGATTCAGGATCCCGAATATGCCGCACATGACAGCGATTCCCGCCTAGTGTGCGCCTTCGAACTGCAGGGCCCCCATATCGCGAGGCAGAGCGCCGCTTCGCACGCGGCTTCGTGCGGGATGTGCGTACTGCGCCGCGGGCCATAAAGGGATGCCGTGCGCCACGCCGGGATTCACTGCACGACCGATCGCCGCGGCGCCATGCTTGAGCCGATAGTCGAAGTTTTCCGCCCCGACGAAATCGGACATTGCCAGACGGGTGTTGTTCTGCAGCTCGGCCGGCCCGACCACAATCGCCCCGGGGCCCGCGAAGATATTGTTGACAATGCGAGCACGCGGCGTGCCGGGTTTGACGAAGATGAATCGCCCACCCCCGGGGTCATCGTTCACCAACGTGTTATTCACGAAGTAGAGCTCGTTCGACGGGTTCCTGAGGCCCTCGGCGCCATAGGCTACGACGGTGCGGTTGTCGTTGAGGGGGCCCTGCTGGATGAGGTTGCCGATAACGAAGGCAAGGCCGCCATCGGGAAGGTCGATCGCGTAGCTTGAGCGTCCATCGTGCTCGTCCATGATGCGGCTATGGAGAATGAAGTTTTTCAGCGCGCGGCTTTTCACGTTGTGGCCGAGGTTCGCGTGGTGAACGCTGCTCGAGCGCAGGGTGAAGCTGTTCACCGTGCCGATGTACAAGTTGTGGCTATGTC
>DASRIR010000029.1:0-6873 GCA_035649875.1 Burkholderiales bacterium | reverse complement strand
CGGCTTCATGGGCAAAGAGGGCATGGTGTACGCCACGCCGCGCATGGTGAGCGATGTCGAGTACGCATGCCGCGATTTCCTGCTCGCGCATCTCGATCCCGGCGAAGACTCGGTGGGCGCGCACGTGTCCATCGACCACCTCGCGGCGACGCCGCTCGGTCTCACGGTCAGAATCGAAGCGCGCATCGCGGAGCTCGACCGGCGCAAGGTGACCTTCGAATTCTCGGTGCACGACCCGGTGGAGCAGGTCGGGCGCGGCCAGCATGTGCGCTTCGTCGTCGAGACTGCCAAGACGCGCGAGCGCCTCGCGGCGAAGCGCGCCAAGGCCGGTCTTGCCTAGTTTTTCTCGCTCCAGCCGCCGCCGAGCGCCTTCATCAGGTCGACGCTGAAGGCGAGGCGTGCCTGGCGGTTGCGCACGAAGGCGAGTTCCGCGTCATTGGCGGTGCGCTGCGCGTCCAGGACCTCGAGATACGGCGAGTAGCCGGAGTCGTAGCGAATGCGCGAGAGCTCGAGCGCGTTGCGCGCGGCGTCAAGGCGCTCGCGCAGATCGGCTTCGGATGCGCTCGCCTGCTCGAGGTTGACGAGCGCGTCGGAGACTTCGCGGAAGGCGCCTTCGACCGAGCGCTGCCATGACGCGACCGTCTGCCGGTAGCGTGCCTGCGTCTGGTCCTCGACCGCCGCTCGCCGTCCGGCGTCGAAGAGCGGCATGACGATGCCCAGGCCGAGCGACCACACACCGCTCCGCACGATGTCCTCGACCGCGGCGCTCTGTCCGCCCGCCGAGGCGGTGAGCGAGACAGCGGGGAAGCGCGCGGCGCGCGCGATGCCGATCTGCGCGTTTGCCGCCACCATGGTCTGCTCGGCGGCGCGGATGTCGGGTCGCCGCTCGAGCAGGCTCGAGGGCAGACCGGCGGGCGGCGTTGGCGGTACCGGCAGCGTGAAAAGGTCGCCGCCCGCGAGCTTGAGATCGAGCGTTCCCGAGAGCTGTCCGAGCTGGCGCTCGAGCAGCGCGCGGTTGCGTCCCGCGTCGCGGCGCTGCACGAGCGCATCGGCGAGCGCGCCTCTCGCCTGGTGCACATCGAGCTCGGAGGCGAGTCCGGCTTGGGCGCGCGCCTCGGCGATGGCGAGCGACTCCTGGCGCAGCTTGATGCTCCGGGTGAGCACCTCGATCTGCGCGTCGAGCGAGCGCAGGCCGAAATAGGTCTGCGCCGTGAGCCCGCCGAGGGTGAGCGTAACCACCTCGCGCGTGAGCTGCGCGCCGGTCAGGCCGGCTTGCGCCGCCGCACCGGCACCTTGGACGCGGCCCCAGAAGTCGAGCTCGTAGGAAGTCGAGACCACGAGGCGCGCGTCGTTGCGCTCGAGCGGCGCGCTCGCCACCGGCGGCGGTGCGGTCAGGGTGCCGACGCGCGAGCGCGTGCGAGTGAAGGAACCCGTGATTTCCGGAAACACCGCGGCGCGCGCCTGGCGTAGCACCGCTTCGGCTTCCTCGACCTGCGCCGCCGCGATACGCAGATCCGCATTGCGCGTGCGCACCGAGGCGACGAGCTCGTCGAGCTGGGCGTCGCCGTACAGCTTCCACCAGTCGGGCGGGATTTCAGCGCCGGCTGCCGGCGCGGGCGCCGCAAACTCGGCGGGCAGCGGCATCTCGGGGCGCTCGTACTTCGGGCCGACGCTGCAGCCGGCGAGCAGCGCGAGCAGGAGAAGCGCCCTCATTCGGCCGGTGCCGGCTCGGGCGCGTGACGCGGCTTGCGTCGCCGCGCGACCAGCACGAAGAAAAGCGGGATGAAGATCGTCGCGACGAAGGTCGCGATCAGCATGCCGCCGACCACGCCGGTGCCCATCGAGCGTCGCGCGCCGGCGCCGGCGCCGGTCGAGAGCATGAGCGGCAGCACGCCCAGCACGAAAGCGAGCGAGGTCATGACGATCGGCCGGAAGCGAAGGCGCGCCGCGTTGAGCGCCGCCTCGACCGCGCTTTTCCCCTCGAGGAAGCCCTGCTGCGCGAATTCCACGATCAAAATGGCATTCTTCGCCGCGAGGCCGATCAGCACGACCAGGCCGATCTGGAAGTAGATGTCGTTCTCGAGTCCGCGCATCCACACGAAGCCAAGCGCGCCCACCACGGCGAAGGGCACCGCCATCACCACGGCGAAAGGCAGGAGCCAGCGCTCGTAAAGCGCGGCGAGGATGAGGAACACCATGACGATGGCGAGCGAGAAGGCGATGGCCGAAGCGCGGCCGGTGCGCTTTTCCTGAAACGCCTGGCCCGACCAGGCGATCTGGTAGCCCTCGGGCAGCGCCGTTGCCGCGACTTCCTCGACCGCGCGGATCGCCTCGCCGGAGGACACGCCGGGCCGGCCGTTGCCGAGTACGCGCGCGGCAACGAAGCCGTTGAAGCGCTCGAGCTGCTCCGGGCCGATGACACTGCTCGTGCGAATGAGCGCCTTGAGCGGGATCATCTCGCGCGTGGTCTGCGAGCGCACGTACACCGAGCCGAGGTCCTCGGGTTGGGCGCGGAAGGCTGCGTCGGCCTGCATCTGCACGCGGTAGGTGCGGCCGAACTTGTTGAAGTCGTTCACGTAGAGCGCGGACATGGTGCTTTGCAGCGCCTCGAACACCTCGGGCACCGGCACGCCGAGCGAGATCGCCTTCTCGCGATCCACCTCCACGTGGAGCTGCGGCACCGTCGGGCGGTAGAACGAGTTGATGCCGGTGAGTTGCGCGTGCTCGCGCAGCGCGCCGAGGAATGCCTGCGTCACCTGGAACAGGCGCTGCGGGCTCGGGTCGCTGCGCGCCTGCACGTAGAGCTCGAAGCCGCCCGCGGTGCCGAGACCGCGGATTGCGGCCGGATTGAACGCGAGCGCCATGCCTTCGCGCAGCGCCGAGCCTTTCGCCGCGACGTCGCCTGCGACCGCCAGCGCGGAGCGGTCCTTGCGCTCGTCCCAGTGCTTGAGCGGGATGAACATGGTGGCGGCATTCGTCTTGTTGCCGCCGCCCAGAAGATCGAAGCCGTTGATCACCATCACGTTCTGCACGCCCGGGGTCGACTGCGCGATCTTGCCGAGGTCGCCCGCCACCTTGCGCGTGCGCTCGAGCGTCGCGCCGTCGGGCAGCTGCACGTTGCCGAAGATGTAGCCCTGGTCTTCCGCCGGCACGAAGCTCGATGGCACGCGCAGGAAGAGCACCACGCAGAGGCCGACAATCAACACAAAACCGAGGAGCGACAGCAGGGGGTGCTTGAGGAGCAGCGATACGCCGCCGAGGAAGCGCCGCGTGGTCCACGCGAAGCCAACGTTGAACGGGTGGAAAAGGCGCGACTCGTGGTGCCCCTGCTTCATGAGGATCGCGCACAGGGCGGGCGTGAGCGTGAGGGCGATGAAGCCCGAGATCACCACGGCGAAAGTCAGCGTCACGGCGAACTGGCGGTAGAGCTGACCCGCGATGCCGCCGAGGAACGCCACCGGGATGAACACCGCGCAGAGTACGAGCACGATCGCCACCACCGCGCCCGAGACTTCGCGCATGGCCTCGAGCGCCGCCTCGAACGGCCGCATCTTCTCCTCTCGCATCAGGCGCTCGACGTTCTCGAGCACCACGATGGCGTCGTCGACAACGATACCGATGGCGAGCACCAGCGCGAACAAGGTCAGAGTATTGATGGAAAAGCCCACCATCCAAAGCCCGCCAAACGCGCCGATCAGCGACACCGGCACGGCGATCATCGGGATCAGCGTCGCGCGCCACGTCTGCAGGAAGAGGAACACCACCGCGAGCACGAGCAGCGCGGCCTCGAAGATGGTCTTGTTCACTTCGCGGATCGAGGCGTCGACGAAGCGCGTGGTATCGAATGGAATGGCGTAGTCGACGCCCTCGGGGAACGCGGGTCGCAGCTCGTTCATGCGCCTGCGGACGTGGTCGGCGACTTCGAGCGCGTTGGCCCCGGGCTGCAGGTAGGTCGCCATGCCGATGGTCGGCTGGCCGTCGAGCGTATTGGAAGTGTCGTAGTTGAGCGCGCCGAGCTCGAGGCGCGCGATGTCCTTCAGGCGCAGCACGCCCTGCGGCCCCTGCGCGCGCACGACGATCTCGCCGAACTGCTCGGGCTCGACCAGCCGCCCCTGCGCAGTGACCGTGTAGACGATGTTCTGCCCGGGCGGCGCCGGTTCGGTGCCGATGCGGCCGGCTGCGTACTGCGCGTTCTGCGCGCGCAGCGCGGCCGCCACGTCGGCGGTCGTCACGCCCAGGCGCGCCATCTTCTCGGGGTTCACCCAGACGCGCATCGAATAGTCGCGCGCGCCGAATATGGTGACGTCGGCGAGGCCGGGCAGGCGCTTGAGCTCATCGACGATGTTGAGCGAGGCGTAGTTCGAGAGAAACAGCGTGTCGCGCAGATTGCCCGGCGAGGTGAGCGAGACGACGAGCAGGATGTCGAAGGAGCGCTTCTGCACGATGACGCCGTTGCGCCGCACTTCGTCGGGCAGCCGCGGCAGCGCGCGCTGCACGCGGTTGTTCACCTCGAAGATCGCCTGGTCCACGTTCGTGCCCGGCTCGAACGTGACCGTGACCTGCAGGTTGCCGTTGGACGACGAGGTCGAGCTGAAGTAGGAGAGCCGCTCGACGCCGGAGAGCTGCTCCTCGATCGGCGCCGCTACGGTGCGCGACAGCGTCTCGGCGCTCGCGCCGGGATACGAGGTGGTGATGAGCACCGTCGGCGGCGCGATCTCCGGATATTGCGCGACCGCGAGCAGCTTCGCCGCTAGGAGGCCGGCCAGCACGATGACGATCGCGATCACGCCGGCGAACACCGGCCTGTGGATGAAGAAGCGGCTCACTTGAGCGCCACCGCGATGCCGGGACGCAGACGCACCAGGTTGTCGACGATCACGCGATCGCCTTCCTTGAGCCCGTCGAGGATCACCCAATCCGCGCCGAGCCAATTTCCGGTGCGCACCGGGCGCGGCGTCGCTTTCTCACCATCGGTCACCCAGACGAAGCGCCCGCTGTCGTTCTGCGCGACCGCGGTCTGCGGCACGACGAACGCCTGCTGGGTACCTGCGATCACCTTGGCGCGCACGTACTGCCCGGGCAGGAGCTCGAGCTTCGGATTCGGCAGCTCGGCGCGCATCTGTACTGTGCCGGTGGCCGCGTCGACGGTCGAGCCGGCGAAATTCACCTTCCCTTTGTGCGGATACGGCTTGCCGTCGGCGAGCTCGACCTGTACCTCGATGATTTCGCCGCCGCGCACGCGCGAATATTCCTGCTCGGAGAGCGCGAAGCGCACCCAGATCGGGTCGCCGCGCGTGAGCGTGGTGAGGAGGGCCGACTCGGCGTTCGGCGAGACCAGGCTCCCGACCGACTGCATCGCGCGCCCGGTGACGCCGCCGATCGGCGCGCGCACCAAGGTGTACGACAGGTTGAGCTCCGCCTGGCGCACGCGCGCCTGCGCCATCTGCACCGCGGCGGCGCTTTGCTCTCGCGTTGAGGACGCCTGATCGGCCTCCTTCTGGCTGATGGCGCGCCGGTCGGCAAGCCCTTTCAGGCGCTCGGACTCCTGCTGCGCGAGATTGCGGCGCGCGGTCTCCTGCACGAGCGCGGCGCGCGCCTGCGCGAGCTCGATTTCGAACGGCGCCCGCTCGATGCGGAAGAGCAGCGCGCCTTCCTTGACGCGCTCGCCTTCGGTGTAGAGCTGCTGCTCCAGAATCCCGGTGACGCGCGCGCGCACCTGCACCTCGCGCGAGCCCTCGGTGCGCGCGACGGCCTCGAAGCTCACGGGCACGGCCCGCGGCGCGACCTGGATTGCCGTCACCGGCACCGCGGGCGGCGGCGCGTCCTTCTTCTTCTCCTGCTGCCGGGCATCACCCTGGCTGCACGCAGCGAGCACCACGCCGAGCAATGCGACTAGCGTTCTCATCGTTGGACTGCTTTCAGGAAAGTATCGACAATGCGCTCGGTGCGCTTCGCCTCGCTCTCGCTTCCAGGCGGCACGGCGAAGAGGCGCTTCAATCGGTCGTGGCCGGTCAGCATGCTGAGCAACATTTCGGCGGCGAATTCCGCATCCTCCACTTCGAGCTTCTCGCGCAGGAATCCGGCGAGCCGTCGCACCATCTCGCCAGCGGTGTTGGCGTACATCGTGCGCGCGAGCGCGCGGAAGCGCGGCACCTCGGGGACCAGCGTGCGGAAGGTGGCGATGCCCTGCGCGCCGAGCGCGCGGCTGCGGTAGGCGAGCCCGAAGCGCAGCAGGCTCGCGCGTATATCGCCGCCTTCGAGCTCGACGAGCACGCGCTTGGCGAGCTCCTCGGCGACCGCCTTGAAAAGCTCGTCCTTGCTCGCGAAATGCTGGTAGACCGTCTGCTTCGCGACGCGCGCGCGGCGCGCGATGTCGTCCACGCTCGAGCCGTAGCCGCGGGCGAGAAACGAGCTGGTGGCGGCGCGCAGCACGCGACTGCGATGAATGGCGGCCATGGGAACTAGACTGGTCAGTCTAGCATGGGCTGTGGGATACTGGCCGCATGAAACTGCTCGAGGGGGACCGCGCGCTCGTCACCGGCGCCCGGCGCGGCATCGGCCGTGCCATGGCCGAGGCGATCGAAGCCGAAGGGGCGCGCGTCTACCGTGCCGACATGAACGAGGCCGACCTCGCCACGCCGCAGGGCGCTTCCCAGCTTGCCGAAGACGCGATCCGCGCGCTCGGCCATGTCTCCATCTTCGTGCACTGCGCAAGCCCGCCGCGCCAGGAAGCGAAGCACATGATGGCGGTGAACTACGCCGAATGGCGCGAGATGATCGCGGTGAACCTCGACGCGGCCTTCATCCTCGGACAGAAGCTCGGCGCGCACATGAAGGAGAACCGGGTCAAGGGCCGCATCCTTATTACCACGT
>DASRIR010000028.1:0-9069 GCA_035649875.1 Burkholderiales bacterium | reverse complement strand
CTGGAGCAAGACCTTCCAGGCCGCGGGCATGGCGCCGACCGTCATCGCCTACAACGAGGTGTACAACGCGATCCAGAACGGCGTCATCGCCGCCGGCGAGAACGAAGCCGCGGGCGTCGAGCAGATGAAGTTCTACGAGGTCGCGCCGCACCTCGCGATGACGCAGCATGCGATCACCATCCGGCCGCTGTGCTTTTCGGGCAAGACCTTCAAGAAGCTCGACAAGAACCTGCAGGCCGCGGTGCTCAAGGCCGGCAAGGAGGCCGGCGCCTACGGCCGCCAAATCGAGTCGAGCGAGGACGAGCAGAAGCTCGTGAAGCTGGAGAAGGAGGGCAAGCTCAAGCGCGTGCCCTTCGCCGACCGCGAGCAGATGAAGAAGCTGGTCGACCCGGTGATGGCCGACTACGCCAAGGAGATCGGCGCCGAGGCGATCCTCGCCAAGATCAACGCCATCAAGTAGGTTTTCGAAAAAGGGAGAAACGGCGGCGTAGGCCGCCGTTTTCTTGTGTTCCGAAAAATAACGTTCTGGTACAGCCGGCTGCTGTCGTGGCTGCTGGTCGCCTCGGTCGCGATCCTGATCATCCCGGTGTCGCTGCAGATCTTCTCGCGCTACACCGCGCTCATCCCGAGCTACATCTGGACCGAGGAGATGGCGCGCTTTTGCTTCATCTGGTCGATCATGCTCGGCGCCATGATCGGCATCCGCGAGGGCACGCACTTCGTGGTCGACCTCTGGCCGCCGCTCAACGCGCGCGCGCAGGCCCTGATCCGCCTCGTCGCCAGCGTGTTCGTGCTGGTCTTCGCGTTCGTGTTCCTGTGGTGGGGCATCGACTTCACCCGCTTCGCGCTCAACCGCATCTCGGAGCTCGCCGAGCTGCCTCTCTGGTACATCCATCTGCCCTGGCCGCTTGCCGGCGTGACTTGGCTGCTGTTCCTGGGCGAGCAGATGTGGGACGACCTCCGGATCATCGCGGGAAAGGCGGCGCCGCCGGCGCCCCGGCCGGCTGACGAGGTTCCCGGGAGCATCACGTGACCGGCGCGACCATCCTCGACCCGGGTACGGCAAGCATCATCATGTTCGGCGTGTTCTTCGCGCTGCTCGTGCTGCGCGTGCCGGTCGCGTTCGCGCTTGGCCTCGCCTGCCTGCCGATCTTCCTGATCGAGGACCGCTTCACGCCGCAGAACCTGGTGCAGGAGACCTTCAACGCCTACAACTCGTTCATCCTGCTGGCGGTGCCGTTCTTCCTGCTGACCGCGAACCTGATGAACGTCGGCGGCATCACCACGCGCCTGGTGCGCCTCTCGCGCGACCTGGTCGGCCATTTCCCCGGTGGACTCGCGCAGGTGAACGTCGTGCTGTCGATCTTCTTCGCCGGCATTTCCGGTTCTTCGACCGCCGACGCCGCGAGCCAGTCGAAGATCTTCATCGAGGCGCAACGCAAGGAGGGCTATGACGACAGCTTCTCGGTCGCGGTCACGGCGGTCTCGGCGGTGCTGGCGGTCATCATCCCGCCCTCGATCCTGATGATCGTGTGGGGCGGCCTGCTCACGGTCTCGATCGGCGGCCTGTTCCTCGCCGGCATCATCCCGGGACTGCTCATCGGGCTCGCGCAGATGGCGACAGTGCATGCATATGCGGTGCGGCGCGGCTACCCGACCTATCCCCGCGCCACCCTCAACGAGACGCTGAAGGCGATCGCGATCTCCGTGCCGGCGCTGATGACGCCGCTCATCATCATCGGCGGCAAGATCTTCGGCTGGTTCACCGCAACCGAATCGGCGTGCATCGCGGTGCTCTACGCCGCTGCGCTTACCATGCTGGTCTACCGCGAAATGGACCTGAAGGGCCTGTATATCGCCCTGTCCGACACCGGGCGCCTCACCGGGGTGGCGCTTTTCTGCGTTGGCACCGCTTCGGCGTTTGGCTGGCTGCTCGCCTACTACCAGATCCCCAAGGCGCTGCTGGCCGGCGTCGCCGCCTGGGAAATGGGGCCGATCGCTACCGGCTTCTTCATCGCGGGCGTGTTCCTGGTGGTTGGTTGCTTCCTCGACGCGATCCCGGCGATCGTCATCGTCGGCACGGTGCTCGAGCCGCTCGCGAAGAGCGTCGGCATGGACCCGATCCATTTCGCGATCATCGGCATCGTCTCGCTCGCCTTCGGCCTGGTGACGCCGCCTTACGGCCTGTGCCTGATGATCGCGGCGCACGTCGCCGGCATTCGCCTGGTCGACGCGCTGAAGGACGTGATGATTTTTCTTGTGCCGATGCTTCTCGTCCTGGCGCTGATCATCGTCTTCCCGCAGATCCCGCTCTTCCTGCCGAGGCTGTTCCCACCCGGCACGCTGTAATGGACCTGTCTTTGAACACCGCGACGGTTCGCAAGCAGTGGAACCTCGCGCAGATCATCGACGGTTGCGCGCGCCACGGCATCCGCGGCATCGCGCCCTGGCGCGACCAACTTGGGGTCATGGGGGTGAAGGAGGCGGTGAAGGCCATTCGCGCCCACGGCCTCACCGTGACTGGCTTGTGCCGCGGCGGCTTCTTCTCGGCAAAGGACTGGCGCGACGACAACCGGCGCGCGATCGAGGAGGCGCACGAGCTCGGCGCGCAATGCCTGGTGTTGGTGGTCGGCGGTTTGGCGGCGGGATCCAAGGACCTGGCGAAATCCCGGGAAGCCGTGCGCGATGGCATCGCCGCGATCCTGCCGGAAGCGCGCAAGGCGGGCGTGCCGCTCGCAATCGAGCCGCTGCATCCCATGCAGGCGGCCGAGCGCGCGTGCATCAATACGCTCGAGCAGGCATTGGATTTGTGCGACACGCTCGGTGACGGGCTCGGCGTCGCGGTCGATGTCTACCACGTGTGGTGGGATCCGAAACTGGAATCCCAAGTGAAGCGGGCAGGGCGCCGCATATTCGCCTATCACATTTGCGACTGGCTGGTGCCGACGCGCGATCTCCTGAACGACCGCGGAATGATGGGCGATGGCGTCATCGACCTGCCGCGCATCCGCTCATGGGTAGAAAAGGCGGGTTACGCGGGCTTCCAGGAGGTGGAGATCTTCTCCGAGCTCGACTGGTGGCAGCGCGATCCGGACGAAGTGCTGCGCGTCTGCAAGGAGCGCCACGCGCGCTTTTGCTAGCATGAAGCTCGGCTATTTCACGATGCCGCTGCACCCGGTCGGCCGCGACTGGCGCAAAACGCTGGAAGAGGACCGGGAGGCGGTGCTGCTTGCCGAGCGACTCGGCTTCGAGGAAGCGTTTATCGGCGAGCACATCACCGACCTCGCCGAGACCATTACCTCGTGCCTGATCTTCATCGCGACGCTCGCGCGCGACACGCGCCGCATCAAGCTCGGCAGCGGCACGGTCAACCTCGCGAACCGCCACCCGGCGGCGACCGCGGCCGAAATCGCCATGGTCGACACGCTGCTCGAAGGCCGCTTCATCCTGGGGGTCGGGCCCGGCGGCCTGCTGTCCGACGCCGAGATGATGCAGACGATGGACGAGGACCGGAACGCGATCTTCGTCGAGGCGATGGATCACATCATCGCCTTGTGGACGCAGGAGCCCCCCTATCGATTGCGGGGGCGCAGATGGAACCTGACTACCGAGCGGACGTGGACCCCGGATCTCGGCATGGGCGGGATGCTGAAGCCTTTCCAGAAGCCGCACCCGCCGATCGTCATCACGGCGATTCTTCCGAGCTCGAACGGCATCGCCGCCGCAGCAGAGCGCGGCTGGACTCCCGTCTCGGCGAACTTCGTGCACCCCTGGGTAATCAAGACGCACTGGTCGAAGTACGCCGAGGGCTGCGCGCGGGGCGGGCGGGCGGCACGGCCCGAGGACTGGCGCGTAGCGAAGAGCATCTTCGTCGGCGACGACGACGCCGCCGTGCGTCGGATGATCAGCGCCCCGGGCAACCCGTTCGCCTATTACTTCCGCAACCTGCAGCGCAAGGCGCAACGTACGCGCGGCAATGCGTTTTTCAAGCATGACCCCGCGGTTCCGGACGAAGCGATTACGGATGACTACCTGGTCTCGCAGCTGCTGATCGCCGGAACCGCGAACGAGGTGGCTGACAAGCTACTCGCCTTCCGCGAGCACATCGGCCCCTTCGGCACGCTGCTCTATGTCGGCCACGACTGGTCCGATCCTGCGGCGATGCGCCGCTCGATGGAGCTGATGGCCGAAAAGGTGCTACCACAACTTCCGTCATGAGCCGGCTGCTCGGCATGCTGCTACTTTTTTTCGCAGCGGGCGGCGTAGCGGCGCAATCCCCCGCGGCGAAAATGCGCGCTTCGGTGGAGCGCGTGCTCGCGTCGCTGCCGGAGAAAAGCCGCGCGCAGGCGATGCGGCCATTCGAGGACCGCGACCGGACCGACTGGCACTACACGCCGCGCAGCCGAAACGGGGTTTCCCTGAAGGAGCTCGATCCGAAGGCGCGCGAGCAGGTCCATGGCCTGTTGCGCACCGCGCTGTCCGCCACCGGCTACCGCAAGGTGACCAACATCATCGAGCTCGAGATCGTGCTGCGCGAGATCGAAACCTTCGGCTGGATGCGCGACCCCGAGCGCTACCATCTCACCGTGTACGGCACACCCGATGCGGTGCGGCGCTGGGGCTGGCGCTTCGAGGGGCACCACCTGTCGCTCAACTTCACTCTCGCGGGCGACAAGCTCGCGGTCGACACGCCGAGCTTCTTCGGCGCCAACCCGGCGACGGTGGCGGCGGGGCCGCGCAAGGGGCTGCGCGCGCTGGCGGAGGAGCACGACGCGGGCTGGGCGCTGCTCGAGTCGCTCGGCGAGGCGGAGCGTCGGGAGGCGGTGTTCGAGGCGCGCACGTATGGCGACCTCATCACCGGCAACAAGGACAAGGTCGAGCCGCTCGGTGCGGTGGGGATCGCGGGCGCCAAGCTCGACGAAAAGCAGCGTGCGCTGCTCTGGAAGCTCGTCGAGGTCTACGCCGGCAGCTTCGAGCCCGGCCTGGCACAGGCGCGTCTCGTGCGCGCGAAGAAGGGCGGGATCGAGGCCATTCGCTTCGGCTGGGCGGGTTCGACCGCGCGCGGCCGGCCGCACTACTATCGCGTGCAGGGCCCGCTCTTCCTCATCGAGTACGACGCCTCGCAGAACGACGGCAACCACATCCACACGGTGTGGCGCGATTTCAGCGGCGATTTCGGGCGCGACCTGCTGCGCGAGCACTACTCGCTCGCTCGCGGCACTTCGCATCGCCACTAGATTAAAATCCGCTCCTTCAAGGAGCTTCCATGCAAGAGCAGAACATGGTGCCGGTGACCATCCTCACCGGCTTTCTGGGCAGCGGCAAGACCACGCTGCTCAACCGCATCCTCAAGGAGGACCACGGCCACCGCATCGCGGTAATCGAGAACGAATTCGGCGAGGTCGGGGTCGACAACGACATCATCGAGTCGGGCGACGAGCAGATCGTCGAGATGAACAACGGCTGCATCTGCTGCACGGTGCGCGGCGACCTGATCCGCATCCTCGGCACGCTCAAGGAGAAGCGCGACAAGGGCGACCTGCGATTCGACCGCGTGGTGATCGAGACCACCGGCATGGCGGACCCGGGGCCGGTGGCGCAGACCTTCTTCACCGACGAGGAGATCGGCAACTACTACCTGCTCGATTCCATCATCACGCTGGTGGACGCCAAGCACGCGCCGAAGCAGCTCGACGAGTTCCACGAGGCGCAGGAACAGGTCGGTTTCGCGGACCGCATCCTGCTCTCCAAGACCGACCTGGTGAGCGAGGACGAGGCCGACAAGCTCTCCAAGCGCCTGAAGAAGATGAATCCGCGCGCGCCGATCAAGAAAGTGCACTTCGGCAACGCGCCGCTCGACGAGGTGCTCGACATCCGCGGCTTCAACCTGAACGCGATCCTCGAGCTCGACCCGGAGTTCCTCACCAGCATCGCGCACGAGCACCACGACGAGGTCGAGTCGTTCGTGTTCAAGGCGGACAAGCCGTTCGACGGGCAGAAGCTCGAGAGCTTCCTCTCCGGCATGATCCAGGTGTACGGCCCGGACCTCCTGCGCTACAAGGGCATCCTGTGGATGAAGGGCAAGAAGGAGCGCGTCGTGTTCCAAGGCGTGCACATGATGATGGGCGGCGACGTCGGCAAGCCCTGGGGAAAAAGCGAGAAGAAGAGCTCGCTGCTGGTCTTCATCGGCAAGAAGCTGCCGAAGGACATCTTCCTCGCCGGCTTGGAGGAATGCCTAGCTAGGTGATTGCGGTCCGCGGACTCGCGCACCGCTACGGTGAGACGCAGGCACTGCGCCTCGCCGAGTGGAAGGTCGCGCAAGGCGAGCGCTGGCTGGTGCTCGGCCCTTCCGGCTGCGGCAAGACCACACTGCTGCACGTCCTGGCCGGGCTCATTCGGCCGACTGAAGGCGAGGTCGAGGTTTCGGGCGAGACTCTCCGCAACCTCGAAGGCGCCCGCCTGGACCGCTGGCGTGCCTCCACGGTCGGAATCGTGCTGCAGGCCCTGCACCTGGTGAAGCATCTCAGCGTGCGCGACAACCTGCGCCTCGCGCAATACCTGGCGCAGGTGCCGCAGGACGACGCGCGGATCTCGGACACACTCGGCGCGCTCGGCGTGGCGGCGAAAGGCGCGCGCCGTCCGAGCGAGCTCTCGCAGGGTGAGCAGCAGCGCGTGGCGATCGCGCGCGCCGTGGTGAATCGCCCCAAGGTACTGCTCGCCGACGAGCCGACCGCGAATCTGGACGACGCCGCTGCGGCCCGCGTGGTCGATCTCCTGTCGGAGCAGGCCGCGCGGCACGGCGCGACACTCGTGGTCGCGACGCACGACGCCCGCGTGAAAGGCAAGTTCCGGGAAAGGCTCGAGCTCTGAACCTCGCGACGCTTTCCGCAAGCTACCTGCGCGCGCGCCCGCTGCAGACCGTGCTCAGTCTGGTCCTGCTCGCGCTCGGCGTGGCCACCATCACGTTGCTCGTTCTGGTGGTGAGCCAGCTGGAGGAGCGCATGCACCGTGACGCGCGCAGCATCGACCTCGTCGTCGGCGCCAAGGGCAGCCCGATGCAGCTGATCCTTTCGGGGATCTACCACCTCGACGCGCCGACCGGGAACATTCCTCTGTCTTCCGTTCAGTTGCTTGCCAAGAACAGGATGGTCAAGCGCGCGATCCCGCTCGCCCTCGGCGACAGCTGGAAGAGCTACCGCATCGTCGGCGCGCCGAAGGAATATCCGCAGCACTACGGCGCCGAGTTGCAGTCGGGCCGTCTGCACGACAAGCCGATGGAGGCCGTGCTCGGGTCCGAGGTCGCCGCGCGCACCGGCGTCGCGGTCGGCGGCACGTTCGCCGGCGCGCACGGCGTCGGTGGCGAGGGCCAGGAGCACGCGGAGGCGCCGTACACGGTGGTGGGAATTCTCGCGAAGACGAACTCGGTGCTGGACCGGCTGGTGCTCACGAGCATCGAGAGCGTCTGGCAGGTGCACGAGGAGCACCAAGGGCCGCAGGACGAGGCGGACCGCAAGGCGCTGGAGGAGGCGCGCGAGGTGACGGTGCTCCTCATCCAATACGCATCGCCGCTCGCAGCCGCGATGCTGCCGCGGCAGATCAACTCGCAAAGCGAGCTGCAGGCGGCGTCGCCGGCGTATGAGACGGCACGCCTGTTCCGCATCGTCGGCGTGGGCGTCGAAGCGCTGCGCGCGTTTGCGCTCATCTTGATGCTCGCAGCAGGCCTTTCGGTCTTCATCGCGCTCTACACCGCGCTCGAAGAGCGTCGCTACGAGCTCGCGGTCATGCGCACGCTCGGCGCTTCGCGCGGCAAGCTCTTCGGATTGCTGGTGATGGAAGGTGTGGTGCTAGCGCTCCTCGGCGCGTTGACCGGACTCGCCCTCGGCCACGCCCTTGCCTCGATCCTGGGCGCCTGGCTCGAGTCCCAGCAGCAATATCCGGTCACGGGCCTGGCATGGCGGCCGGAGGAGTTCTGGGTGCTGGGCGTCGCACTGGCGGTGGGGCTTGTCGCGGCACTCTTGCCGGCCGTGCGTGCCTATCGGACTGACGTATCGCGCACACTCGCGCAAGGATGACAGGCATATACTTTCGCCCATGAAGACGATCGCTCTCTTGGCAGCAATGCTCCTCGCGCTTCCGGCATTCGCGCAGCACCAGGCGCCGCCGGGCATGGATCCGAACCAGTTCAAGCCGCTCCCGGACCGCAACGACGTCGTGTCCTGGAACGTGTTTTCTCAGGTCGAGCTGGTAAAGCAAAAGGATCGCTACGTACCCAAGTTCGCTCCTGCGGTCGCCGCGCTGGACAACAAGGACGTCAAGGTCCAGGGCTTCATGATGCCGCTGCAGATGGGCGACAAGCAGAGCCACTTCGTGCTCACCGCGATGCCGCAAACTTGCAGCTTCTGCATGCCGGGCGGCCCGGAGACCATGGTCGAAGTGAAGACCAAGGCGCCGGTGAAGTACACCTTCGAGCCGCTCGTGCTGAGCGGCAAGCTTGCGGTCCTCAAGGACGATCCGACGGGCGTGTTCTACCGCCTGACCGACGCGGTCCAGAGCAAGTAACCATGCGGTTCGTCGTGCTTGTAGCCGCCGTTGCGGTGTCGGGCTTCGCGTTCGCGCAAGCCAAGCACGGCACCAGGGAAGAGCAGGAAGACGCAAAACGCCATCGCACCATGGCAGCTGCGCACGAGGCGGCAGCGAAGTGCCTCGAGGCCGGCAAGGGCGAGAAAGCGTGCCTGGAGCAGCTGCGCAAGGACTGCAAGAGCGTCGGCATCGGCAAGTACTGCGGGATGAAGCACCAGCACTGACCTCGCCGCGGGGATTGCAATTCGTCCCTGCCGGCCTCATCTTTGCTCCTCTCGTCTCGAGTTCCCTATGGAACAGTTCCACGGCACTACCATTCTTTCCGTTCGCCGCGGGGCGGCGGTCGCGCTGGGCGGCGACGGGCAGGTGACGCTCGGCCAGGTCGTGGTGAAGGGCGGCGCGCGCAAGGTGCGCCGCCTCTACCAGGACCGCATCCTCGCCGGCTTCGCAGGCGGCACCGCCGATGCGTTCACGCTCTTCGAGCGCTTC